>NZ_JBFAUP010000010.1:0-310965 GCF_040679335.1 Streptomyces sp. NPDC052299 | reverse complement strand
GTCGCAATCCACACCGAACCCGGAAGGCCCTCACCCATTCAAGATCCCTCAGTCGAGACGTGCATCACCCGTCCACAACCTCCCGGGACAGAACACCTAGGGCCTGTCCGAGGCCGGGGCGGTCCCGGACCGGGGTCCAACGGGCCGGAGCCGCCTGCCCGGTTCCGGAAATCCCCCGTGCACGGGGCTACCGCGTGCCGCGCCGCCGCAGTACCTTCCCGCCATGCCGATCGCGCCGACGGCCGGGGGACGGCGGCTGCCCCGGCGCGGCCGTGCCCGCGATCTCGCCCTGGCGGTCGCCGCCGCCGCGCTGACCGTCCCCCTGCTCACCGTCCCCTCGGACGCCGCCCGCGCCACCGTGCCCCGTACCGGCTTCGAGGTCTCCGGCGGAGCGCGCTGGACCCGGCAGTCCGAGGAGGCGTCTCTCCTCGCGAACCTCGCCCGGCGCGGAGACCGGGTCTCCGTGCGGCGGATCGGCACCACGGCCCGGGGCCGCCCCCTGCGCCTCGTCCGGATCGGCAGCGCCGACCCCGACGCGCTCACCGTGCTCCTGGTCTGTGGCCAGCACGGCGACGAACCCGCCGCGCGCGAGGCGTGCCTGAGCACGGTCCGGGACCTCGCGTACGCCACCGACGCGCGCACCCGGGCCCTCCTCGCCCGGACCGAGATCCTGGTCGTGCCCACCGCCAACCCCGACGGTCTGGCCGGGGGAAGCAGGACGAACGCCGACGGCGTGGACGTCAACCGCGACCACCTCGCCCTGCGCAGCCCGGAGGCCCGTGCCGTCGCCGCCGTACTGCGTGACCACGAGCCCGATGTGATCGAGGACTTGCACGAGTACGCCGCGACCGCGCCGTACTACGACAAGGACCTGCTCGTCCTCTGGCCCCGCAACCCCAACACCGACGAGCGGCTGCACGACGAGGCGCGGGCGCTTGCCCTGGACCGGGTCCGGCCCGCCGTCGAGAGGGCCGGGTTCGGCACCGGTCTGTACGGCGTCTGGACCGACCCGGCCACCGGCCACCCGGTCAAGCGGACCGCCGGGGACGGCCAGGAGCGCATCCTGCGCAACCTCGCGGGTCTCACCCATGCGATCGGACTGCTGGCCGAATCCCGTACGGACGCGCTCTCCGCCGAGGAGCGCGCCGACCCCGCCCGCGCCGCCCGCCGCCGCGTGGCCTCGCAACTCGTGGCCCTCAAGGCGCTCCTCCGGTACGCGGACGAGCAACGGGCGGGCATCGCCGCCGCCACCGCGGCCTCCCGCGCGGCGGGGGCCGAGGACCGGGGCCCGGTGTTCCTCGGGGACTCGGACGACGAGGCCCCGGCGCCGGGCGACACCCTCGCCGACCCGCCCTGCGGCTACCGCCTCACGGCCGGGCAGTTCGCGCGCGTCCGGGACGAACTCGCGCTGCACGCCGTCACCTCCCGGCCCGATGGCGCCGGGATCTACGTACCCCTGCGGCAGCCGGCCCGGAAGCTGATTCCGCTCCTCCTGGACCCGAGAGCCGCATATCACCTCACAAACGGTCAACCCGATACCGCTTGTTGATCCCGAAAGATGCGCTTTGGGTGTGGTACTGCCTACGGAGAGCGATTTGTCAGTTTCCGTGAAAGGTGCCATTCGTGTCGCAGGACGATCAGAGAACGGGCGGCAGAGGGGACGTGCCGGTGACGGCCGACCTCCCCGGCGACCCGGGACAGCACCGGCGCCCCGTCACCGACCGGGTGGTGTTCGGCGTCACGGCCGGCCTCACCCTGGCCTTCGTCATCTGGGGGGCCACCGCCACCGACTCGCTGGAGGACGTCTCCGACAAGGCCCTCAACGGCCTGATCCACAACGGCGGTTGGGCCTTCATGCTGGCCGCGTCCGGATTCGTGGTCTTCGCCCTGTGGCTCGCGATCAGCCGGTACGGAAACATCACGCTCGGCCAGGAGGACGAGGAGCCGGAGTTCCGCACGGTCTCCTGGGTCGCGATGATGTTCAGCGCCGGCATGGGCATCGGCCTGATGTTCTACGGGGTCAGCGAGCCGCTGGCCCACTTCACCGACCCGCCGCCCGGCACCCACCCCGCCGACGCGGCCGAGGCGATGCAGACGGCGATGGCCACCACCCTCTTCCACTGGACGCTGCACCCGTGGGCGATCTACGCCGTGGTCGGCCTCGGCATCGCGTACAGCACGTTCCGGCGGCGCAGGCGGCAGACCATCAGCGCCGTCTTCGAGCCGCTGATCGGTCCCCGCCACGCCCACGGCGGCCTCGGCCGGTTCATCGACATCCTGGCCATCTTCGCGACCCTCTTCGGCTCGGCCGCCTCGCTGGGCCTCGGCGCCCTTCAGATCGGCAGCGGCTTCCACGAACTGAACTGGAAGGAGAAGACCGGCACCGGGCTGCTCGTCCTGATCATCGCCGTGCTGACCGTCGCGTTCATCGCCTCGGCGGTCTCCGGTGTGGAGAAGGGCATCCAGTGGCTCTCCAACATCAACATGGTGCTCGCCCTGATCCTGGCCGTGTTCGTCTTCATCGCGGGCCCCACGATCATCGTGCTCGACCTCGTGCCCACCTCGATCGCCGCCTACTTCGGCGACCTCCCGCAGCTCGCGGGCCGCACCGAGGCCACCGGTGAGGGCGAGGTCGCGGACTGGCTGGGCAGCTGGACCGTCTTCTACTGGGCCTGGTGGATCTCCTGGACGCCCTTCGTCGGCATGTTCATCGCCCGCATCAGCAAGGGCCGCACCATCCGCCAGTTCATCGGCGGGGTCATCCTGGTGCCCAGCACGGTCAGCCTGATCTGGTTCGCCATCTTCGGCGGCACCGCCATCAAGCTCCAGGAGGCGGGCGAGCTGCGCGGTGCCGACACCCAGGAGGCGCAGCTCTTCGGGGTGCTGCAGCAGTTCCCCGTCGCCACGCTGATGAGCATCCTAGTGATGGTCCTCGTCGGCATCTTCTTCGTCTCCGGCGCGGACGCGGCGTCCATCGTGATGGGCACCCTGTCCCAGAAGGGCATCCTGGAGCCCGCCAAGTGGGTCGTCATCTTCTGGGGCGTCGTCACCGGTGCGGTCGCCGCCATCATGCTCCTCATCGGCAACGGCAAGGGCGACGCCCTGGCGGGCCTCCAGAACCTGACCATCCTGGTCGCGGCGCCCTTCACCATCGTCATGATCTGCATGTGCGTGGCCCTGATGCGCGACCTGCGCCAGGACCCCCTGATCGTGCGCCGCGAGTTCGGCGTGGAGGCCGTGGAGTCCGCGGTCATCGAGGGCCACGCCAAGTACGACGGCGACTTCGAGATCCGTATCGGCCCGGGCGGCAGCCAGATCACCACGGAACGCCACGGCGGCGACAAACCGGGGGGCTCCAGCCCGGCCTGATCCCGCGCGGCCCGGCGGCTCCCCTCGCCGGGCCGCGCTTCGGGGACCTACTCCACCAGCCGCGCCGCCTCCCGCGCGCAGCCCAGGGCCACCGTCACTCCCGCGCCCCCGTGGCCGTAGTTGTGCACCAGCCGGGCACCGCCGGGAAGGGCCTCCGTCTCGATGCGGACCCCCGCGTCGCGGGCCGGGCGGAGGCCCACGCGGTGGCCGATGACCTTCGCGTCGGCGATCTCCGGGCGGACCCGGGCGCACCGCGCCACGATCTCCCCGGCCGTACGGGGATCGGGCGCGGAGGTCCAGTCGTCGGCCACCGCCGTGCCGCCCAGCACCAGGCGGCCGGGCTGCGGGAAGAAGTACGTGGTCTCGATCGACGCCGGGTCGGCCTCCGTGAACCACTCCCGTATCCCCGGATTCTCGACCAGGACCAGCTGCCCGCGCACGGGGCGCACCCCGGCATCCGGGACCAGGTCGCGGGCGCCGAGACCGGCGCAGTTGACCACCGTCCCCGCCTCCGCGGCGGCCTCGGCGAACGAGGTGACCGTGCGGCGCTCGACCGTGCCCCCGGCCGCCCGCACCCGGTCCTCCAGCCACGCCAGGTGCGCCGGCATGTCGATCAGCGGCAGCCGGCACCGCAGACCGTCGGCCGTCTCCACGGCGCCCTCCAGCTCCCCGGCCCACGGTCCGAGGTTCGCCAGGCGCTCACCCCGGTGGAGCCCGTCGACCAGGCGTACGCCGGTCTCCTCCGGGCGTACGGCCAGCTCCTCGTACCACCGCAGCGCGGCCAGCGACCAGTCGCCGACGCGGTCCAGCGGCTCGATGCGATAGGGCCACCACAGGGCGCCCGCCACGGCCGACGTCGTGTCGCCGGCCGCTTCCCGCGACCACACCCGCACCCGGTGGCCGCGCTCGGCCAGCACCTTCGCCGTGGTCAGTCCGCTGACCCCGCCGCCCACCACGATCACGTCCGCCACCACTGCCGCCTCCCGGTCCGCCTGCCTCACCTCCCGGACCCTAGGCGGTGTCCCGCGCGCCCGGCAGAGCGCCCCGGGCCGATTAGGATCTGCATCCTGATGACTGCCACTCTCGTCGCCAAGGATCTCGCCGCCGGACACGGCGACCGCACGCTGTTCGCCGGACTCGACCTCGTGGTCGCCCCCGGTGACGTGATCGGTCTCGTCGGAGTCAACGGTGCCGGAAAATCGTCCCTGCTCCGGCTGCTGGCCGGCCTCGACCGTCCGGACGAGGGGGAGCTGCGGCTCTCCCCGCCGACCGCCACCGTCGGCCACCTGCCCCAGGAGCCCGAGCGGCGCCCCGGCGAGACCGTACGGGAGTTCCTGGCCCGCCGGACCGGCGTCGCCGAGGCCCAGACCGCCATGGACGCCGCCACGGAGGCCCTGGTCGAGGGCGCTCCCGGCGCGGACGACGCCTATTCCGAGTCCCTGGAGCGCTGGTTGTCCCTCGGCGGGGCGGACCTGGACGAGCGCGCCGAGGAGACCGCCGCCGAACTCGGCCTCACCGTCGGCCTCGACCTGCCGATGTCCGCGCTCTCCGGCGGCCAGGCCGCCCGCGCCGGGCTCGCCTCCCTCCTGCTGTCGCGCTACGACGTCTTCCTGCTGGACGAGCCGACCAACGACCTGGACCTGGACGGCCTGGAACGCCTGGAGAAGTACGTCTCCGGGCTGCGCTCCGGCACCGTCGTCATCAGCCACGACCGCGAGTTCCTGATGCGGACGGTCACCAAGGTCCTCGAACTCGACCTGGCCCAGCAGCAGATCAACCTGTACGGCGGTGGGTACGCGGCCTACCTGGAGGAGCGCGAGCGCGCCCGGCGGCACGCCCGCGAGGAGTACGAGGAGTACGCCGACAAGCGCTCGGCGCTGGAGAGCCGCGCCCTGATGCAGCGCTCCTGGATGGACAAGGGCGTCAAGAACGCCCGCCGCAAGGCCACCGACTCCGACAAGATCGGCCGCAAGTTCCGCAGCGAGTCCAGTGAGAAGCAGGCCGCCAAGGCCCGGCAGACGCAGCGCATGATCGAACGGCTCGACGTGGTGGAGGAGCCCCGCAAGGAGTGGGAGCTGCGCATGGAGATCGCCTCCGCGCCCCGCTCCGGTTCGGTGGTCGCCACCCTCCGCGAAGCCCGCGTCGTCCGCGGTGACTTCGTGTTCGGCCCCGCCTCGCTCCAGATCGACTGGGCGGACCGGGTCGCCATCACGGGCGCCAACGGCTCCGGGAAGTCGACCCTGCTGGCCGCGCTGCTCGGCCGCCTCCCGCTGGACTCGGGGCACGCGAGTCTGGGCTCCGGCGTGGTGGTCGGCGAGGTGGACCAGGCGCGCAGGCTCTTCCACGGCTCGGAGACGCTGCTCGAAGCGTTCTGCGCGGCGGTCCCGGAGACCGAGCCCGCCGACGTACGCACGCTGCTCGCCAAGTTCGGACTGCGCGCCGACCATGTGATGCGCCCGGCGACGACCCTCTCGCCGGGGGAGCGCACCCGGGCGGCGCTCGCCCTGCTCCAGGGCCGGGGCGTCAATCTCCTGGTGCTGGACGAGCCCACGAACCACCTGGACCTCCCAGCGATCGAGCAGCTGGAGTCGGCGCTCGACTCGTACACCGGAACGCTGCTCCTGGTCACGCACGACCGCCGGATGCTGGAAGCGGTCCGCACGACGCGCAGGATCGAGGTGTCGGAGGGCCGCGTCACCGAGGTCTGACCGCATCTGGCATACCAAACAGACACTCAAGGTCGCTTCTGACCCGAGTAAAGCCTGATCGATCCCGGCAACCGTAGCGCTTGGCATACCAAGTGCTACGGTTGCCGAGTGATGACTCAAGCGGGCGACCCCGCCGCCTCGCACGCCGACCACGCCGAGCGGGCGATCCGCGCCGGCATCCTGTCCGGCGCGCACCCGCCCGGCTCACGGCTGCGCGAACGCGAGCTCTCCGAGAGCCTGGGCGTCTCCCGCATCCCGGTCCGCGAGGCGCTCACCCGCCTGACCGGCGAGGGCCTGGTCGTCATGGAGCCGCGCCGGGGCGCCTCCGTACGCGACCTCTCGCTGCGGGACGTCGCCGAACTCTTCGACCTCCGCCTCAGCCTGGAGGTCTTCGCCGCCCGCCGGGCCGCCGAGGCATGCGCGGCCGGGGGAGACGGGGAGCCGCTGCGGGCGGCGATGGAGGCGGCGGAGGCCGCCACCGCGCGCGGCGACGCGGCCGAGATCCCGGCGGCCAACACCGCCCTGCACGCGGAGATCGTCGCGATGACCGGCAACCGGCTGCTCCGGGACGCGCTGCAGCCCTCGCTCGGCCTGGTGCAGTGGCTGTTCAGCCTCACCGGGGGCCGCGACCCCCGCGTCCAGTGCGCCGAGCACCGGGACATCTGCGCCGGGATCCACGCGGGCAAGCCGGACCTGGCCGCGGCGCTCGCCTACGCGCACATCGAACGGGGGCGGGAGCCGTCGTTGACGGCGTTGTCCGGAATCCTCCCGCCCGAATGACACCCCACACACCCGCACAGGAGATGCGCCACATGCTGATCAGCGACGTCCGTCCGTGGGGCGGAGAGCCCAGCGACCTCATCGTCGAGGACGGGGTGATCACCGCGATCACCCCGCACGACCCGGCCCGGGCCGCCACGGAGGACACGGTGGCCGGCAGGGGACGACTCGCCCTGCCGTCGTTCTCGGACGTCCACTGCCACCTGGACTCCACGCGGATGGGCCTGCCCTTCCGTCCCCACACGGGCGCCCCCGGCGTCTGGGGCATGATGATGAACGACCGCGAGCACTGGCGCGAGGACGAGTGGGACGTCGCCCGCCGGGCCACGTACACCCTGGGCCGGATGATCGAGCGCGGCACCACCCGCGTACGGAGTTACGCGCAGATCGACGCGGACTGCGGCCTCGAGCGGTTCGAGGGCGTACTCGCGGCGAAGGAGGCGCACGCCGGGCGGTGCGAGGTCGAGATCATGGCGTTCCCGCAGGCGGGCCTGCTCCGCGAGAAGGGCGTGCCGGAACTGATGGACCGGGCCCTGGCCTCCGGCGCCGCGGTGGTCGGCGGCATCGACCCGTGCACCCTGGACCGCGACCCGGTACGCCATCTCGACATCGTCTTCGGCCTCGCCGAGCGCCACCACGCCCCGGTCGACATCCACCTCCACGAGCCGGGCGCGCTCGGGGTGTTCAGCGTCGACCTGATCCTCGAGCGGGTGCGTGCCCTGGACATGGCGGGCCGGGTGACCATCTCGCACGCCTACGACCTGGGCTCGGTGAGCGAGGCGACGACGCGCCGCCTCATCGAGGAGTTCGCCGAACTCGACATCGCGATGGCGACCGTGGCCCCCGCCCGCCACCACTCCCTGCCCCTGGCCGACCTGACCGCCGCGGGCGTCCGGGTGGGCCTCGGCGAGGACGGCCAGCGCGACTTCTGGTCCCCGTACGGCAACGGCGACATGCTGGACCGCACCTGGCAGCTGGCCTTCACGAACGGCTACCGCGCGGACGACCTGATCGAACACGCGGTGGCCGTGGCCACGATGGGCGGCGCGTCCATCCTCCAGGAAGGACCTCCTCGCCTGACGTCCACCACGGACCGCCCGGGCGTGACGGTGGGCGCGACGGCGGACCTGCTCCTGCTGGAGGGGGAGACGGTGACGTCGGCGGTGATGGACCGGAGCGAGGACCGCACGGTGCTGCACGAGGGCCGAGTGGTATCGGACGCCTTGACTCTCAGCCGCGCTGCGTAGCACCCATCCCGGCGCGAAGTCCCTGCCCCTTCGCCCCACCCACCCCGGCGCGAAACCAAGCCCCGCCGGCGTTTGAGGCGCGGGGTCCGGGGCAGAGCCCCGGTTTCGGGAAGGGGCGGGGTGGGGAACAGGCCCGCCGCAGGCGCAACGAACCCGCACCCCACCCCGCCGCCCACCTATTCGCCCTTCAACAGCCCCGCCCGCCGCAACGCGTCAGCCATGGCCCCACTGGCCGGAGCCGCCGCAGGCGCGGACCGACCGCCGCCGCCACGGGACTGGCGACCACCACCCCCGCCCCCCTGCCGAGGCCGGGGCGGCCGGCCGCCCCGTTCGCTCCCCGAGGGCGCCGCGCGGCCCCCGGCCGGCTGCTCGTCGTCCAACCGCAGCGTCAACGAAATCCGCTTCCGCGGAATGTCGACCTCCATCACCTTCACCCGCACCACGTCCCCCGGCTTCACCACGTCCCGGGGATCCTTCACGAACGTCCGCGACATCGCCGACACGTGCACCAGCCCGTCCTGGTGCACCCCGATGTCCACGAACGCCCCGAACGCGGCGACGTTCGTCACGACGCCCTCCAGCACCATCCCGGCCGCCAGGTCGCCGATCTTCTCGACGCCCTCCTTGAAGGTGGCGGTCTTGAAGGCGGGGCGCGGGTCGCGCCCGGGCTTCTCCAGCTCCTTCAGGATGTCGCTCACCGTCGGCAGCCCGAACTTCTCGGACACGAAGTCGTCGGCCCGCAACGACCGCAGGACACCCGTGTTGCCGATCAGCGCGGCCACGTCCCCGCCGGTCTTCTTCACCATCGCGCGCACGACCGGATACGCCTCCGGGTGCACGCTCGACGCGTCGAGCGGGTCGTCGCCGCGGATGCGGAGGAAGCCCGCGCACTGCTCGTACGCCTTCGGGCCCAGCCGGGCCACGTCCTTCAGGCTCTTGCGGGACCGGAAGGGCCCGTTCGCGTCGCGGTGCGCCACGATGTTCTCGGCGAGCCCCGAGCCGATGCCGGAGACCCGGGAGAGCAGCGGCGCGGACGCGGTGTTGACGTCGACGCCGACCCCGTTCACGCAGTCCTCCACGACCGCGTCCAGCGACCGGGAGAGCTTCACCTCGGACAGGTCGTGCTGGTACTGCCCGACACCGATCGACTTCGGGTCGATCTTCACCAGCTCGGCCAGCGGGTCCTGGAGCCGGCGCGCGATCGAGACGGCGCCCCGCAACGACACGTCCATGCCGGGCAGTTCCTGCGAGGCGAACGCCGAGGCGGAGTACACCGAGGCCCCCGCCTCGGAGACCATCACCTTGGTCAGCTTCAGCTCCGGATGCTTCGCGCACAGCTCACCCGCGAGCTTGTCCGTCTCCCGGGACGCCGTGCCGTTGCCGATGGCGATCAGCTCGACCCGGTGCTCCCGGGCCAGCCGTTCCAGCGTGGCGAGCGACTGGTCCCACTTGTTGGCCGGGACGTGCGGGTGGATGACGTCGGTCGCGACGACCTTCCCCGTCGCGTCCACGACGGCGACCTTCACCCCGGTACGGAAACCGGGGTCGAGCCCCAGCGTGGCCCGGGTCCCGGCCGGCGCGGCGAGCAGCAGGTCGCGCAGGTTCGACGCGAAGACGCGTACCGCCTCGTCCTCCGCCGCGGTCCGCAGCCGCAGCCGCAGGTCGATGCCGAGGTGCACCAGAATCCGGGTCCGCCAGGCCCACCGCACGGTGTCGGCCAGCCACTTGTCGCCGGGGCGCCCCCGGTCGGCCACGCCGAAGCGCCGGGCGACCATGTTCTCGTACGAGGAGGGGCCGGGGGTCCCGGACGGCTCCTCCGGCTCCAGGACCAGGTCGAGCACGTCCTCCTTCTCGCCCCGGAGCATCGCGAGGACCCGGTGCGAGGGCAGCGCGGTGAACGGCTCCGCGAAGTCGAAGTAGTCCGCGAACTTGGCGCCCGCCTCCTCCTTCCCGGTCCGCACCCGGGCCACCAGCCGCCCGCGCGTCCACATGCGTTCGCGCAGCTCGCCGATCAGGTCGGCGTCCTCCGAGAAGCGCTCCGTGAGGATGGCGCGGGCGCCCTCCAGGGCCGCCGCCGGGTCCGCGACGCCCTTGTCCGCGTCCACGAACGCCGCGGCGGCCGCGAGCGGTTCGACCGACGGGTCGTCCAGCAGGCCGGAGGCGAGCGGTTCGAGTCCGGCCTCCCGGGCGATCTGCGCCTTCGTCCGCCGCTTCGGCTTGAACGGGAGGTAGATGTCCTCCAGCCGCGCCTTCGTGTCGGCGGCCCGGATCTGCGCCTCCAGCGCCTCGTCCAGCTTGCCCTGCTCCCGTACGGATTCGAGGACCGCCGTGCGGCGCTCCTCCAGCTCCCGCAGATACCGCAGCCGTTCCTCGAGCGTGCGCAGCTGCGCGTCGTCGAGCATCTCGGTCGCTTCCTTGCGGTAGCGCGCGATGAACGGCACGGTGGACCCGCCGTCGAGCAGCTCGACGGCCGCCTTCACCTGTCGCTCGCGTACGCCGAGCTCCTCGGCGATCCTGCCTTCGATGGACGTCGTCACGGTTCTACCGACTCGCCTTCTCCTGCTGGCTGTGCTGGTCGGGCCCCGGACCGCCGCTGGGACGGCCCCGGAGCCACACGTCCTGCATTGTGCCGGGTGGCCGGGCGCCGTGTCGCCCGGCCACCCCAGGGAGCGGCCGCGGTTTTTACCGGTCAGCCCGTCGCGCTCGCCGGGAAGGCGCCCGCCGCCGCGGCCGTGGCGAGGAAGCCGCGCCCCAGCTCGGTCAGCCGGGCCACACCCGGCCCGCCCAGGTGCTCGTACGGCCCCAGGTCCATCCGGTCCGTGGTCTCCTCCAGCCCCTTGCGCAGCTCGGCGCCCGCCTCGGTGAGCTCGCCGTCCGCCGTGAGCAGCCCGCGCCCGCGCAGTCGCTCCGACGCGTCCTCCCAGTCGGCGCGCCGCCAGCCCCTGCTGGCCAGGATCCAGCCGATGGCCATGCCCTTGCCCGTCGCGGTGTGGCTGACCAGCGCTTCGAGCGGGTCGAGCTCCGCGCTGAGGAGCGCGGCGAGGTGGGCGTCGCCCCGGTGCTCGCGGAGCAGCGCCGCCGCGTGCCAGTACGCCAGGTGCGGTTCGTCGGGGACCGGGAGACCGGCGTGCGCGGCGTACAGCGGCCGGGCGTGCCGGGTGCAGCCCTCCGTGGCGCGCAGGGCGAGCCGCGCCGCCTCGGCCATCTCGGGCGAGGCGATGATCTCCTCACCGAGCAGCCGGCGCAGCGTCGCGTCGGCGGCCCGCAGCCGCGCGTCCAGCACCTTCGCGGGCGAGGCGATGTCCCAGACCGCGGGCACGTGCTGGGCCACGAGCGCGTGGTTGAAGTTGTAGAAGGTCGCGGTCACCGTGTCCGCCCCGACCGCGCCCATGGCGGCGGCGCGGGTGGCGAAGTAGGCGGCGGAGGGATCGTCGATCCCGATCCCGCCGAGCTCCTTGCCGAGGTCGGGGGAGAAGTAGAGCGAGGAGTGCAGCGGGTTCAGGGCGTTGTGGCAGCGCCGGCCGGCCCGAGGCGGGAGAGTACTCATACCCGCACGTTACCGACTGGTTGGTACGGGCAGAAGCCCTGGAACCACGTGAGCTGTGCCGCAGGCGGCGATGGCAGAAAAGGTGGGGAACCCGTCATTGCGGCCACCTCGAGGGCCGCCCAGGATGGCGGACATGAAGCAGCGATCCGTGCTCGTCGTCCTCTTCGACGGCATCCAGAGCCTAGACGTCACCGGGCCCATGGAGGTCTTCGCCGGAGCCTCCCGCTTTCCGGACGTCTCGTACGAGCTGCGCACCGCCTCGCTGGACGGCGCCCCGGTCCGCTCCTCCTGCGGCCTCACTCTGGTCCCCGACGGCGGCCTCGCCGACGCGCCGACGCCCCACACCCTCCTCGTCCCCGGCGGCGCGGGCACCCGGAATCCCGACCCCGCGCTCGTCCACTGGCTCCGCGCGCACGGGCCGCTGCCGGAGCGGCTGGTCTCCGTGTGCAGCGGGGCGCTGCTGCTGGCGGCGGCCGGACAGCTGGACGGCCACCGGGCGACGACGCACTGGAACGTGTGCGAGAAGCTGGCCCGCGAGCACCCCGCCGTCGAGGTCGACCCCGAGCCGATCTTCGTACGCGACGGCAGGATCGCCACCTCCGCCGGAGTCACCGCGGGCATCGACCTCGCGCTGGCCCTGGTCGAGGAGGACCACGGACGGGACGTCGCCCTCACGGTCGCCCGGCACCTCGTCGTCTTCCTGCGCAGGCCGGGCAGCCAGTCCCAGTTCAGCGCGCAGCTCAGCGCCCAGACGGCGCGCCGCGAGCCGCTGCGCGAGGTGCAGCACTGGATCACCGAGCACCCGGGCGCCGACCTCTCCGTCGAGGCCCTGGCCGCCCGCGCCCGCCTCTCACCCCGCCACTTCGCCCGCGCGTTCCAGGCGGAGACCGGCACCACGCCCGGCCGGTACGTCGACCGGGTCCGCCTCGAACACGCCCGCCGGCTCCTGGAGGACACCACCGACGGGGTCGCCGGGATCGCCCGCAGCTGCGGCTACGGCACCCCGGAGGCGATGCGCCGGGCCTTCGTCAAGGCGCTCGGCGCGGGCCCGGCCGAATACCGCCGCCGCTTCGGCGCCCACACCGCAGACCACTCCTGACCCACCCGAGAGACAGGAAGACCATGCAGATCGCCATCGCCCTCTTCGACCGCTTCACCGCGCTGGACGCCGTCGGCCCGTACGAGATCCTGTCCCGCGCCCCCGGCGCCGAGACGGTCTTCGTCGCCGAGCGCGCGGGTGCGGTACGCAACGACAGCGGCACGCTCGAACTCGTCGCCCACCGCACCTTCTACCAGGTGCCCGCCCCCGACCTGGTGATCGTCCCCGGCGGCCCCGGACAGCACCACCAGATGGAGAACGAGAACCTGCTCGGCTGGCTCCGCCGCGCCGACGAGGCCACCACCTGGACGACCTCCGTGTGCACCGGATCGCTGCTGCTGGCGGCCGCGGGGCTCCTGAAGGGGCGCCGCGCCACCTCGCACTGGCTGGCGCTCGACCAGCTGAGGAGCCACGGCGCCGAGCCCACCGGCGAACGCGTCGTCTTCGACGGCAAGTACGTCACCGCCGCCGGGGTCTCGTCCGGCATCGACATGGGCCTCGCCCTGCTGGGCCGCATCGCCGGCGACCGGACCGCCCAGGCCGTGCAGCTCCTGACCGAGTACGACCCCCAGCCGCCCTACGCGGCGGGGTCGCCGGACAAGGCACCGGCCGACCTGGTCGAGGAGTGGCGGGGCCGCAGCCGCTTCATCCTTCAGTAGGCGCCCAGCTGAAGCGGGGCGCGCGGCGTTCCAGGAAGGCGGCGGCCCCCTCCGCGGTGTCGCCGCTGCCCCGTGCCTGCCCGGCCCAGTAAGCGTCCCGGTCCTCGCGCCCGGCCGTGAACTCCTTGGCGGAGGCCTGGGTCAGCCGCGACCGCGACACCAGGGTGCGCGCATAGGCGGCGACCCGCTCGTCCAGCCCGTCCGCCGGCAGCACCTCGTCCACCAGGCCCGTCCGCAGCGCGCGCTCGGTGTCGACCAGCTCACCGGAGAACAGCAGGTGCTTGGCCGTCGCCGGGCCCGTGAGGGCGACGAGCCGGCGGGTGGACGAGGCGGGGTAGACGACGCCCAGCTTGGCCGGGGTGACCCCGAACAGGGCGCCTTCCGCGGCGAACCGCAGATCGCAGGCGGCGGCGAGCTGGCTCCCGCCGCCCACGCAGTACCCGCGCACCGCCGCGAGCGTCGGCAGCGGGAACGCGGCCAGCGCCTCCTCGGCCGCCACGGCCAGGCTCTGCGGGTCGCTCCCGGGGGCCCGCAGCGAGGAGATGTCGGCGCCCGCGCAGAAGGTGTCGCCCGCGCCCGTCAGGACCAGGGCGCGCACGGAAGGATGCGCGGCCAGCTCGTCGAGCAGGACCGGCAGCGCCTCCCACATGGCGGTCGTCATCGCGTTGCGCTTGGCCGGGTTGCTGATGACGACGGTGGCGACCCCGTCCGCGACGGTGTGCTCCAGCCGGGGTTCCGTACGGTCCATGGCCGGATGCTATCCGTGGGGTCCGAACCTACGATCAAGAAGGGGTCGCGAAAACAGGCACACCCGAGGAGCCCCACGTGGACGGTCCCGAACGCGAAGGCAGGAAGCTCCACCGCAGCTTCGGCGGTCTGGCCCTGCTCGGCGTCCTGCTCGTCGTCGCCGGCCTGGTCGGCCTCGTCTACACCGGCGTGGCGACGCTCACCTCGATGATCCTGTTCGGCTGGCTGCTCCTGATCGGCGGCCTGGTCGGCCTGGTGCACGCCGTCCAGTCGCGCGGCACCAGCTACTTCTGGCTCGGGGTCGTGGTCGCCGCACTGAACATCGCCGCCGGCCTCGTCGTCATCCGGCACCCGCACGGCACCGCCGAGGCGCTGACCATGTTCGCCGCGCTGCTCTTCCTGACCGGCGGGGTCTTCCGGCTCGTCGGCAGCGTCGTGGTGCGCGGCCCGCAGTTCGGCTGGACGCTGCTCCAGGGCGCCTTCGGGCTGCTCCTCGGCCTGCTCGTCCTCTTCGACTGGCCGCACAGCAGCCTCTACGTGCTCGGCTGCTTCTTCTCGCTCGCCCTCCTCTTCGACGGGCTCGGGCTCATTGCCGTCGGGATCGGCGGGCGGCGCATCGTCTCGATGGTCTCCGAGCGGATGGCACCGGGAAGCGACAAGGGAGACAAGGGAGAAGGAACGGACGCGCTCACCCAGGACGGTCAGAAGGGGTCCGAAAGCTGAAGCTTCCGCGCGAATGAAGTCGAGTTCGGTCAATAGGAGTCGACTTCTGTTCAATAGCGCGGAGCGAAGCAACCTTGCCCGCCACCCTGTACTCGACGTGAAGTCACTTCGAGTGGAGAGCGGGTACCGGACTATGGAGAGCCGCGGGAGCACCCCCGCCCGGCCCGTGCCGTACGAAGGGGTCTGGCGCTTCACCGCCCCGGCCTCGGACGTCTCCGTACCCCAGGCCCGGCACGCCGTACGCGATCTGCTGAAGCGCCAGAACGTGCCGATCGAGGACGACATCGCCCAGGGCCTGCTGCTCATCGTCTCCGAGCTGGTCACCAACGCCGTCAAGCACGCCGCGCTGCTCTCGCCCGAGCTCGCCGTGGAGGTCGCGGTGGGCGAGGACTGGGTCAGGGTGTCCGTCGAGGACAACCACCCGTACCGCCCGACGGCCCTGGAGACCGACTACGCGCAGACCGGAGGCCGGGGCCTGCTGCTGGTCCGGGAGATCACCCGGGAAGCGGGCGGCACCTGCGACGTCGAGCACACCGCGGGCGGCGGCAAGGTCATCTGGGCGGCCCTGCCGCTGAGCGCCGCCCTCTGACCCTCCGCCGCACCCGGCCTACCAGCCGGCGCCGTCCCCGGTCAGCTCGCGGATCGCCGGCCGGGCGGCGTCCAGCACGGTCATGAACCACGCCGAGAACGGCTCCCGGGCGTGCCGCTCGGCCAGCTCCGCAGCCGTCACGAAGGCCGTCCCGCCGACCTCCTCCGGATCGGGCCGCAGCCGCTCCTGCGCGAGGCCCACGAAGAGGTGGTTGAACTCCTGCTCCACCAGGCCCGACGCCGGGTCCGGGTGGTTGTAGCGGACGGTGCCCGCCTCGGCCAGCAGCGAGGGCGAGATGCCCAGCTCCTCGTACGTACGCCGGGCGGCGGCGGCGAAGGGCGCCTCACCCGGGTAGGGGTGGCCGCAGCACGTGTTGGACCAGACACCGGGGGAGTGGTACTTGCCCAGGGCGCGCTGCTGGAGCAGCAGCCGGCCCTGCTCGTCGAAGAGGAACACGGAGAAGGCACGGTGCAACTGGCCGGGCGCCTGATGGGCGGCGAGCTTCTCCGCCGTGCCGATGGTGGTGCCGTTCTCATCGACCAGTTCGAGCATGATCGCTTCCGCTGTGCCGTTCGACGAGGTGTTCGCCGCGGTGACTGGTGTGGTCGGCATACCCATCCTTCGCTGTGGTCCCGGCCCCGTGCAGCCGGTCCCGTCGAGTCTGCTCAAGTCTGCCGTACAAAAGCGGCTTGTCCGTACTTAGGGTCCTGGCATGTCCGCCCGGCCACGGCCGGTTCCTCAGACCCCGAAGGCGGCCGGATACTCAATCGTGCCCATCGGGACCGGCGCGGAATCATCGAGCACCAGCGCCATCATGGCCTCGTCCGGAACCTCGAAGGACGGCCGGATTCCGTACTGCGAGGCCGGTACGAAACCGAACCTCGGGTAGTACTCGGGGTGCCCGAGGACCAGCACCAGCCGCTCTCCGTACCACCGCGCCGCCTCCAGCAGGCCCCGCACCACGGCCGAGCCGGCGCCGCGGCGCTGGTACTCCGGCGCGGTGGCGACCGGCGCCAGGGCGAGGGCCGGCGCACCACCGACCCGGCAGCGGGTCAGCAGGGCGAACGCGGCGACCGATCCGTCGGGCGACTCGGCGACGTACGAGAGGCCGGGCATCCAGGCGTCGGGGTCCGCGCGCAGCGCTTCCACCAGTGCTGCCTCCGCCTCCGTCGGGAACGCGGCGGCGTTCACGGCGTGGACGGCGGGGATGTCGTCCCGCATCTCGGGACGGACGGGCCAGGTCATGTCGGTCAACGTGGGGACCCTCAGGTGGGCGGGCACCGGCCGGCAGGCCGGTTCTTACACGTCCGCGAAACCCTACACCTCGGAACGCGGACGGACCGGGGCTCAGTGGCAGAGCCTCGCCTCGTGCTCCGCGTGCCCGCTCGGCTCCAGCTGGAAGGTGCAGTGCTCCACGTCGAAGTGGTCGCCGAGGCAGCCCTGGAGCTCGTGCAGCAGCTTCTCGTGGCCGATCGAGTCGAGCAGGTCCTGCTGCACCACCACATGGGCGGAGAGCACCGGCATCCCCGAGGTGATCGTCCAGGCGTGCAGATCGTGGACGTCCAGCACGCCGGGCAGCGCCGTGATGTGGTCGCGCACCTCGGCCATGTCGACACCGGCGGGCGCCGCCTCCAGGAGCACGTTCAGGGTCTCGCGCAGCAGCCGCACCGCACGCGGGACGATCATGAACCCGATGACCAGCGAAGCGATGGGGTCCGCCGCCTGCCAGCCGGTCGCCATCACGATGCCCGCCGAGACCAGCACGGTCACCGAACCCAGCGTGTCCGCCAGCACCTCCAGATAGGCGCCGCGCACATTGAGGCTCTCCTGCTGCCCGCGCGTCAGCAGCGACAGCGACACCGCGTTCGCGACGAGACCCACCAGGGCGAAGGCGATCGTGAGCCCGCCCCGGGTCTCCGTCGGATCGATGAAGCGCTCCACGGCCTCGAAGAGCAGATAGCCGCCCACCCCGAGCAACAGGCAGCAGTTGGCCAGGGCCGCCAGGATCTCCGCCCGGGCGTAGCCGAAGGTGCGGTTCGGGCCGGCCGGCCGGTTCGCGAAATGGATCGCCAGCAGCGCCAGGCCCAGCCCCAGCGCGTCCGTCGCCATGTGGGCCGCGTCGGCGATCAGCGCCAGGGAGCCGGACAGCACACCGCCGACGATCTCCATGACCGTGACGGCCAGGGTGATGCAGAGCGCGATGCGCAGCCGTCCCCTGTGCGCGGCGGCCGCCGTGCCGGTGAGCGCCGGCCCGTGCGCGTGTCCGTGATCGTGCCCTGCCCCCATGGGGACGCCTCCCGGTCGTCTCGCGGACCCGGGCTTCCGGCCCGGGCCCTGCCAGTCAACTACGGGTGGGGGGTATCGGGCAACACGGCACTGAACACCGTTGTCATTGGCTCTGACCTGCGGAAACGTGCGCAGGTCAGAGCGCTGTCGCGGCGGAGGGCCACCCGGCTTTGTCAGGCGGGGCGGCCATCGACAATGATGATCGCGGGCGGAGCGCGTGGCCCGGCCCCACCCGGAACGGGGCGCGAACGGGCAGTGAACTCGCGCTTCCGTTCATCCGATAGCCTCTGCCGACATGCCGCCGGCCGCTTCTGGCCGCACTGTCGCGTGCCGATCCGTGTCAGCACCCAAGGAGTGAGTTCGTCTGTCGACCGCCATTCTCACAGGTGCTCCGCTGCCCGGATCGTCACTGGAGGACGATCTGCGGTCGCTGGGCTTCGACGTCCGGGCAGCCGCCGACGTCACCGAAGCGGCCACCCTGCTGGCCGCCGTTCCTGCGGCCCACCGCGTCGCCCTGGTCGACCCCCGCTTCGTCGGCCACCGCCACGCCCTGCGGCTCGCCCTGACCGACCCCCGCTTCCCCGCGGCGGCCGTGCCCGGCGCCCTCACCGCACAGGCCGAGGCGCGCCCGGCCCTGGTCGATGCCCTGCGCACCACCACCGACGCCGTCGGCGCCGGAGTGCCCGCGGGCGGCACCGCCACCGTCACCGACCGCACGGTGCCCGGCCGGCTCGCGGCGGCCATGGAGGCCGGGGGCACCGAGGTGCAGCGCCCCGAGCTGGGCTCGCTCGTCGCCACCGTGCCCGCCGACGAGGCCGGCCGCGCCGCCGCCCGCTCGGACGTCGAGGCCGTGGACGACGAGGCGGTCCGGCTGCGCAGCGCGGTGAAGGCCCGCGACGGCTTCTTCACCACCCACTTCATCAGCCCGTACTCGCGCTACATCGCCCGCTGGTGCGCGCGCCGGGGGCTCACCCCGAACCAGGTCACCACCGCGTCCCTGCTCACCGCGCTGATAGCGGCCGGCTGCGCGGCCACCGGCACCCGGGGCGGCTACGTGGCGGCGGGCATCCTGCTCCTGCTCTCCTTCGTCCTGGACTGCACCGACGGGCAGCTCGCCCGCTACTCGCTCCAGTACTCCACGATGGGCGCCTGGCTGGACGCCACCTTCGACCGCGCCAAGGAGTACGCCTACTACGCGGGCCTCGCCCTCGGCGCCGCCCGCAACGGCGACGACGTCTGGGCGCTGGCGCTCGGCGCGATGGTCCTCCAGTCCTGCCGCCACATCATCGACTTCTCGTTCAACGAGGCCAACCATGACGCGGTGGCCAACTCCAGCCCCACCGCCGCTCTCTCCGACAAGCTCGACAGCGTCGGCTGGACGGTGTGGCTGCGCCGCATGATCGTGCTCCCGATCGGCGAGCGCTGGGCGATGATCGCCGTCCTCACCGCCGTCACCACCCCGCGCATCGTCTTCTACGCCCTGCTCATCGGCTGCGCCTTCGCCGCCTGCTACACCACCGCGGGCCGCCTGCTGCGCTCCCTGACCCGCAAGGCCCGGCGCACCGACCGCGCCGCCCGGGCCCTCGCCGACCTCGCGGACTCCGGCCCGATCGCCCAGCTGATCGCCGCGCGGGGGCCAAGGATCGGCGGCGCCTGGACCGCGCCCGCGGCCGCCCTCGTCGGCACCGGCGCGCTGATCGCCGCCGCGCTCCAGCAGCCCTTCGGCAGCCGCCAGACGATCATCGCCGCCGCCTTCTACGCGGTCTGCTCCGGCATCGCGGTGGCCCGCCCCCTCAAGGGCGCACTCGACTGGCTCGTGCCCCCGGTCTTCCGGGCCGCCGAATACTGCACGGTCCTGATCCTGGCCGCCCGCAGCGACATCGACGGGGCGCTCCCCGCGGCCTTCGGACTGGTCTCGGCCGTCGCCTACCATCACTACGACACGGTGTACCGCATCCGAGGCGGCACCGGCGCCCCGCCCCAGTGGCTGGTGCGCACGATCGGCGGACACGAGGGCCGGACCCTGGTCGTGGCCGTGCTCGCCGCCGCACTCACCGGAGCCTCCGGTTTCGCCACGGCGCTCACCGTGCTCGCCGTGGCCGTGGCGGTGATCGTGCTGGTGGAGTCCATCCGCTTCTGGGTGTCCTCCGGGGCGCCCGCCGTTCACGACGAAGGAGAACCCGCATGATCGGCCTCGTACTGGCAGCCGGCGCAGGACGGCGCCTGCGCCCCTACACCGACACGCTGCCCAAGGCGCTCGTGCCGGTGGACGGCGACAAGACGATCCTCGACCTCACGCTGGCCAACTTCGCCGAGATCGGGCTCACCGAGGTCGCGATCGTCGTCGGCTACCGCAAGGAGGCCGTCTACGCGCGCAAGGAGGAGCTGGAGGCCACGTACGGCCTGAAGCTCACCCTCGTCGACAACGACAAGGCCGAGGAGTGGAACAACGCCTACTCCCTGTGGTGCGCCCGCGAGGAGCTGAAGCGCGGCGTCATCCTCGCCAACGGCGACACCGTGCACCCGGTCTCGGTCGAGAAGACCCTGCTGGCCGCCCGGGGTGACGGCAAGAAGATCATCCTCGCCCTCGACACGGTGAAGTCCCTCGCCGACGAGGAGATGAAGGTCGTCGTCGAGGACGGCAAGGGCGTCCGCCGGATCACCAAGCTGATGGACCCTGCCGAGGCCACCGGTGAGTACATCGGCGTCACCCTCATCGAGGGCGAGGCGGCCGAGGAGCTGGCCGACGCGCTGAAGGCCACCTTCGAGCGCGACCCGGACCTCTACTACGAGGACGGCTACCAGGAGCTCGTCAACCGCGGCTTCACCGTGGACGTCGCCCCCATCGGTGACGTGAGCTGGGTCGAGATCGACAACCACGACGACCTCGCGAAGGGCCGGGAGATCGCGTGCCGGTACTGACCCGACTCATCCCGTCCCCGGTCTTCGTGGACATCAGCCGGGGTGCCATGCACGACCTGGCCGGTCTCCTCGCCGACCAGCGGATCTCCGCCTCCGGCAAGCTCGCCATCGCGATCAGCGGCGGCTCCGGGCTCGCCCTGCGCGAGAAGCTGGCCCCGGCCCTGCCGGGCGCCGACTGGTACTGCGTCGCCGGCGGCAACATCGACGCCGCGGTGCAGCTGGCCGACGACATCAAGGGCAAGCGCTACGACGCCGTGGTCGGCCTCGGTGGCGGCAAGATCATCGACGTCGCGAAGTACGCCGCGGCCCGGGTCGGCCTGCCACTGGTCTCGGTCGCCACGAACCTCGCCCACGACGGCCTCTGCTCGCCCGTCGCCACCCTGGACAACGACAACGGCCGGGGCTCCTACGGCGTCCCCATGCCCATCGCCATGGTGATCGACCTGTCGGTGATCCGTGCCGCCCCCGACCGCTTCGTGCGCTCCGGCATCGGCGACGCGATCTCCAACATCTCCGCCATCGCCGACTGGGAGCTGTCGCACCAGGTCAACGGCGAACAGATCGACGGACTCGCCGCCGCCATGGCCCGTACCGCCGGCGAAGCCGTCCTGCGCCACCCCGGCACCGTCGCCGACGACGAGTTCCTCACCGTCCTCGCCGAGTCGCTGGTGCTCTCCGGCATCGCCATCTCGATCAGCGGCGACACCCGGCCCTCGTCCGGCGCCTGCCACGAGATCAGCCACGCGTTCGACCTGCTCTTCCCGAAGCGGGCCGCCAGCCACGGCGAGCAGGTCGGCCTCGGCGCCGCCTTCGCCATGCACCTGCGCGGGGCCGTGGACGAGTCCGGCCTCTTCGCCGACGTACTGCGCAGGCACGGCCTGCCGGTCACGCCGGAGGAGATCGGCTTCACCGCCGACGAATTCGTCCAGGCCGTCGAGTACGCGCCCCAGACCCGTCCGGGACGCTTCACGGTCCTGGAACACCTCAGCCTCTCCACCGACCAGATCAGGGACGCGTACGCCGACTATGCCAAGACCATCAGTAGCTGAACTCCGCCCGGTCGTTCACCCGCCGGGCGTCAAGGACCGGCGCAGCGGTGAACACTGGGCGGGCCGGATATACATGCGCGAGGTCTCCCTGCGCATCGACCGGTACCTGGTGAACACCAAGGTCACGCCCAACCAGCTGACCTACCTGATGACGCTGGCCGGTGTGCTGGCCGCCCCCGCGCTGCTCGTCCCGGGCATCTGGGGCGCGGTGCTCGGCGTCGTCATGGTCCAGCTGTACCTGCTGCTCGACTGCGTGGACGGCGAGATCGCGCGCTGGAAGAAGCAGTTCTCGCTGGGCGGCGTCTACCTCGACCGGGTCGGCGCCTACCTCTGCGACGCGGCCGTCCTCGTCGGCTTCGGCCTGCGCGCCGCCGACCTGTGGGGCACCGGCCGCATCGACTGGCTGTGGGCCTTCCTCGGCACGCTCGCCGCGCTCGGCGCGATCCTGATCAAGGCCGAGACGGACCTGGTCGGCGTCGCCCGCCACCAGGGCGGACTGCCGCCGGTCAAGGAGTCCGCGTCCGAGCCGCGCTCCTCCGGCATGGCGCTCGCCCGCCGGGCGGCCGGCGCCCTCAAGTTCCACCGGCTCATCCTGTGCGTCGAGGCGTCCCTGGTCATCCTGGTCGCGGCCGTCCTGGACGAGGTGCGGGACGACTTCTTCTTCAGCCGTCTCGCGGTCGCGGTCCTGGCGGGCATCGCCCTGCTCCAGACCCTGCTGCACCTCGTGTCGGTCCTGGCATCGAGCAGGCTGAAGTGAGCACACCCATGAAACTCGGCGCGGTCATCATCACCATGGGCAACCGCCCGGCCGAGCTGCGCGCCCTGCTCGATTCGGTCGCCGCCCAGGAGGGCGACCGGATCGAGGTGGTCGTCGTGGGCAACGGCTCGCCCGTCCCCGACGTCCCCCCGGGCGTCCGCACCGTCGAGCTGCCCGAGAACCTCGGCATCCCCGGCGGCCGGAACGTCGGCATCGAGGCCTTCGGGCCCTCCGGCGCCGACGTGGACGCCCTGCTCTTCCTCGACGACGACGGGCTGCTGCCCCTCACCGACACCGCGGAGCTGTGCCGCAAGGCGTTCGCCGAGGACCCCCGGCTCGGCATCATCAGCTTCCGCATCGCGGACCCGGAGACCGGGGTCACCCAGCGCCGCCACGTGCCCCGGCTGCGCGCCGCCGACCCGATGCGCTCGTCCCGCGTGACGACGTTCCTGGGCGGCGCCAACGCGGTGCGCACCCGGGTGCTGGCCGAGGTCGGCCCGCTGCCGGGCGACTTCTTCTACGCGCACGAGGAGACGGACCTCGCCTGGCGGGCGCTGGACGCCGGCTGGCTGATCGACTACCGCGCGGACATGGTGCTGCACCACCCCACCACGGCCCCGTCCCGCCATGCCGTCTACCACCGCATGGTGGCCCGCAACCGGGTCTGGCTGGCCCGGCGCAACCTCCCCGCGCCCCTCGTCCCGGTCTACCTCGGGGTGTGGATGCTGCTGACCCTGCTGCGCAGGCCGTCCGGCGAGGCGCTGAAGGCGTGGTTCGGCGGATTCCGGGAAGGCTGGCGGAAGCCCTGCGGACCGCGCCGCCCGATGAAGTGGCGTACGGTGTGGCGACTGACCAGGCTGGGCCGCCCTCCGGTCATCTGAGATGCTCCCCTCTGGGAGCATGAGGCGTATTTTTCTTGTCGGGACCTGTCCGCCCTGAGCCGCGCCCGCGACTGGCTGCGCATTTCGAATACGAGAGTTTCTTCTGGTGAGTGACACAACCCATGGCGGCGCGGTTGCGGTGAGCAGCCCGCCATCAGCCGACGACGGCCTGAGCGCGGCCGAGCTGGCCGCGAAGTACGGCCTTGCGGTCAGCGGTGCCCGGCCCGGACTCCTCGAGTACGTGCGCCAGCTCCAGGGGCGACGCCATTTCATCCTGGCGTTCTCCCGGGCCAAGCTGACCGCCCAGTACAGCCAGGCGAAGCTGGGCCAGCTGTGGCAGGTGGCGACCCCGCTCCTGAACGCGGCGGTCTACTTCCTCATCTTCGGGCTGATCCTCGGCACGAAGAAGGGGATCCCGCAGGAGGTCTTCATCCCGTTCCTGGTGACCGGGGTGTTCGTCTTCACCTTCACGCAGAGCTCGGTGATGGCCGGCGTGCGCGCGATCTCCGGGAACCTCGGCCTGGTCAGGGCCCTGCACTTCCCGCGCGCCTCGCTGCCCATCTCCTTCTCGCTCCAGCAGCTCCAGCAGCTGCTGTACTCGATGATCGTGCTGCTCGCGGTCACGGTCGGATTCGGCAGCTACCCGCGGCTCTCCTGGCTGCTGGTGATCCCCGCCCTGGTGATGCAGTTCTTCTTCAACACCGGACTGGCGCTCGCCATGGCCAGGATGGGCGCCAAGACCCCCGACCTGGCGCAGCTGATGCCGTTCGTCATGCGCACCTGGATGTACGCCTCCGGCGTCATGTTCTCCATCCCGGTGATGCTGGCGGACAAGCCGGCCTGGATCACCGACGTGCTGCAGTACAACCCGGCGGCCATCTACATGGACCTGGTCAGGTTCGCGTTGATCGACGGATACGGCTCCGAGAACCTGCCGGACCACGTCTGGGCGGTCGCCCTCGCCTGGTCGATCGTGGTGGGCATCGTGGGCTTCGTGTACTTCTGGAAGGCAGAGGAACGGTACGGCCGTGGCTGACGACAACACCGCGGGGCGCGTCCCCACCGTGATCGCCGACGACGTGCACATCGTGTACCGGGTCAACGGCGGCGGCGGTGGCAAGGGCAGCGCCACCGCCGCACTGAGCCGGATCCTGCGCCGCGAGAAGGGCGAGGAGCGCGGCGTGCGCAAGGTGCACGCCGTACGCGGGGTCACCTTCACCGCCTACCGGGGCGAGGCGATCGGGCTCATCGGGACGAACGGCTCCGGCAAGTCGACGCTGCTCCGCGCCATCGCGGGGCTCCTGCCGACGGAGAGCGGCAGCGTCTACACCGACGGCCAGCCCTCGCTGCTCGGCGTCAACGCCGCGCTGATGAGCGATCTGACCGGCGAGCGGAACGTGGTGCTCGGCGGTCTCGCGATGGGCATGAGCCGCGAGGAGATCCGCGAGCGCTACGAGGAGATCGTGGAGTTCTCCGGCATCAACGAGAAGGGCGACTTCATCACCCTGCCGATGCGCACCTACTCCTCCGGCATGGCCGCACGCCTCCGCTTCTCCATCGCGGCGGCCAAGAACCACGACGTCCTCATGATCGACGAGGCGCTGGCGACCGGTGACCGCAAGTTCCAGATCCGCTCCGAGGCGCGGATCAGGGAACTGCGCAAGGAGGCCGGCACGGTCTTCCTGGTCAGCCACAGCAACAAGTCGATCCGGGACACCTGCAACCGGGTCCTCTGGCTGGAGAAGGGCGAGCTCCTGATGGACGGTCCGACCGAGGAGGTCCTGCGGGCCTACGAACGGGAGACCGGCAAGTAGGACGCCCCGCGTCGCACGGCACACGGCCCCCGCCGGACCCTTCCGGCGGGGGCCGCGCCATGTCCGGATCGCGGACCGGAGTCCGGACATCCGCGCCTCGTCGTACGGCGGCCGTCGCGATCTCCTACCGCCGGATGACGTGAACGGGCTCCGGCGGGAGGAAAGTTGACGCGGGCCACGGGTCCGGTGCCGCACGGCCCCGTACCCCGGCGTTTGGATGAGCGTTGTACAACGTAAGCTGTACCGGTGCTGATTCGCCGCAAGTGGGGCGATACCGCCTGGGGGACGGCCGGGAGCCGTCCTCGGCACTCGGCAGGGCGGGCGGCGTGTCCGGAATGGGGTATTTTGGGTCAGCAGTGTAGAACGGGAGTTGTGACGGCTATGACGGAAGATCTCCCGCTCCGAGGTGCTCACGCCGTCCCCGCGCAGGGCGGTCCGCAGTGACCCGTACCCGGCAGGCGCGGCCCGATGCCGCCGCATCCGGAACCCTCGGCAAAGCAGCCCACGAGAACTTTCCGGTCGCCCCCTTCTTCCTGCCGCGCGCCTGGCGCGACGACCTCATGGCCGTCTACGGCTTCGCCCGGCTCGTGGACGACATCGGCGACGGCGACCTCGCCCCGGGCGGCGCCGACGCCGTACACCTCGGCCTCGACCCGGCCCAGAGCGACGACAGGCTCGCGATGCTCGACGCGCTCGAGAGCGACCTGCACCGCGTCTTCGCGACCACCGGCGAGACTCCGCACCACCCGTTGATGCGGGCGCTCCGCCCCACCGTCCGGCGTCGCACGCTCACCCCCGAGCCGTTCACCGGCCTCATCGAGGCCAACCGGCAGGACCAGAAGGTCCGCCGCTACGGCACCTACGAGGAACTGCTCGCCTACTGCGAGCTCTCCGCCAACCCCGTCGGCCGCCTCGTCCTCCAGCTCACCGGGACCGCCAGCCCCGAACGGCTGCGCCGCTCCGACGCCGTGTGCACCGCACTGCAGATCGTGGAGCACCTCCAGGACGTCGCCGAGGACCTGGGCCGCGACCGCATCTACCTCCCGGCCGAGGACATGGCCCGGTTCCACGTCGGCGAGGCCGACCTCGCGGCGCCGACCGCGAACGCGTCGGTCCGCTCCCTGATCGCGTACGAAGCGGAACGCGCCCGGGATCTGCTGAATGAAGGCACCCCCCTGGTGGGTAGCGTCCACGGCAGGCTCAGGCTGCTTCTCGCCGGATTCGTGGGAGGAGGACGCGCCGCCCTCACCGCGATCGCGGCCGCCGGATTCGACGTACTGCCCGGACCGCCCGGACCCACCAAGCCCAGCCTGCTGCGCGAAGTGGGAGTTGTCTTGCGAAAAGCGCGTAGAGAGGGGTGAGCCGGACCGTGGAGGGACAGACGACGTACATGTCGGCACCGGTACAGGCCGCTTACAGTTACTGCGAGGCCGTCACCGGACAGCAGGCGCGTAACTTCGCGTACGGCATCAGGCTGCTGCCGGCCGAGAAGCGACAGGCCATGTCGGCCCTGTACGCGTTCTCCCGCCGGGTGGACGACATCGGCGACGGCGAACTGGAGCCGGACACCAAGCGCGTCCGCCTGGAGAGCACCCGCACCCTGCTCGACCGCGTCCGCGCCGGCAAGGTCGAGGAGGACGACACCGACCCGGTCGCCGTCGCGCTCGCCGACGCCGCCCGCAGGTTCCCGCTGCCCCTCGACGGGCTCGACGAACTCATCGACGGCGTCCTCATGGACGTGGAGGGCGCCGCCTACGAGACCTGGGACGACCTCAAGGTCTACTGCCGGTGCGTCGCCGGAGCCATCGGGCGCCTGAGCCTCGGCGTGTTCGGCACCGAGCCCGGCGCCCCCGGCGCCGAACGGGCCCCCGAGTACGCCGACACGCTCGGCCTCGCCCTCCAGCTCACGAACATCCTGCGCGACGTCCGCGAGGACGCGGGCAACGGCCGCACCTACCTGCCCGCCGACGACCTCGCCAAGTTCGGCTGCTCCGCGGGCTTCCAGCGGGCCACCCCGCCGCCCGGCTCCGACTTCGCGGGCCTCGTCCACTTCGAGGTCCGGCGCGCCCGCGCCCTGTTCGCCGAGGGCTACCGGCTGCTGCCGATGCTCGACCGGCGCAGCGGCGCCTGCGTGGCGGCCATGGCCGGCATCTACCGCAGGCTCCTCGACCGCATCGAGCGCGACCCCGAGGCGGTGCTGCGCGGGCGCGTCTCGCTCCCGGGCCACGAGAAGGCGTATGTCGCGGTGCGCGGCCTCTCCGGCCTCGACGCCCGGCACATCTCACGGCGCACGGCCCGAGGGCGTGTCTGAATGCGCCTCAGGTACATCTCGCGCACCATGTGCATCAAGGACGATCGTGGCGGACGGCGGGCAACCCCCGCCCGGACCGCCGCGTCCCTGTCTGGGCAGGACCGATCCGAGCAGCGCCGATGGGCAAGCACCCGGCGAGAGGGGGACGCATGAACGACCACGCGTCGCGTCCGTCGCGCGCCGTCGTGATCGGCGGCGGGCTCGCCGGTGTCACGGCGGCCCTGCGCCTCGCCGATGCCGGGCTTGACGTGACCCTGCTCGAAGGGCGGCCCCGGCTCGGCGGCCTCGCCTTTTCCTTCCGCCGGGGCGAGCTGACGGTCGACAACGGCCAGCACGTCTACCTGCGGTGCTGCACCGCCTACCGCTGGTTCCTCGACCGGGTCGACGGTGCCCGCCTGGCACCGCTGCAAAACCGTTTGGACGTGCCCGTCCTGGACGTCGGGCGGCCTTCCGGGCCCCGGCTCGGACGGCTGCGCCGCAACGCGCTCCCGGTCCCGCTGCACCTCGCCGCCGGTCTCGCCGGGTACCCGCACCTCTCCCTCGCCGAACGCGCCGGAGTCGCCCGCGCCGCGCTCGCCCTCGGCCGGCTCGACCCGGACGACCCCGCTCTCGACGCCGAGGACTTCGGCAGCTGGCTCGCCCGGCACGGCCAGTCACCGCGCACCATCGAGGCGCTGTGGGACCTCGTCGGCGTCGCCACCCTCAACGCCACCGCCCCCAACGCCTCGCTCGGGCTCGCCGCGAAGGTCTTCAAGACCGGGCTGCTCTCCGACGCGGGCGCCGCCGACATCGGCTGGGCCGCCGTACCGCTCGGGGACATCCACGACACGATGAGCCGCAAGGCCCTCGACTCCGCCGGTGTCCGCACCGAACTACGCACCAAGGCCCACGGTCTCGCCCGCACCGAGGACGGGCACTGGACGGTGGACACCGGCGCCGAAAGGATCGAGGCGGACACCGTCGTCCTGGCCGTGCCGCAGCGCGAGACCCACGCCCTGCTGCCCGAGGGCGCGCTCGACGCACCGGACGAGCTCCTGGAGATCGGTACGTCCCCGATCCTCAACGTGCACGTCGTCTACGACCGCAAGGTGCTCAAGCGGCCCTTCTTCGCCGCGCTCGGCTCCCCGGTCCAGTGGGTCTTCGACCGCACCGAGGCGTCCGGCCTCACCGGACCGGGGCAGTACCTCGCGGTCTCCCAGTCCGCGGCCGGCGAGGAGATCGACCTGCCCGTCGCCGAGCTGCGCGCCCGCTACCTGCCGGCGCTGGAACGGCTGCTCCCCGCGGCCCGCGGCGCCGGCATCCGGGACTTCTTCGTCACCCGCGAGCGCACCGCGACCTTCGCGCCCGCGCCCGGCGTCGGCCGGCTGCGCCCCGGGACGCTCACCCGCGCCCCCGGACTCTTCCTGGCAGGTGCCTGGACCGCCACCGGCTGGCCCGCCACGATGGAGGGTGCGGTCCGCAGCGGCGCGGGTGCCGCGGACGCCGCGCTCCTGGCGCTCGGCCGCCCCCACGAACATCCGCTGCAGGAGGCGGCATGAGCAGTACCACCGGAACAAGAGGAGAGTCAGTGACCCCGGCGAATCCGGCTTCCGACACCGTGGCGGACACCACGGACGTCACCGCGCTTCTGGAGCGCGGACGGGCCCTTTCCACGCCGGTGCTCCGCGCCGCCGTCGACCGGCTCGCACCGCCCATGGACACCGTGGCCGCCTACCACTTCGGCTGGATCGACGCCCAGGGCAGGCCCGCAGACGGCGACGGCGGCAAGGCCGTCCGCCCGGCCCTGGCCCTGCTGTCCGCCGAGGCGGCCGGCGCCGCGGCCGAGGCCGGTGTCCCCGGCGCCGTCGCCGTCGAACTCGTGCACAACTTCTCTCTGCTGCACGACGACCTGATGGACGGCGACGAGCAGCGCCGCCACCGCGACACCGTCTGGAAGGTGCACGGCCCCGCCCAGGCCATCCTGGTCGGCGACGCCCTGTTCGCCCTGGCCAACGAGGTCCTGCTGGAGCTCGGCACGGCCGAGGCCGGCCGGGCTGCCCGGCGGCTGACCACGGCGACCCGCAAGCTCATCGACGGGCAGGCCCAGGACATCTCCTACGAGCACCGCGAGCGCGTCACCGTCGAGGAGTGCCTGGAGATGGAGGGCAACAAGACCGGCGCCCTCCTCGCCTGCGCCTGCTCCATCGGCGCGGTGCTCGGCGGCGCCGACGACCGCACCGCCGACGTCCTGGAGGCGTACGGCCACCACCTCGGGCTCGCCTTCCAGGCGGTCGACGACCTGCTCGGCATCTGGGGCGACCCGGAGTCCACCGGCAAGCAGACCTGGAGCGATCTGCGCCAGCGCAAGAAGTCCCTGCCGGTCGTCGCCGCGCTCGCCGCGGGCGGACCGGCCTCCGAGCGGCTGGGCGAGCTGCTTGCCGCCGACGCCAAGAGCAGCGACTTCGACAGCTTCTCCGAAGAGGAGTTCGCCGCCCGTGCGGCGCTCATCGAGGAGGCGGGCGGTCGCGAGTGGACCGCCCAGGAGGCCCGTCGTCAGCATGCGGTCGCCATAGAGGTGCTGCACGGCGTCGACATGCCGCAACCCGTGCGGGCGCAGCTCACCGCGCTCGCGGACTTCGTCGTCGTACGAAAGAGATGATCACCATCTGGTCCATATGACTCGCAGTCGCCGGCCGGCGCCCCCACGGGCGCCGGCCGACGGAGACCCCAGCACAGCAGAGGACCACCTGCACGAAGGGGAAGCCATGACAGCGACGACCGACGGAAGCACCGGGGCCGTTGACCCCCGCGCAGCCTCGGCCAGCAGAAAGACAACCGAATCAACCATCGCCGCGGACGGTGTAATGGCCGCCGCGCGGCGGGCCGCGGAGCGCTCGGTGGAGCATCTCCTCGGCAGGCAGGACGAGCAGGGCTGGTGGAAGGGCGACCTCGCCACCAACGTCACGATGGACGCCGAGGACCTGCTGCTCCGTCAGTTCCTGGGCATCCAGGACCCCGCCACGGTCCGGGCGGCCGCGGGCTTCATCCGCGCCCAACAGCTCGGCGACGGGACCTGGGCGACCTTCCACGGCGGCCCCGCGGACCTCTCCACCACCATCGAGGCCTACGTCGCGCTGAGGCTGGCGGGCGACCGGCCGGAGGACCCGCACATGGCCCGCGCCGCGGGCTGGGTCCGGGAGCAGGGCGGCATCGCCGCGAGCCGGGTCTTCACCCGGATCTGGCTGGCCCTCTTCGGCTGGTGGAAGTGGGACGACCTGCCGGAGCTCCCCCCGGAGCTGATGTTCTTCCCGAAGTGGGTCCCGCTCAACATCTACGACTTCGGCTGCTGGGCCCGACAGACCATCGTGCCGCTCACCATCGTGTCGGCGAAGCGGCCGGTGCGGCCCGCCCCCTTCGCCCTGGACGAGCTGCACACCGACCCCGAGAACCCGAATCCGCCCAAGCGCCCGGCCCCGGCACGGAGTTGGGACGGGCTCTTCCAGCGACTCGACAAGGCGCTGCACGTCTACCACCGGTTCGCGCCGCGCGGACTGCGCCGGGTCGCGATGAACTCCGCGGCCCGCTGGATCATCGAACGCCAGGAGAACGACGGCTGCTGGGGCGGCATCCAGCCGCCCGCCGTCTACTCGGTCATCGCCCTGCACCTCCTCGGCTACGACCTCGGACACCCGGTGATGCGGGCGGGCCTCGAATCGCTCGACCGCTTCGCCGTGTGGCGCGAGGACGGCACCCGCATGATCGAGGCGTGCCAGTCCCCGGTCTGGGACACCTGCCTGGCCACCATCGCGCTCGCCGACGCCGGGGTCGCCCCCGACCACCCCGCGCTCGTGAAGGCGGCGGACTGGATGCTCGCCGAGGAGATCGTCCGGCCGGGCGACTGGGCGGTGCGCCGCCCCGGACTGGAGCCCGGCGGCTGGGCGTTCGAGTTCCACAACGACAACTACCCCGACATCGACGACACCGCGGAGGTGGCCCTCGCCCTGCGCCGGGTCCGCCACCCCGACCAGGCCCGGGTGGACGCCGCGATCGAGCGCGGCGTGCGCTGGAACGTCGGCATGCAGTCCCGCAACGGGGCCTGGGGCGCCTTCGACGCGGACAACACCAGCCCCTTCCCCAACCGGCTGCCCTTCTGCGACTTCGGCGAGGTCATCGACCCGCCCTCCGCGGACGTCACCGGGCACGTGGTGGAGATGCTGGCAGTCGAGGGCCGCGCCGCCCACCCCGTCACCCGGCGGGGCATCGAGTGGCTGTTGTCCGAACAGGACGCGAACGGCGGCTGGTTCGGGCGCTGGGGCGTCAACTACGTCTACGGGACCGGATCGGTGGTCCCCGCACTGACCGCCGCCGGGCTGCCCCCGTCGCACCCGGCGATCCGGCGCGCGGTCGAATGGCTGGAGTCCGTCCAGAACGACGACGGCGGCTGGGGCGAGGACCTGCGCTCCTACACCGAGGAGAAGTGGATCGGCCAGGGAGCGTCCACCGCGTCCCAGACCGCCTGGGCACTCCTCGCGCTGCTCGCCGCGGGGCGGCGGGACACCGTCGCCGTGACCCGGGGCATCGCCTGGCTGACCGAGACCCAGCAGCCCGACGGCTCCTGGGACGAGCCCTACTTCACCGGCACCGGGTTCCCCTGGGACTTCTCCATCAACTACCACCTCTACCGGCAGGTCTTCCCGCTCACCGCACTCGGGCGGTACGTGCACGGCGACCCGTTCGCGGGCCGCACGCCGACGCGCGAGGGGGCCTGATGGCAGAGGCCGGGCCGGCCGCCCCGCTGCTGATCGCCTGCGCGCTCGGCATCGAGCAGTTCGCCCTGCGCACCGGCAAGGGGCGGGCGGTGGACGCCCCGGAGCGGGTCACCGTGCTCCGTACCGGCATGGGCCCCAGGGCGGCCGAGACCGCCGTGGCGCGCGCGCTCGGGCGGGACGGCGGGGCGGCGGACACCGCCGTCATCGCCTCGGGGTTCTGCGCCGGCCTCGCGCCCGGGATGCACCCGGGCGACCTCGTGGTGGCGGAGGAGACCCGGGCCGCCGGTGACCCCGTCCCGTGCACCGGCGCGGAGCTGCTGGCCGAGGCGCTGGCCAGGGCCGTACCGGGGCGCACCGTACACACCGGCCCGCTCACCGGGTCCGACCATGTCGTCCGGGGACATGAGCGGGCCGAGCTGCGGGCCACCGGGGCGATCGCGGTGGACATGGAGTCCGCCGCCACCCTGCGCACCGCCCTGCGGTCCGGGCCGCGCCCGGTTGCCGCCGTACGGGTGGTCGTGGACGCTCCGGAGCATGAGCTCGTCCGCATCGGCACGTTCCGCGGTGGAATATCGGCTTTCCGTGTTCTCCGTGCCGTCCTGCCGGCTTTCTATGAATGGCACCGATCTTTGCTGCTCCCCAGGAGGTGAGCTAGATGGCCATGCCGCTTCGTCAGTCCATCAAGGTTGCGACGTACCTCATTGAACAAAAGCTCCGCAAGCGGGACAAGTTTCCGCTGATTGTCGAGCTGGAGCCGTTGTACGCCTGCAACCTCGCCTGCGAGGGCTGCGGGAAGATCCAGCACCCGGCCGGAGTCCTCAAGCAGCGCATGCCCGTGGCCCAGGCCGTCGGCGCCGTGCTCGAATCGGGCGCCCCGATGGTCTCCATCGCCGGCGGCGAGCCGCTGATGCACCCTCAGATCGATGAGATCGTGCGCCAGTTGGTGGCGAGGAGGAAGTACGTCTTCCTCTGCACCAACGCGATGCTGCTGCGCAAGAAGATCGAGAAGTTCACGCCCTCGCCGTACTTCGCGTTCGCCGTGCACATCGACGGGCTCCGCGAGCGTCACGACGAGTCCGTCGCCAAGGAAGGGGTGTTCGACGAGGCGGTGGCGGCGATCAAGGAGGCCAAGCGGCGCGGCTTCCGGGTCACCACCAACTCCACCTTCTTCAACACCGACACCCCGCAGACCATCATCGAGGTGCTCAACTTCCTCAACGACGACCTCAAGGTGGACGAGATGATGATCTCGCCCGCCTACGCGTACGAGAAGGCGCCCGACCAGGAGCACTTCCTGGGCGTGGAGCAGACCCGCGAGCTGTTCAAGAAGTCCTTCGCCGGCGGCAACCGGAGCCGGTGGCGGCTGAACCACTCGCCGCTCTTCCTGGACTTCCTGGAGGGCAAGGCCGACTTCCCGTGCACCGCCTGGGCCATCCCCAACTACTCCCTGTTCGGCTGGCAGCGGCCCTGCTACCTGATGAGCGACGGCTATGTGCCGACGTACCGGCAGCTCATCGAGGAGACCGACTGGGACAAGTACGGCCGGGGCAAGGACCCGCGCTGCGCCAACTGCATGGCGCACTGCGGTTACGAGCCCACCGCCGTCCTCGCCACCATGGGCTCCCTGAAGGAGTCCCTGCGCGCCATGCGCGAGACCGTCAGCGGCAACTGAGCCGCGACACCCGGCCGGGCTCCCGCGCGGAGCCCGGCCGTCACCTTTCGCAGGAACAGGACCACAGAGAGGGGGCCCGGGCATGACGCTGCTGCAGAGCATCCGGGGGCCGCACGATCTGAAGGCACTGAACGCGTCACAACTCGGCGAACTCGCCGACGACATCCGCACGTTCCTGGTGCAGGCCGTGGCCAGGACCGGGGGCCATCTGGGCCCCAACCTCGGGGTGGTGGAGCTGACCACCGCCCTGCACCGGGTCTTCGACTCGCCCGTCGACCGCATCCTGTGGGACACCGGCCACCAGAGCTACGTGCACAAACTGCTCACCGGGCGCCAGGACTTCTCCAAGCTGCGCGGCAAGGGCGGGCTCTCCGGCTACCCGTCCCGCGAGGAGTCCGAGCACGACGTCATCGAGAACTCGCACGCCTCCACCGTCCTCGGCTGGGCCGACGGCCTCGCCAAGGCCAATGAGGTACGAGGCCGCGGAAGCCACGTCGTCGCCGTCATCGGGGACGGGGCCCTCACCGGCGGCATGGCCTGGGAGGCGCTGAACAACATCGCCGCCGCCAAGGACCGCCCGCTGATCGTCGTCGTCAACGACAACGAGCGCTCCTACGCGCCCACCATCGGCGGCCTCGCCCGCCACCTGGCCACCCTGCGCACCACCGACGGCTACGAGCGCTTCCTGTCCTGGGGCAAGGGCCTGCTGGAACGCACCCCCGTCATCGGCCAGCCGCTGCACGGTGCCCTGCACGGGGCCAAGAAGGGCTTCAAGGACTTCGTCGCCCCGCAGGGCATGTTCGAGGACCTGGGGCTCAAGTACATCGGCCCTGTCGACGGGCACGACACCGCCGCCGTCGAGGCCGCCCTGCACCGCGCCAAGGGCTTCCGGGGCCCGGTCCTCGTCCACTGCATCACCGAGAAGGGCCGCGGTTACGCCCCGGCCCTCCAGGACGAGGCCGACCGCTTCCACACCGTCGGCGCGATGGACCCCCTGACCTGCGCCCCGCTCGTGCCCGCCGCCGGCCCGTCCTGGACCTCCGTGTTCGCGGACGAGATCGCGGCGATCGGGGCGGAGCGCCCGGACGTCGTCGCGCTCACCGCCGCGATGCTGGACCCGGTCGGGCTGACGAAGTTCGCCGAGGCGTTCCCGGACCGCGTCTGGGACGTGGGCATCGCGGAGCAGCACGCGGCGGTCAGTGCCGCGGGGCTCGCCACGGGCGGGCTGCACCCGGTCGTCGCCGTCTACGCCACCTTCCTCAACCGGGCGTTCGACCAGCTCCTGATGGACGTCGCCCTGCACCGGTGCGGCGTCACCTTCGTCCTCGACCGGGCCGGAGTCACCGGGCCGGACGGCGCCTCGCACAACGGCATGTGGGACATGTCCGTGCTCCAGGTCGTGCCCGGGCTGCGGATCGCGGCCCCGCGCGACGCGGAGCGGCTGCGCGAGGAACTGCGCGAGGCGGTCGCGGTGGACGACGCGCCGACCCTGGTGCGGTTCCCCAAGGAGTCGGTCGGGGACACCATCGAGGCCGTCGGCCGGATCGGCGGGATGGACGTGCTGCGGCGCGACGAGGACGCCGATGTGCTCCTCGTCGCCGTCGGTGCGATGGCCTCCGTCTGCCTGCGCACCGCCGAACTGCTGACGGGCGCCGGCATCCGCTGCACCGTGGTGGACCCGCGCTGGGTCAAGCCGGTCGACGCGGCGCTGCCACCGCTCGCCGCCGCGCACCGGCTCGTCGCGGTGGTCGAGGACAACAGCCGTGCCGGGGGCGTCGGTTCGGCGGTCGGGCAGGCGCTCCGGGACGCGGGAGTCGACGTACCGCTGCGCACCTTCGGCATCCCCGAGCAGTTCCTCGCGCATGGCAAGCGGTCCGAGGTGCTGGCCGACATCGGACTCACACCGGTCGAGATCGCCGGCCGGATCAGCGCCGTCACGGCCGCCCGGAAGGCGGCCGGCGGCAACGGGCACAAGGAGAGCGGGGCATGAAGGACGACGAGCCCAAGGGCTTCGATCTGGCGCGGCTTCTCGCCGAACGCGGCGCCGAACGCTACGAGCTGCACAGCAAGCACCTCAACCACCAGCTCCCGCGCATGCTGCACACCATCGGCTTCGACAAGGTCTACGAACGGGCCGAGGGCGCGCACTTCTGGGACGCGGACGGCAACGACTACCTCGACATGCTCGCCGGATTCGGTGTCATGGGGCTCGGCCGGCACCACCCCGTCGTACGCAAGGCGCTGCACGACGTCCTCGACGCCTCGCTCGCCGACCTGACCCGGTTCGACTGCCAGCCGCTGCCCGGGCTGCTGGCCGAGAAGCTGCTGAGCCACAGCCCGCACCTGGACCGGGTCTTCTTCGGCAACAGCGGCACCGAGGCCGTCGAGACCGCCCTCAAGTTCGCCCGGTACGCCACCGGCCGGCCGCGCGTCCTGTACTGCGACCACGCCTTCCACGGGCTCACCACCGGCTCCCTCTCGGTCAACGGCGAGGGCGGGTTCCGGGACGGCTTCGCCCCGCTGCTGCCCGACACCGCGGTCCCGCTCGGGGACCTCGCCGCGCTGCGGCGGGAGCTGAAGCGGGGCGATGTGGCCGCCCTGGTGGTGGAGCCGATCCAGGGCAAGGGGGTGCTGGCGGCGCCGCCCGGCTATCTGCGCGAGGCCCAGGAACTGCTGCGCAAGCACAAGGCCCTCCTCATCGCCGACGAGGTGCAGACCGGCCTCGGCAGGACCGGTGACTTCTACGCGTACCAGCACGAGGAAGGCGTGGAACCGGACCTCGTCTGCGTCGCCAAGGCGCTCTCCGGCGGCTATGTGCCGGTCGGGGCGACGCTCGGCAAGGACTGGATCTTCAAGCGCGTCTACTCCTCGATGGACCGGGTCCTCGTCCACTCCGCGAGCTTCGGCTCCAACGCCCAGGCGATGGCGGCGGGGCTCGCGGTGCTGTCGGTGATGGAGGACGAGGAGACCGTCGCGCACGCGCGCCGCACCGGCGACCTGCTCCGCGAACGGCTGTCCGCGCTCGTCGGGCGCTACGAGCTGCTGCACGAGGTGCGGGGGCGCGGGCTGATGATCGGCATCGAGTTCGGCCGCCCCACCTCGCTGAAGCTGCGCAGCCGCTGGACCATGCTCCAGGCGGCTCGCAAGGGGCTCTTCGCGCAGATGGTCGTCGTGCCGCTGCTCCAGAAGCACCGCATCCTGACCCAGGTCTCCGGCGATCATCTGGAAGTGATCAAGCTCATTCCGCCGCTGGTCATCGACGACGCGGACGTCGACCGCTTCGTGGAGGCGTTCACCGCCGTCATGGACGACGCGCACAGCGGCGGGGGACTGATGTGGGACTTCGGGCGGACCCTGGTGAAGCAGGCCGTCGCCAACCGCTGATCCTTTTTGCCCCGGAGGCAAGAAATTTGCCTCCGGGGAAAGACTTTGGCCCAATGGAGGCATGAACCCTCCGGACGACCTGGCGGCCGGCGAGCTGCCCGGTGTCGCGCCACGCCTGCGCGATCTGCGCCGAGGCCGTGGTCTCACCCTGGAGACCGCGGCCCAGCGGGCCGGGCTTTCGCCCGCCCACCTCTCCCGGCTCGAAACGGGCCGGCGCCAGCCCTCGCTGCCCATGCTGCTCCAGCTGGCCAGGATCTACGGTACGACGGTCTCCGAGCTCCTGGGCGAGACGCCCCCGGAACGTGACGCGATCGTCCGCAGCCGCCCGTTCGAGGGCGCCGCGGCCGACGGCTGGATGTACCAGCAGGCCGGCGGCTCCGGCCGTGCGATGCAGGCGCTGCGCGTCCGCGTCCCGCACGGCGCCCAGGGCGACCTGGTCCGCGTCCACCCCGGCGAGGAATGGCTGTACGTCCTGACCGGCCGCCTCCGGGTGACGCTGGGCGAGACCGTGCACGACCTCGCGCCCGGGGACGGCGCGCACTTCGATTCGCTCACCCCGCACCGGATCGCGGCTCCCGAACCCGAGGGCGCCGAGCTGCTCTTCGTCCACACCCTGCTGCAGAGCCCCGCCGCCGACCTGTGCCTCGGCGGCCGGGCCCACCGCGGCTGAGACGTTTCCGCCGCCGGACCCCCGGCAGCCAGAGAGGCCAGTCATGTCCGATTCAGAGCACTACGACCCGCTCACCCCGGCCCCGCGCCCCGGCGCCGACAGCCAGGAGAGGAAGATGCCGCGCGGACTCGTCATCCGGCTCTTCGCCTACCTCGTCGCCGGGCACGTCATCGCCGCGTTCCTGTACTTGCTGTTCGCGGTCGGCATGCACAACCAGTAGACCGCTCAGCTCTCGTCGAGGAGCCGTTCGCGCAGCTGCTCACGGGTGGCGGGCGCGAGCTTCAGCCCGTCGGCGAGATAGCGGTCGGTGCCGCCCCAGGTCTCGTCGATGGCGGCGAAGGCCGCGGCGAGGTAGGCGGGCTGGGCGCCGAAGAGCGGGTTCAGCAGCTCCAGCACCTCCGGGGACATCCCGGCGGCCGAGGTGTCGCTGCGCCGGATGCGGTAGCGGCGGTGCGCGTCGTTCGACTTGAGGTAGTCGGCCTCGATGGTCTCCCGCCCGACGCCCACCGCCAGCAGCGTCACCGCGATCGAGAGCCCGGCCCGGTCCTTGCCGGCCGCGCAGTGCATCAGTGCGGGCACGCTGTCCTCGGCCAGGGCGTGCAGCACCCGGCTGTGCTCGGCGGTGCGCTCCAGGATGATCGAGCGGTACGAGGCGACCATGCGGCGGGTTCCCTTGCCGTCGGCCAGGATCGAGCGCAACTCCGTCAGGTTGCCGTCGCGCACCATCCGCCAGAACTCGGCGCCGTCCGCCGGGTCGCTGAGCGGGATGCTCACGTTCCGTACGCCCGGCAGCTCGATGTCCAGGCCGTCCAGCTTGTGGTCGGCCGCGTTGCGGAAGTCGAAGACGGTGTGCAGGCCGAGCCCGCCGAGGAAGGCCGCGTCCTCGGCCGTGGCGTGCGCGAGGTGACCGCTGCGGTAGAGCCTGCCGTGTCGCACCCGGCGGCCGTCGGTGGTGGGGAGACCGCCCAGGTCGCGGAAGTTGCGGACGCCGGTGAGGACGGGTTCCGTCGGCGGGGTCTGCGGCAGCTGCTGCGTCACGGTCACTCCTGGCGGCTCTGCCCGGGCGCGTGTCGCCGGCGGGCCCATGGCCGCGACGATACGACATGTGTTCCCCCGGCCGTCATCGCGGTCGGCGCCGCCGGATTTCCGGGCACGCGCCGTTGCCCTAGGTCCAGGGACGGTCGATGATGTGCGGACCTGTGTGAATCTGTGCACGCATGCGGACGGGGGCGCGATGATCGAGACCGGCGACCGGATCTGGCTGCTGACGGGGGCGAGCGGAAGCTACGCCCTGCGCCTCACGGAGCGGCAGGAACTGCTGCATCTCCACTGGGGGCCGCGCATCACGCTGGCCGCGGCCCGGGCCCTGGCCGAGGCACCCGCGCCGTCGGCCCGGGGCTTCGAATCCCCGCTCGACGGCCGCGAGGAATACCCGGTGGAGGGCGGACCCCGGTTCGTCCGCCCCGCCCTGTCGGTGCGCACCGACGAGGTGCGCGGGACCGCCTGGGTCTTCGCCGGGGACTCCGTGGACGGCGACGAACTGCGGCTCTCCTTCGACGACCCGGTGCACCGCCTCGCGATCACCCTGCACTACCGGATGCGGGACGACTCCGACGTCATCGAGCGCTGGACCACGCTCACCCACACGGGACCGGACGGACCGCCCCTCGAACTGCTGCGCGCCGACGCCGCCGCCTGGGCGCTGCCCGCGCGCGACGCCTGGCGGCTCACCCGCCTGCACGGCCGCTGGGCGGCGGAGACCCAGCTGGAGCGCACCGAGCTGGCGTACGGGGAGCACCTGCTCTCCAGCCGGCGCGGCCACACCGGCCACCAGGGCCTGCCCTGGGTCGCCCTGGACGCGGACGGCACCGCCACCGAGGAGTCCGGAGAGGTCTACGGCTGCGCGCTCGGCTGGTCCGGCTCCTGGCGCATCGCCGTACAGCGGCTGCCCGACGGGCTCGTGCAGATCACCGGCGGCGCCGGCTACGACGACTCCGGGCTCCTGCGGCTCGCGCCGGGGGAGTCGTACACCAGCCCGGTCTTCGCCGGGCTGTGGAGCCGGGACGGCTTCGGCGGGGCCGGCCGCGCCTGGCACGCCTGGCAGCTCGCCCATGTGATCCCGGACGCCTCCGAGCCGCGTCCGGTGCTCTACAACTCCTGGGAGGCCACCGGCTTCGACATCGCGGAGGACCAGCAGCGGGCCCTCGCCGACCGGGCCGCCGCGCTGGGCGTCGAGCTGTTCGTCGTGGACGACGCCTGGTTCGGGCAGCGGGTGAGCGACCGGGCCGGGCTCGGCGACTGGACGCCGAATCCGGAGCGCTTTCCCGACGGCCTCGGGCCGCTCGCCCGCCATGTGCACGGACTCGGCATGCGGTTCGGCATCTGGGTCGAGCCGGAAATGGTCAACGCCGACAGCGACCTCTACCGCGCCCACCCGGACTGGGTCCAGCACTTCCCCGGCCGGGATCGCACCGAATTCCGCAATCAGCTGGTCCTCAACCTCGCCCGCCCCGATGTGCGGGCCCATCTGTGGGAGAGCCTGGACGCCCTGCTGACGGACACGCCCATCGACTACGTGAAGTGGGACTTCAACCGCTGTTTCTCGGACGCCGGCTGGCCGGGCGACGACTACCCGCAGCGACTGTGGACCGAGCACGTGGACGCCCTCTACGCGCTGCTCGACCGGCTGCGCGCCGCCCACCCCGGCGTCGCCTTCGAGTCCTGCTCGGGCGGCGGCGGCCGGATCGACCTCGGCATCCTCTCGCGCACGGACCAGGTCTGGACGTCCGACAACACCGACCCGCTGGACCGCCTCGCCATCCAGCACGGCTTCGGTCATCTCCACCCGGCGCGCGTGATGGCGGCCTGGGTGACCGACAGCCCGAACGTCCAGCTCAACGGGCGCCGCTCCTCGCTGCGCTTCCGTTTCGTCAGCGCGATGGCCGGGGTGCTGGGCATCGGCGGGGACCTCACCGAGTGGAGCGCGGCCGAACTGGACGAGGCGCGCGGGTGGGTGGAGCTGTACAAGGAGATCCGCCCGGTGGTGCAGCTGGGCGAGCTGTACCGGCTGCGCGCCCCGGGCCCCGGGCTCAGCGCCGTGCAGTACGTGCGGGGCGCGGACACCGTCGTGCTGGCCTGGCTCCACGCGCAGCGGTACGGCGAGGAGCCGCCGGCGCTGCGGCTGCGCGGGCTCGACCCGGAGGCGGCGTACACCTGCCTGGACACCGGGGCGGTGCACCACGGTTCGCTGCTGATGCACCACGGGCTGCGGACGGGGCTGCGCGGCGACCTGGACGCGTGCGTGGTGCGGCTGCGCCGTGAATGATGGGCATGACATGTCCGTATTGATGGGTGATGTCCAAAGTGCCCCGGTTGTAAGGGAGATGATCACCCACTCGTGAGCGGGATCATATCCGTGACGGTGTGTGGTGACGCCCCGGTGGGGTAATCCCCGCGCCGCGCGGAAAGCCAAGATCCGTAATCCACGGAGTGTGACCGGAATTCCGCACCGCAATTCCGGTGCGGAATCCGGCGCCGAACCCGTGGCTTGTTTCAGCCGTCCCGGCTCGCTTACGTTCCATGTCCATCCGGATGGAACGCCCAATCCTGCCGCCGTCCGGAATTCGCATCCCTTCACCGTGTGGCAGGAGCGGGGGAACCAGGTAAGCCGCCGACCGGGACGACCGGACGGCTAGGGGTGAAGTCGCGCCAGGCGCGGCCGGGCATCTCCAGCCCGAACCCGACAGCTCACCTCGCAGGCGCCGGAGAGGAAATTCTTCATGCCCAATTCGGGTAAGCACCGCCGTCCCAAGTCCAGCGCCATCGCCCGCGGCGTCGTCGCCGCGAGCGCCGGCGGAGCCGTCATCGCGCTTCCGCTGCTCGGTGCCACCGGTGCCCACGCCGCGGAGCAGTCCGCCCCGGCCGCGAAGTCGGCCGCCGCGCACACCGCCCCGGCCAAGTCCGCGAAGAGCACCGGCACCACCACGTACTCCGTCGTCTCCGGCGACTACCTGTCGAAGATCGCGGCCCAGCACCACCTCAAGGGCGGCTGGCACAAGCTGTACCAGGACAACCGCGAGGTCGTCGGCGAGAACCCGAGCCTGATCTTCCCGGGCATGAAGCTGACCCTCGGCGCCAAGGCGGCCCCCGCCGCGACCACGTCCGAGGCCCCCGCCAAGACGGCGGAGAAGACCGGGACGAAGGCCGCACCCAAGGCCGAGACGAAGGCCGCGCCCAAGGCCGAGACCAAGACCGAGACGCAGACCGAGGCCGAGGCCCCGGCCTCCCAGGACAACGCCTCCGGCTACGTCCACCCGGTCCCGGGCAACCACACCACCGCGTACCGCGCCTCCGGCGCCAACTGGTCCAGCGGCAGCCACACCGGCATCGACTTCCCCGTCTCCACCGGCACCAGCGTGAAGGCCATCACCTCCGGCACCGTCGTCACCGCCGGCTGGGGCGGCGCCTACGGCAACCAGGTCGTCATCAAGCACGCCGACGGCCACTACTCCCAGTACGGCCACATGTCCTCGCTCTCCGTCTCGGCGGGCCAGACCGTGACCGCGGGCCAGCAGGTCGGCCTCTCCGGTTCCACCGGCAACGCCACCGGCCCGCACCTCCACTTCGAGGTCCGCACCGGCCCGGAGTACGGCTCGGACATCGACCCGATCGCCTACCTGGCGTCGCACGGGATCTACGTCTGATCCAGGCAGTACCGGCCCGGTGATCCGGGTCACCGAACGGCGCGGAGGGACGGCGCACGGCGGTGCGTCGTCCCTCTGCTTATTCCCCCTTTACCGAAAACTGACCGGGTGGTTTATCTCACCACCCGTCAACCCCTTATTACGGTCGCGTAGGTCACATTCCGGGGTGCAGGATATGCGGTTGTGGCAGACGATTCGAACAACCTCCAACAGGGCGCCAACGACCGACAGGGCGCCATCGGGTCGTACGCGGCGATTGGCGACAGCTTCACCGAGGGAGTCGGCGACCCCGGCCCGGACGGCACGTTCGTCGGCTGGGCCGACCGGCTCGCGGTACTCCTCGCGGACCGGCTCCCGGAGCCCGGCCCGGCGACCGGGACCCAGGTCTCACCCGTTTCCGCGCACGGGGACTTCCGGTACGCCAATCTCGCCGTACGAGGACGCCTCCTCGACCAGATAGTCGAGGAGCAGGTGCCCCGCGCCAAGGAACTCGCCCCCGATCTGGTGAGCTTCTGCGCCGGCGGCAACGACATCATCCGGCCGGGCACCGACCCGGACGACGTGGCCGAACGCTTCGAGCGGGCGGTCGCCGACCTCACGCGGTCGGTCGGCACCGTCATGGTCACCACCGGCTTCGACACCCGGGGCGTTCCCGTGCTGCGCCATCTGCGCGGCAAGATCGCCACCTACACCGCCCACGTCCGGGCCATCGCCGACCGCTACGACTGCCCGGTCCTCGACCTGTGGTCGCTGCGCTCGGTGCAGGACCGGCGCGCCTGGGACGGCGACCGGCTCCACCTGTCGCCCGAGGGGCACACCCGGGTCGCGCTCCGCGCCGCCCAGGTCCTCGGCCTCGACGTGCCGGCCGACCCGGACCAGCCGTGGCCGCCGCAGCCGCCGCGCGGCACGCTGGAGATCCGCCGCGACGACATCCACTGGGCGCGCGAGTACCTGGTCCCGTGGATCGGGCGGCGGCTGCGCGGCGAGTCCTCCGGGGACCACGTCGAGCCGAAGCGGCCGGATCTGCTGCCGCTCTGACCGGCCCTTCCGCTGTCCTCAGTCGCCCCGCGACCGCGTCGCGGCGACCGGGGACAGCGGCAGCGCCGCCGGAACCCGCTCCAGGACCCCGCCCGCGAAGACGTCGTACAGCGGCAGCGTCTCCAGGTGCACATAGCCGATGTGGCAGTCGCAGACGGCGAGCGGGCAGGCCCGCGGCCCCAGCGCCCGCCGGTAGCTCCCGTCGTACAGATTGCCCAGCTCCGCCCGGACGAAATGGCAGCGGCGCACCGTCCCCTCCCCGTCCACCGAGATCACCGATTCACCGGTCCGGCAGGGCAGCCCCGCCGAGCGGTGCGGGTGGCGGCTGTACGGGAAGAGCGGGTCGATCGCCGTCCACCGCTCCGCCTCCTCGTCCGTGTAGGTGTGCCCCTCGGCGGCATTGACCCAGAGGTAGACCTCGTCGGGGAGCGCCGCGCGCAGCCGCCGTGCCTCCCCGAGATGGGCGTCGAACCCCACGACGCCGACGCTGTGCCGGACCCCGAGGTCCCTCAGCTCCGCGCACCGGCCGAGGAAACGCTCGTACGGCGTCTGCCCCGGGTGGTACGTGCACCAGAGCGCGATCCGTTCCCTGGCCGCCTCCGGAGCCTCGGCCAGCCACCGCGTACGCCCGCTCAGGTTCGTCTGGATCGCCACCCGGCGCACGTGCGGGAGGCCCGCCAGCTCCACGATCGCCCTGCGGTACCAGGAGCGCACCAGCCCCTCGCCCCACGGCGTGAACAGCACCGAGATCCGGTCACCGGTCTGCGCCGCCACCCACGCGGTGAAGCGTTCGAGCGCAGCCCGGTCCGCCCGCAGCTGCTCCCCGCTGTCGCGCCGCTTGGCGAACGGGCAGTACGGGCAGTCGTAGTCGCACGAGGCGAGCGGGCCCCGGTAGAGAATCGTCAGGTCCACGGGGCACTCACTTCAGCTCGTACGCGGCCATGGCGGCCCGCACGGCGGGGGAGAAGAGCTCCGGGCCCAGCGCGTCGGAGTACGCCAGCCCCTCCGGCGACAGCCGCAGCAGCCCCGGCGCACCCGTGTCGAGCCAGCCCCGGGCCTCGAACCGGGCCAGCTCCTCCGGGAAGTCCTCGTACGGCGAGCTGCCGAACCGCTCGCGATAGTCGTCCACGGCCATGCCCTGCGCCTGGAGCACCGACTGGAGCAGATGCCGGCGGCGCGCCTCGTCCCCGTCGGTGTACCGCCCGACCTCGGCGCGGGAGAAGTCCTCGGTGGCCGTGTAGGCGTCGATGATGCCCCGCACCTCGCTCATCCGGACCGCGTAGTCGAAGGAGTAGTGCAGCCGCGAGGTGTAGGAGCGGGCGCCGCAGCCCAGGCCGATCATGCCGTCCGTCTGGCACGCGTAGTCGTCCGGGCCCTCCACGCGCGGGGCGTCGGCGCGGCGGAACATCCGCATCGACACCTGCTCGTAGCCGTGGGCCAGGAGGTGGTCGCGGCCGGCCCGGTACAGCCGCAGGCGCTGCTCGTCCCAGGCCGCGTCGGCCTCGCCGGGGGAGCGCCGGCCGAGGGCGGTCAGCGGGCGTACGTACAGCGGGTAGAGGTACAGCTCCTCCGGCCGCCAGCGCAGCGCCGCGTCCAGGGAGGTGCGCCAGGTGCGCTCGGTCTGGCCGTCTATGCCGTAGATCAGATCGATGTTGAGCACCGGTACGGAGGTGTCCCGGATGAGGCCGAGGGCACGCTCCACGTCGGCGGCGTGCTGCGGGCGGACCGCCGCGCGCGCCTCGGCCTCGACGAAGGACTGCACCCCGATGCTGATCCGGGTCGCGCCCCGCTCGGCGAGCACGGCGAGCCGGTCGGCGGTCGCGGTCGACGGGGACGTCTCCACGGACAGCGGGACGGACCGCAGATCGGCGCCCATCCGCTTCTCCGCGATGTCGCACAGCCGCTCCAGCTCGCCCGCCGTCAGGAACGTGGGCGTGCCGCCGCCGAACGCCGCCGCCGCGAACCGTACCGGCTCCGCGTCGCCCAGCGCGTCCCGCACGGCGCTCGCCTGCCGGTCCAGCGCGTCGAGATAGCGCGAGGTCAGTTCGTCGGGCGCGCCGATCCGGGTGAAGAGGTTGCAGAAGCCGCAGCGGACCTCGCAGAACGGGATGTGCATGTAGAGCGAGAGCGCGTCCCTGCGTTCCCCCGCCCACAGCTCGTCCAGCGCCGGACGTCCGCCGGGCTGCCCGGCGAGCGGGCGGTACGCCGTCTTGTGCGGATAGGCGTACACATAGCTCTCGTACGGGCGGACGGTGTGCGGCACGGTCATCGGACGGCCCCCGGTTCGAGGAAGAAGTGTGCGTACGGGACGGTCCAGACGGACTCGTGGCCGAGCCGGTGACCGGTGTAGCCGTCGTCGCCGTAGGCCGTGCCGTGGTCGGAGCAGACGACGGCGAAGGTGCGGCGGCGGCTGCTCGCGGCGGCGAAGAGCCGGCCGATGTGGGCGTCCACGTACTCCAGGGCGGCGGCGTGCGTCGCCCGGCTGTCACCGGCGTCGCGGGTCGCCCCGGGGCTGTGGAACCAGTTCGGCTGGTGCAGCGCGGAGACGTTGACGAAGAGGAACAGCCGCTGCTCGGGCGGCAGGGCGGCGACCACCTCCTCGGCGCGGGCCACCTGCGCCTCGAACGAGGTCGGCGAGGCAACGCCGAACTCCGGCTCCCAGTGCGCCTCCTGGAACATCCCGGGGAGCACCGAGCCCAGCGGCCCGCTCAGGTTGAAGAAGCCCACCCCGCCGACGCACACCGTGCGGTACCCCTCCTTCGCGAGCCCCGACACCAGGTCCGGGGTGTCGAACACGAAGGTGCGCTCCGCCGTGGTCTCGCTGCCGGCGAACCGGGCGGCGAACAGCCGGGGGTGCGGCCCGGGCGCGGCCGGGGTGGGCAGGAACCCCGCGAACATCGCCTGGTGGGAGGCGTAGGTGAAGCTGCCCGGGGCGTGCCGCTTCTCCCAGGCTCCGCCCGGCAGATGACGGGCCAGGTTCGGGATGCGCCCGGCCGCGGCCAGCTCGGCCGCGACGTCGTACCGCAGCGTGTCCAGGGTGACGAACAGCAGGTCGTGGCTGCCCACGACCTCGCTCATATCGGGGCCGCAGGGGGCCGGGACGTGCTCAGGGGGTTGTGCTGACACGGTCGTTCCTTGCTCGTTCCAGTACGGCGGCGATCTGCGCCGCGTAGGTGTCCAGGCCCTCGGCGCTGCTGCCGGGCAGGCCGGTGAGCCTGGGCAGCAGGTCCCCGAAGGCGTTGACCTCGCCGACGGCGAAGCGCCGCCAGCCGGCCAGGGGCAGCAGGTCGACGCCGACGCACAGGGTGTCCGGGAAGGCGGCGGCGGCCCGCTCGCAGATCGCCAGCGCCTCGCCCCAGCTGCCGCCCGCCGCCTCGACGGCCGCCCGCACCTCCGCCAGGTCGCCGCGCGCCCCGCCCAGGTGCAGATTGGTCATCGGCGACGCGCTGGTGCGCACCACGGCGTGGGTGGCCCGGCCGGCGACCACGACGACGCGCAGGTCGGCGGCCCGGCCGCGCAGGGTGGCCTTGGGCAGCCAGCGTTCGATGTGCAGCCCGTCGGGCGCCAGCGCGTCGACCACCGCCGCGATCTCGCGCTCCGTCGTGCAGCGGCGGACCCGCAGCGAGTTGTAGAGCCGGCCGGCCGGGTCCCGCTCGACGGAGGTCGCCGCCCGGATCCTGCCCCCGCCCGCCGTCTCCACCGCCAGCACGCCGGAGGCGGACGAGCCGTGCGCGGGCTTCACGAACACCCGGGGCGTGCGGTGGGCGGCCATCAGGTCCCGCACATCGTCCCAGCCGCGCACGGGCGCCCCGGCCGGGCCGGAGGTCGGGGACGCGGGGACGGGCACCCCGGCCGCGTCCAGCACCCCGTGGCACAGCCGCTTGTCGAAGAGCACCGCGATGTCGGCCGGGGCGTCCAGCAGGTGCGCGCCGGCCTCCCGGGCGGCCCGCGCCACCTCGCGTACGGCGGCCGTGAACCGCGCGTACCAGAGGGCCGAGCCCTCCACCCGCGTCGGCTCGTCGGCCCCGCGCAGCAGCCGGTCCACCTCCGCGTCCTCGCCGGGCGACTCGATGCGCACGGTCTCGCCGGCCAGGAAGCCCGCCCCGCCGCCCCGCAGCACGTCCACCCACGGGACCGTACGCGCCTCGGGCAGGCCGGCGGCGGCCACCGCGTCCTGGAAGAGCGAGACGCGGCGGCTGCCCGGATTGCCGACGACCGCGAGCCGCGGCGGGCCGTTACTCGCTGACGGCGACATAACGGGAATCGTCCTCGTCCTCCGGGTCCCAGTCGTCCGCCTCCGCCAGGTCGACGTGGACGTCGTCGCGCTCGGACAGCTCCCTGAAGCGCTCCATCACCTCGTCGCCGAGGTAGTGGTGGTGCAGGTCGAGGCCGCTCAGATGGGTCAGCGGCTGTCCTTCGAGGAGGGCCAGGCCCCCCGCGTCGCTGAGCGTGCCCATCGACAGCGCCAGGAACTCCAGCTGTGCGACCACCGGGGCGGAGGCGACCGCCACGGCGATCTCGTCCTGGATCTCGCTGTTCTGGAGCCCGAGATGACGCAGCCGGGGGAGACCGCCCCCGGACAGCAGCGGAGCCATGTCCGCCACCGTCGCGTCGCCCCCGTACCACTGGGAGCCGAACCACAGCTCCAGCCGCTCCAGCGCGGGCAGTTCCGAGGCGCCGACCGCGCGCACCACACGGCCGGGCAGACCACCGGACTCGAAGCGCAGGGCCTTCAGCGCCTCGTGCCGCACCGGGTGCAGCTCCAGCGTCTCCTCGCTCAGCCCGCTGCCACCGCCCCGCACCACCAGTTCCTCCAGCAGCGGGAACGCCCGGAGCACCGGTGTGACGTCGCACATCTGGAGCCACGAGACCTCGCACTCCTCGCTCACGACATCGGCGAGGAACAGAGCGCGCAGGGCGGGGAACCGGGCCGCGTCCGAGGCGATCAGCTCCACCACGGGAGCCAGGGAGCTGTAATTGCCGTGCCACCAGTGGCCGATCACCAGGGCACGGACCCGTGCCGGGTCGACCGTCTCCAGGAAGTGTTTCCACACGGCGGCGAAATCGAGCCCGTCCCAGCCGCAGTCCAGCCGCCAGGCCGTGGCCTCCGCCGGAGGCAGCGGGCGCTCGTCGCCCGGCTCCGGCAGGGTGAAGACGGGCATGTCGTGGAAGGAGCAGGGGTGGTCGATGCCGGTCATCGTGCCGTCACTCCGAGACCGTGACGTACCGGCCGGCCGGGCCCCGGTTGTCCCACGGCTCGCAGCGCTCCGAGAGGTCCACCCGCACCCCGTGCGGCTCCAGCGCCTCGATGACGCGGCGCTCCATCGGCTCGGTGAGGAAGTGGTGGTGCAGGTCCAGCACGTCGAGATGGGTCAGCGGCTGGCCCTCCAGGAGAGCGGCCGCCCCCTCGTCGCCGAGCGTGCCGCAGGACAGGTCCAGGGTCTTCAGCCGTGCCACCAGCGGGGCCGAGGCCACCGCGGCCGCGATCTCGTTCTGGATCTCGCTGTTGCGCAGGCCGAGGTGGTGCAGGGCCGGGAAGCGCGTCCCGGCCAGCAGCGGCGCCAGGTCCGGCACATCGGCGTCGCCGCCGTAGGCCGAGACACCGAGCCACAGGTCCAGCCGCTCCAGCGCGGGCAGCTCGCTCTCCAGGACACCGCGCACCACCTCGCGCGGCAGCCCGCCCGTCTCGATGGTCAGCGCCCGCAGCCGCTCGTGCTTGGCCGCCGGGAAGACCAGCTCGGAGCCGCCGCGCACACCCAGCTCCACCAGCGCGGGGAAAGCGTCGAGCAGCGCGGTGACATCGCTCTGCTCGATCCAGGAGATCTCCGCCTCCTCCATCGTCAGATCCCCGACGAACACCGCTTCGAGCGACGTCAGCCGGTCGGCGGCCGCGATGACGAGACCGATCGGATACGAGGACTTCTCCTCGTACGACTCGCCCCACTGCCCGATGATCAGGGCCCGGACGCCCGCCGGGTCGACCTCCTCCAGGAAGGCGTTGAACTCCTCCTCCCAGGTGCCCTCGTCCTCGTAGGCGTCGATGGACACCCGCCAGGCGGCGGCGTCGGCGGCGGGCCGGGGGCCGCCCTCCGTACCGGACTGGAAATCGACGGCCGGAAGGCCGAGCAACTCGTGAAGATGGTCCACGGACATGCCCTGAGCTCCTGATGACGGCGGCGGATTGATGTCCGCAAGGTCTATCAAGACCCACTGACAACGGCGCGACCGCCCCCACCCGGGACTGCGCGACGGCCGGTTGTCAGACCCCCGTCGTAGCGTTTTCGATGTGGCCGGCGCACCCGGTGCCGCCACGGAGGGGAGAGGTCTGTGTACCGGCAGGGCGATGTACTGATCGTGCCACTGGAGGAGTCGGCGGTGCCCGCGCACCTCCTGGAGGCGGCGGGCGAACTGCGCGACGCACGGGGCCGGCTGGTCCTCGCGCTCGGCGAAGTCACCGGACACGCGCACGCGGTGCCCGGACCCGGCCGGCTGATCCGGGAGGGCGGGGTGTTCGGCCCGATGCTGCTTCACCTCCCCGAGGGCGGGCGCGTGGTGCACGAGGAGCACGCGACGATCCCGCTGCCCCAGGGCTGGTTCCGCGTCGTGCGCCAGCGGGAGTACGCGCCGGGGGCGGTCCGCATCGTCGCCGACTGAGCGACGGCCGGGCGCGCGGGACAGCGGGACCGCAGGGTGCGGGATCAGGGAATCAGAGCGGAACAGCGGAAGCAGGGGACGGGGAAACCGATGCAGTACGTGGACTCTTGGCGGGCCGTGGCGGCGGCGACGGGCGCGGCGGACCGGGCGGCCGCCGAGGACGGGGTGCGGCTCGCCTACCGCAGCGCGGGGCTGGCCGAGCCGGAGGAGTTCGTCTGGGCCGGCTCGCCCAGGGAAGCCGTGGAGGCCGTCGGCAAGCTGACCGACCCGGGGCGCTCGGTCCGGGACGAGGTGCGTACCCGCCCCTGGGCGGAGGAACGGCGCCGGGTGTACGACGCGTTGGGCCCGGCCGGCTGGTCCGCCCTCTGGTCGGCCACGGGTGCCCAGCTCTGGGAAAGCACCGCGGGCCTCGCCGAGCGGATACGGGCCGGGGTGGCAGCCGACCTCGCCGGTGCGGACACCGAAGCCGAGACCCGGGTGCGCCTGGTCCTGCTCGACGCGGTCCTCGGACAGCACGACGCGGCGTGGCTCGCCGCGTTCGACGGCCGGGGCGACCGGCTCGACGGACTCGCGGCGGTGGCGCGGAACGCGGGCTGGTGGTGGCCCTACGAGCGGGTCGCCGTGATCTGCGAGCGTCCGGAGGCCCTGCACCGCGACGAGGCCGGCCGCCTCGACCGGGGCGACGGACCGGCGCTCTCCTACCCGGACGGCTTCGCGCTGTACGCCTGGCGCGGCATGCCCGTGCCCCGCGAGTTCCTGACCGAGCTGGCCGCGCTGACCCCGGAACGCATCCGCTCCGAGGAGAACGCCGAGCTGCGCCGCGTGATGCTGGAGTACTACGGCTACGACCGCTATCTCACCGAGTCCGGCGCCGAACCGGTCCACCGCGACGAGACGGGCATCCTCTGGCGGATCGCGCTCGCCGGTGACGAGGACGTCGTCATGGTCGAGGTGGTCAACTCGACGCCCGAACCGGACGGCACCCACCGCACGTACTGGCTGCGGGTCCCGCCCGCGACCAGGACGGCCCGCGAGGGCGTCGCCTGGACCTTCGGCCTCCACGCCGACGTGTACGAGCCGCTTCAGCAGACCTGACCGGGGGAGGCGGCGGCAGCGCGGTCAGGCCGTCAGGGCCTCGTGGTCGATGCCCAGTTCACGGGCGAGCGCCTGCTCGGTCCACTCCAGCATCGTGGCCCGCGACAGCGGACCGTTGTACGAGGTCATCTGCACGGCCAGCCCGTCCAGCAGCGCGGTCAACCGCCAGGCCACGGACATCGGGTCGTCGCAGTGGAACTCGCCCGCCGCCGCGCCCTCCTCGATGACCTCGGCCAGCTCGGCCTTCCACTGCTGGTCGAGGTCGCCGGCCACATTGCGCAGGGCAGGATCGCGGAGGGAGGCGGCCCAGCCCTCGATCCACAGCCGCCAGCCCTTGGCCTGACCCGTCGGCGCGTACCAGCGGACGGCCGCGCGCAGCCTGCGTACGGCGGTCGTGCGACGGCTCAACAGCTTCCGCAGATGGGCGAGATCGCTCTCGGCGGCGTGCGCGAAGGCGGCCGCGACCAGCTTCTCCTTCGTGGAGAAGTGATAGAGCACGAGCGCGTTGCTCACGCCGAGCACGGACGCCACATCGGCGATCCGCACGGCCGCGACACCGCGCACCTCGATCTGCTCGACGGCGGCACGCAGCAACTCCTCGCGCCGCTCCGCCACTCCCAACCGCACTCTTGCCACGCGGTCACCCTAACCAATGCCCGCCCGGAGCAGGTCGGGCGGACCGCAGCCGGCCGGGCCGCCCCGGTCAGCGGTACCAGCCGAAGCGCTCCGCCATCACCGGCAGCCGGTCGGCCGCCACCGCGTGCGCCGCCGCACGCGGGGTGCAGCCGTCCTCGGCCGCGCGGGCCAGCACCAGGCCGACCAGCGCGCGCATCGCCCGCCGGGTGTGCGCGAACGCCTCCTCCGCGTCGGCCCCGATGTCGCCGAACAGGGTCCACCACCACCAGGCGTTGGTCCCGGAGTTGACCACCACATCGGGCAGTACGGTGATCCCGCGCGCCGCGAGCAGCGCCTCGGCCTCCGGCAGCACCGGCATGTTGGCGGCCTCCACCACCCAGCGGGCCGTGATCCCGGCTTGGTTGACCGCGTCCACGGCGTAGGACACGGCGGCCGGGACGAGCACCTCCGCGTCCTGGACCAGCCAGGCGTCGGCCGGGAGCTCCCGGTCACCGGCGCGCAGCGCGCCCCGGTCCACGGTGCCGTGCGCGTCCCGGGCCGCGAGCAGCGCCTCGACGTCGAGCCCGGCCGGGTTCGCGATCGTGCCCTTGACGTCGGCGACGGCGACCACGCGGAGCCCGGCCCGGGACAGGAAGCGGGCGGTCGCCCCGCCCATGGTTCCGAACCCCTGGAGCGCCACCCGCGCACCGTCGTGGGCGACCCCGTCCCGGTCCAGCGCGGCGAGCGCCGCCTCGGCGACCCCGCAGCCGCCGACCAGCTCGTCCAGGCCGATGCCGTCCACCTCCAGGGCGAAGGCGTCGGCCAGCCGGCGCCGGGCCCCGGCCTCGTCGTCGAGGAGCGGGTAGACGGCCTGCACGGTGGAGACGAGACCCGCCTCCGCCGCCGCGCGGTCCACCAGGTCCTGCGAGAGGCCCAGGTCCTCGCCGGTCGTCCAGAAGCTCTCGATGTACGGGCGCATCGCCCGCAGGTAGCGGACCAGGACGCCGTACGCCGCGGGGTCGCGCGGGTCGCAGTCGATGCCGCCCTTGGCGCCGCCCAGCGGTATGTAGCGGGCCCCCGGCCGGTCCGCGTCGAAGTGCAGGGCCTCCTTCATCGTCATGCCCCGGGCCAGACCTGCCACCTCCTCCAGCGTGAGGCCGGGGCGCATCCGCAGGCCGCCGCTGGACACCCCGCGCACCAGCCGGTCCACCACGAGGTGGCCCCGGCAGCCGGTGGCGTGATCGGTCCAGGTCAGCGAGATGAGCGGGGCGGGCGGGGACACCGGAGGCGTCGTCATCGGGAGTGCTCCTCGGTCACTGTGGCGGGCGGTCCCGGGCGGCGGATCACGGTCCCGGGCGGCCGGGACCGGCGGGTCGTCGTCACCGGCCGCATTACTGAACCGTCGGTCAGTATCGGGAGCCCGGGTGTCCCTGTCAACGCGGCCTCCGCCGCCGCGCGGCCCCGGTGGCCGGAACGCGCCGGTACCGCGGGAGGCGGGCACGTGTACGGACGGCGGCGCGGGAAAGGCGGTCGGTGCGGAATGCCACCCACCCGGCTGTTCCGCTCTCGCACTGTCGTGCCCCTTGTCCATAATGGGACGACCCCGACTCCTCAGGAGACCTCCGTGACCGGCGCTGACCACAGGCTTCCGCTCCGCACCCGGCTGCGTGCGCTGCGCCCCGCCGCCTTCGGGGCCGACCCGGACGGCGCACGCATGGAGCGCATCCGTCGTTCACCCCAGTTCGCCGACGGTGTCTTCCAGAACCCGGTGGGCGCGCGGATCAGACCCTCCGGCTCCACCCTGGAGTTCGCCCGGGTCTACTTCCGCAAGGAGGAACGGGTGCTCCGGGCTCCCGCCGCCCCGGTGCCCGTGCACGCGACGACCGTCGCCGACCTCGCCCGGCCCCCCGCCTCCGGGCTCCGGATCACCTGGATGGGGCACTCCAGCGTCCTCGCCGAGATCGACGGGCGGCGCGTGCTGTTCGACCCGGTCTGGGGCGAGCGCTGTTCCCCCTTCGCGTTCGCCGGGCCCCGGCGCCTGCACCCGGCTCCCGTGCCGCTCGGCGCCCTGGGGCCGGTCGACGTGGTGGTGATCTCGCACGACCACTACGACCACCTCGACCTCCCGACGATCCGCGCCCTGGCCCGTACGGACACGGTCTTCGCGGTCCCGCTCGGGGTCGGCGCACACCTGGAACGCTGGGGCGTCGCCCCCGACCGCCTCCGCGAGCTCGACTGGAACGAGACCACCACGGTCGCCGGCATCAGCCTCACCGCCACCCCCGCCCGCCACTTCTGCGGACGCGGCCTGCGCAACCAGCAGCACACCCTCTGGGCCTCCTGGGCCGTCGCCGGACCCGGGCACCGGATCTACCACAGCGGCGACACCGGATACTTCCCCGGCTTCCGGGCCATCGGCGCCGAGCACGGTCCGTTCGACGCGACCATGATCCAGATCGGTGCGTACAGCCAGTACTGGCCCAAGGACCGCACGGACACCGTGCCGGAGCCGGGCGCCTGGCCCGACATCCACATGAGCCCCGACGAGGGTGTGCGCGCCCACCTCGACCTCCAGGGCGACGACCCCGGCGCGGGCGTCATGCTGCCGATCCACTGGGGGACGTTCAACCTCGCGCTGCACCCGTGGGCGGAGCCCGCCGAGTGGTCGATGCGCGCCACCCGGTCCGTGGGCGTCACCATGGCCGCCCCGCGCCCCGGCCAGCCCTTCGAGCCCGCCGATCCGCCGCCCGTCGAGCCGTGGTGGCGCGCCGTCGCCGCCGAACCGGCCCCCGGCTGGGGCAACTGGCCGCCCGTCCACGTGGAGCTCCGCGAACCGGCGGACGGCCCCGCGCCGGACTCCGGCGGGGACCGCGACCGGGCGCCCCAGCCCGCCCGGATCCGCAAGGCGTAGCGCCTCCGCGCACCGGCCCACGAGCCCCCTCGGCCCATGTCGAGGGGGCTCACTCGCGTACGGGAACGGCGGTGACCCCGGAAACCGGCCCGCGGGAATCGGTCGCCCGTACGAGCGCTCATACCAGAGCGGGACGGATGGCGGGCAAGTTCCACAACTGCCCATCGCGGCCGCACTTCTGGCGACTACCGTGTGTGCCCGGTGATCAACGGTGGGCTCATATTCTCCGGGCCTGCCCGGCCGATGACCCGAGAATGCCCGACCACCGTAGGTGCCACCACATGAACGCAGATGCCTGGGGCCCCACGTACCGAGGACGCTGATGTCTCAACTTCGCGCACCCGACGCGCGACCGGATCGACGAGAGGGCGGGCGGCACGGCCGACCGGGCGCCCGTTCCCACTCGGCCGCGGCCAGACCACGCGCCGCCCGCCCGACCCCCGAGGCGCGCATACGCCCTCAACTCCTGCGCACCGCAGTGCTGCCGGCCCTCGCCGTCGCCCTCGCGGGCGCCGCGGCCGTCATCTTCACCGCCCGCGCGGGCCACGCTCGGCCGTCCACCGAACTCTGGATCGCCCTCGGCTCGGCGGCCGCCCTCGCGCTCGCCGCGATCCTCGCCGCCTTCCTGGCCGCCAACCGCGCCGCCACCGCGGTCTTCGGCCGCTGCCTCGCACTGCGCCGGATCAGCGCCCAGAACCAGGCCGACCTGCAAGGCGTCGTGGAGAAGCTGCGCGACGGCGAGCCCGTGCCCGCCCGCCGCGCCCCGCAGAACCAGCCGCCCGGCGGCGACCCCTTCGAGCTGCTGGCCCAGGAGCTCGGCCGCCAGCAGGAGGCCGCCGTGGCCGCCGTCGTCGAGGCCTCCCGGCTCTCCGAGCCCACCGGCGAGGACCAGAAGGTCGAGGTCTTCGTCAACCTCGCCCGCCGCCTCCAGTCGCTGGTGCACCGCGAGATCCAGCTGCTGGACGAGCTGGAGCACGAGGTCGAGGATCCGGACCTGCTCAAGGGCCTCTTCCACGTCGACCACCTCGCCACCCGCATCCGCCGCCACGCCGAGAACCTCGCCGTGCTCGGCGGCGCCGTCTCCCGCCGCCAGTGGAGCAACCCGGTCACCATGACCGAGGTGCTGCGCTCGGCGATCGCCGAGGTCGAGCAGTACCCCCGGGTCAAGCTCGTCCCCCCGATCGACGGCACCCTGCGCGGGCACGCCGTGGCCGACGTCATCCACCTCCTCGCCGAACTCGTGGAGAACGCCACGGTGTTCTCCGCCCCGCACACCCAGGTCCTGCTCCGCGCCCAGCGCGTCACCGCCGGGCTCGCCCTGGAGGTCGAGGACCGCGGACTCGGCATGCCCGGCGACGAACAGAAGCGGATGAACGCCCTGCTCACCGACCCCGACCAGGTCAACGTCGCGCGCCTCCTCCAGGACGGCCGCATCGGCCTCTTCGTGGTCGCCTCACTGGCCCGCCGGCACGGCATCGCCGTCCGGCTCCAGAGCAACATCTACGGAGGCACCCAGGCCGTCCTGGTGCTCCCGCAGACCCTGCTCGGCGCCGACGAGGACGCCCCCGGTGCGGCCGGAGAAGCACCCGTCCCGCCCCCCGGCCCCGTGCACCGCCCGCCGCCCCTGGAGGAGCGCCCCGCCCCGCGCGAACCGGCGCCCGCCCCCGAGCCGGAGCGCCGGCCCTACGTCCCCAGCCAGCAGCCGGGCCCGCACCGGACCCCGGCCCAGCCGGGCCCGGCCGGCCAGGACGGCGCCCCGCCCCTGCCGATGCGCGCCGAGCGCACGGACCGGCCCGCGGACAACGCGCCGCCCACCGCCGCGACCGCCGACGGACCCACGCCCAAGGCCGCCACCGACCGGCCCCTGCTGCCCAGGCGCGCCAACCAGGAGCACCTGGTCCCGCAGCTCAGGGAGGCCCCCGCGCCCCGGCCCGGGGACGAACCCGTCCTGCACGACCCCGGGCTCGTCGCCGCCTTCCGGCGCGGCATCGACCTCGCCGAGGCCCGCGCCGAGGCCGAGCAGGAACCCGCCCCCGAGGCGCCGGCCGGTGCCACGCACATGACGACGGCCGCCCAGCTGGGCGCACCCGCCCGCCCGCTCCCCGTCCGGGGTGGCGCCCAGCCCGCGCGACTGCACGGAGCCGGTGCCCAGCCCGGCGACCACGACCCACTCGCAGCGAACCCCATCAAGGAGTAGATGCCCCATGGCGACCGATACGCCGTCCGGTCAGGTCTCGGACCTCGACTGGCTGCTGAGCGGCCTGGTCCAGCGCGTGCCGTACACCCGGAGCGCGGTCCTCCTCTCCGCCGACGGGCTGGTGAAGTCCCTCCACGGCATGGACGCCGACAGCGCCGACCACATGGCAGCGCTGGCGGCCGGCCTCTACTCGCTCGGCCGCAGCGCCGGGGCGAGGTTCGGGGACAACGGAGAGGTCCGGCAGGTGGTCGTGGAGCTCGATTCGACGCTGCTCTTCGTCGCCACCGCCGGCTCGGGCACCTGTCTGGCCGTCCTCGCCGGCCGCAACGCCGACGCCGCCGTCCTCGGCTACGAGATGACCATGCTGGTGAAGAGCGTGCGGCCCTATCTGATGACACCGGTGAGACAGACGGCCGGGACACCGGGCACCGCGGGGCTGTGACCATGGCGGTCACCCAGGACGGGCCGCTGCTCGACGACGCGGCGGGCCGCCTCATCCGCCCCTACACGGTGAGCAACGGCCGTACCCGTCCCACGGCCGTGCTCGACCTGCTGTCCCTGGTGATGGCCACCGGAAGCGTTCCGCAGACCCACCTCGGCCCCGAGCACTCGGTGGCCCTGGGACTGTGCGAGGGCCCCACATCGGTGGCCGAGATCGCCGCCCATCTGCGGCTGCCCGCAGTCGTGACCAAGGTCCTCCTCTCCGACCTGGTCGACTGCGGCGCCGTCACCGCACACGCGCCCGCCTTCCAAGACACGCCCACCGACCGACATCTGCTGGAGGCAGTGCTCGATGGCTTACGACGACAGCTCTGACGGCTACGGCTACCCGGACGGCTCCGGCTCCGGCTATGGCTACGGCTACGCGGACGAGGGCTCCGGCGGCGGGTACGGGCAGGACACCGCCACCGCCGAGTACGTCCCGCCGCAGGCCGCGCCCGAGGGCTTCCCCGTCGCGTTGAAGGTGCTGGTCGCCGGAGGATTCGGCGTCGGCAAGACCACGTTCGTCGGCGCCGTCAGCGAGATCGCGCCGCTGAGCACGGAAGAGCTGCTGACCCAGGCGAGCGCCGGGACCGACAGCCTGGAGGGCGTCGAGTCCAAGACCTCCACCACGGTGGCGATGGACTTCGGCCGCATCACGCTGGACGACCAGCACGTGCTGTACCTGTTCGGCACCCCGGGCCAGGAACGCTTCTGGTTCATGTGGGACGAGCTCTCGCAGGGCGCGCTGGGAGCCGTCGTGATCGCGGACACCCGAAGACTGGAGGAGTGCTTCGCCGCCGTCGACTTCTTCGAGCGGCGCGGCATCGGATTCGTCGTCGCCGTCAACGAGTTCGACGGCGCCTACCGCTACGGCCCCGAGGAGGTCCGCGCCGCGCTCGACCTGTCGCCGGAGGTGCCGGTCGTGCTCTGCGACGCCCGCATCGCCAGCTCCGGCACCGGCACGCTGGTGACGCTGGTCCAGCACCTCATCAATGCCACCGACGACGCCGTGCCGCTCCCCGGGCACGCCGGATTCGGGGCCGGGCAGTGATCCCGCGCGTCGCCGGGCGGCTGCTGCTGACCCCGGTCGACGGCGAGGCGCCCGCCCGCGCGCGGCGGCTGCGGAGCCTGGGACTGGGGGAGCGGGACGACGCCTCGTTCGACAACTTCGACGCCTTCGCCGACAGGGTGGCCGAAGTGACGGACGTTCCGTTCTCGATGGTCAACTTCATCGACGGGAACCGACAGTTCTACGCCGGACTGCACACCCCCGCCGGGACCCGCAAGGGCTCGGACCTGGGGGCCACCGCGGCGGGCAGCGGCCGCAACGGCCGTTACGTGGCCCTCGACCACGGCTACTGCCCGCACGTGGTCGTCCGGCGCAGGGCGCTCGTCCTTGAAGACGTCTGCGACTACCCGCGCTTCGCGGGCAACCCCGTCGTGGACGACATAGGCATCCGCTCCTACCTGGGGGCGCCGCTCATCGACCGCACCGGGATCGCCCTGGGCGCCGTCTGCGCCGTGGACACCGTGCCCCGCCCCTGGGGAAGGGCGGGGCTCGACACCATCAAGTCCCTGGCACAGGAGCTCATCGGCCATCTCGACCGCAGGGAGGAGCACGGACCGGGCTTCTGATCAGACCTCGACCGTGCGGCCGTCCAGGAAGCCCAGCGTCACCGAGTCCCCGGCCACCCGCACGCGTACGGCCGAGCGCAGCGCCTCGGGGTGGACGCTGTCCCGGGAGAGCACCACGAGCGTGACATGGACGCTCCGGCCACCCGGGTGGGGAGCGCTGCGCAGATACGGGACGGCCGAGTGCGGTCCGTACGCGTTGGACTCCACGTCCCGCGCCACCTCGGCGTCCTCGGGCCCGCCGTCCCAGCCGTACAGCCCGACCACCGCGCTGGACAGGCCGTCGGCGGTCCGGGCGAGCGCCCAGCCGGGGCCCGAGGCGGCGAACGGGCTCGTCCGGTGCGCGACGGCGTGGCCGCCCTCCCGGACCACGGCGCCCTCCGGCGCCTCGACCCTGTGCACCCGGATCTCCCACGGCCCGTGCAGCACGCTCGTCGTCTCGATCCGGTACGCGTGCTCGTCGCCCGGCAGCCGGGCCGCGGACCAGGACGCGGCGACGCGGTCCTCGCAGCGCACCGGATGGATGCGGCGCCGCCGGGACGGGGTGCCGTCCGGGGCCAGCAGCGCCAGGTGGTTGTCGATGTTCCGGGCGAAGGCGTGCGGCGCGGACTCCGGGGCGGTCGCCGTCGAGTAGGCGAGCTTCGCGTAGTGCGGGTCGTCGTCGGCCGCCCCCGCGTCCGGGTCGGTGTCGCCCGCCGCCGGGAGCGGATGGTGATCGCTGCCGTGGTTGACCAGCCGGACGATGCCGTCGTGCCGGGTGCCGTGCAGCAGCCAGCCGGGCGCCGGAAGCGCGGTGCAGGTGTCGGACTCCTCGACGGGCAGCGGCAGTTCGCGCGCCGTCCACACCTCGTGGTCGGCCGGGAGCAGCAGCCCGAGGAAGCCCTTGCTCGCCCAGTACGGCGACGCCGGACCGGAGTACGGCTGCGTCGTCGGCAGGAACGTGTCGTACCAGCCGAGCGTCAGCAGCCCCCGCTCGTCGGGCACCCCGCGCTCCGCGAAGTGGCGCAGCGTCCCGGAGGCGAGGCGCCGGGTGAGCCCGGGCGCGAGCGGGGTGCAGTCCGCGACGGCGCCCATCCAGACCGGGGCCAGCGCCGCGAAGCGGTAGCACAGCGAGCGACCTTGGTGGACCGGGGCGCCGTCGGCGCCGAAGAAGCCCGGGTAGTCCTCCAGGAAGCGGCTCAGGCGTTCCCGGTAGACGGCAGCCCGGCCGCCGTCGCCGTCGGGGCCCGCGATCCGCGCCCACAGCAGCGGGTACAGATGCATGGCCCAGCCGATGTAGTAGTCGAAGTTGCGCCCGCTGCCGTCGGTGTACCAGCCGTCGCCGACGTACCAGTCCTCGATCCGGTCGAGCCCGCCCTCGATGTCGGACTTGCTGTACGGGGCGCCGACCGATGCCAGGAACTGCTCGGAAACCACCTGGAACAGACGCCAGTTGTTGTCCCAGGTGCGCCCGCCGACGAAGCCGGAGAACCAGTCGGCGATCCGCTCCTGCACCCGGGCGTCGAGCCGGTCCCAGATCCACGGCCGGGTCTCGTGCAGCGCGATCGCGACGGACGCCGCCTCCACCAGCTGCTGTGAGCAGTCCGTCAGGCGCGGCCACGCCTCACCGCTCGCCGGATCGGTCCCGGCCGCGAGCCCCGCCGCGTACCGCTCGGTGAGGGCGGGGTCGACCGCCCCGCCCGCGCCCGCGATCCGGAACGCGGCCAGCAGGAACGACCGGGCGAAACCCTCCAGCCCGTCCGACACGACACCGGACCAGCTGTTCCGGCCGGGCAGCCGGTACTGGGCGAAGCCCGGTGTCGCGTACGGCGTCAGCGCGTCCAGCATCCGGTCGGCCGTCGCCTCCCAGTGGGCCCGGGTCCAGCCGGTGCGGGAGGACAGGAGCCGGTCGGTGGGCGGCAGGTGCAGATGCGGGGCGACGGACATGACGGTGGTGCTCCTGGTGTGTGCGGGGTTACTGGACGAGTTCGGCGCGGTGGGTGTGGCCCCGGGAGCCGCCGACGGCGACCGTGAGCAACGGCATCCGGCCCGGGGTGAGTTCGACCGTGGCGTCCGCCTCGGCCGTCTCGCGGACGGCGAACGGCAGGCCGATCGTGACGGAGGTCCCCGTCCGGCCCGGGTCGGCGACCGCCACGGACACCCGCCCGCCGCGCCGCCGCACCAGGACCGTCGCGGGACCGGACGCGGTGATGCCCGCGGCCGTCCCGGCGGCCCAGAAGTGCACGGCGGTCAGACCGGTCCTGCGGTCCTCCACCGCCTGCGCGGTGGTGTTGTTGGCGAGGACGCGCACCGGCCGGGACGCCGACCAGGCGGCGGTCGCCGCGGCCGAGGCGCCGGGCAGCAGCGCGTAGGCGTATCCGGCGTCGGTGGGGGCGGGGCCGTGGTCGAGCCAGAGGGTGAGGTAGCGGCGGGTGACGGGGTCGGTGCTGCCGCCGGTGTCCGCGCCCGTGTCGATGGCCCGCCAGGTGCCGGTGCGCTCCTCGCGCAGGGTGCGCAGGGCGGCTCCGTCCGGCAGCACATAGCCGCCGACTCCCTCGATGTGCGCCCAACGAGCTTGACCAGAAGCGCTGTTGTGTCCCGGCGCGGCCGAGTGAGGGACGCCGTCCACGAGCAGCCGGTTGCGGCCGTCCGCGCCCAGATTGCGGTTCTCGATGACCGTCTCGACCGGGTGGCCACCGTCCGAGGTGATGCCCGCGCCGAGCGCCACGACCGTGTTGTCGAGCAGGAACCACGCCTTCAGTGCCCGCAGGCTGCTGCCCGGGGCGCCGATCAGCTCCATCGCGGCGGCCGCGTACCGGCCGTCCAGCGTGGCGCCGCCCGCCACGGCGTTCGGCGGCCGGTAGGTGGAGGTGCCCGCGCCGGTGCCCAGGTCGACGCGCGGGCGGGTGTCCACCGTGGTGCCCGGCAGGCGGTACGGGTCGACGGTCGGCCAGAACCCGTCGTTGTACTGTCCGAGGTCGTCGCCGTCGTACAGGTACGTCATGCCGTCGCCGGTGTACCAGCCGTGCAGGTTCTCGCCGTTGCCCGCCTCGTACGCGGAGATGCGCTTCGAGGAGAGCGACAGGGTGCAGGCCCAGCCGGGGCGGCGGTGGACCACGCGGTCCATGTCCGCGAAGACGAAGCTCCCCGTGATGCGGGGCGCGGGCCGTGTCCCGCTGTCGGCCAGCACCGCCTTGGCCAGGGCCAGCTGGGGCAGCGTGGCGAGTGCGGTGAACGGGGTGGTGCGGTTGCGGGTGAGCCAGCCCTTGACCAGCGGGCGCCAGCGGTCCGACCATTCGGCCGGGGCGCCCGTGGCCAGGAGCAGGATCGCGGCGACGGCCGCCGCCCCGTCCCGGTGGTCGCCCGCCCGTTCCCGGGAGACGGCCCGGCCGCGCACCGCGTCCATCATCAGCCCGTCGAAGATCACCGGGACGAAGCTCCGCTCCACGGCCTCGTACATCACCGAGACCTTGGGGTCGGTCACCGCCCAGGCGGAGCCGGCCAGGAGCGAGAGCAGCCAGGCCGCCCCGCCGAGCAGGACGGTGCCGTAGGAGCCGGTGTACGCCACCTCCGTGTGCTGGACGAACGAGCCGTCCTCGTAGAAGCCGTCACCCGAAGTCGTGTAGCGGAACAGGCTGTTGCGGCCCGAGTCGCGTACGTCGGAGAGGGCGTCGCGGGCGGACGCCACCTTGTCGGCGTCCTTGCCCAGCAGCCCGCGCAGCGCAACGATCACCGCCTTGTCGGTGCGGTTGGCGCCGGTCTCGGGCAGCGTGGGGGAGTTGGTGCGGCGGTCCGCGTCGGGGCAGAACCGGTCCACGACCGCGAGGTAGTCCGTGAGATCGGCGGCGGGCAGGTGGGTGCGCAGCAGGACACAGCAGTCCATCAGCGCCCGTGGCGCCCCGATCTCCCAGAACCACCAGTTGCCCGTCTCCCGTGCCGACGGGTGGTAGGCCGTGTCGTACGCGAACCGCAGCGCCCCGAGCAGGGCGTCGGCCGTCTCCGCGCTTCCGGAGAGCGAGGTGCCGGGGGTGGACCAGGCGACGGCGAGCGTGCGCAGCCGGGTGTAGCTCTGGCCGAAGTTGCCCGGGTCGGTGAGCGGAGAGAGGTCGGACCACAGGGCGGTCCGCCCGGCGCTCCGGTCCAAGGCGTCCCACAGGGCGCCCGCCGTGGCGTCCAGAGCGGCGACGCCGGCGGCGAAGTCGGGGTCCGAGGCGTCGAAGGCGCCGCCGGTGAGGAGGGTCGCGGCCCGCTCCAGGAGGGCGTCGAAATCGTTGATCGGTCCCTCCTCGGCGCCGGCCTCGGCCGTCGCGGCCCGCGCCGCCCTGGCCGGGCCCGCCGTCAGGACCACCGACGCCGTGGCGCCGCTCGCGGCGAGAAGGGTCCTTCTGCTCAGATGCATGATGACTCCTTTCCTCGTCGTCGCGGTGTCAGTCGGAGAGTGTGCCCGGGTCCACGGGTGGCTGCGGCAGACCGAGAGCGGCGAGCTCCGCGCGCCCCGTGGCGTCGATGGGGAACGCCCAGGTGTGCACGAAGAAGTCCGTGAGGTCATAGCCCGCGATCCGGCTGGAGCAGGTGGCCAGCGCCCGGTATCGCTTGGCGTCCTCGGTGTAGTCGGACTGCGGGTTCTCCTCGCGCACCAGCTTGTGCAGGCGCGGCCAGAAGTCCTCGCCGAAGGCCAGTTCCAGCTGACGCAGCGGCACCAGCTTCTCGTACGCCCCGAACGACTTCTCGTAGGTGAGACCGGGCGTCCCGAACTTGTCCCGCGAGCTCTGGAAAACGGTCTGGCCGGTCGCCGGGTCGACCGTGAGCAGGTTCGACGGCTGATCCAGGGTGCGCTGCGCGGCCAGCGAGTAGATGTTCACGGTGACCTCCGTGAGGCCGCCCGGCTTGTACGCCATCTGCTGATGGAGGTGGCCCAGCTCGTGATACAGCCCCCAGCCGCGGGTGCGCAGGCCCTCGACGGTGGTGGCCCGGTCCAGATAGGCGCGCGGGAAGCCGTTGTAGCCGTGCGTGGCGTAGGCGCCGACGCCGGTCGGCACCTTGCTGACCTCGGTGAAGTGGTACGGCCCCGCTTTGCGCCGGTGCAGCGGCTTGGAACCGTCGAGACCGCTGATCCGCGCGTGTGAGTCGATGATGGTCTCGACCAGCCGGAGCAGCGCCGCGTGGTCCTCGCCGCGGTACAGCAGGGCGCCCTCGCGGGTCAGCGTCATGATCGTGTGCGGGGCGTGCAGCTCCACCCAGGGCGACTCGGTCAGCGTGTCCAGCTGCCGCTGGTAGTCCGCCTCGTCGGTCCGGCCCAGCGTGAAGACGGGCATGCGGACCGCACCGGACCGGAAGACCACGCCCGCCCGCTCGCCGTCGCCGGTGAGCGTCAGGTAGACCGGACCGCCGTGCGGATCGGTCACCGTGTTGGCCCCCGCGGTCAACGGGTAGCTCCGGGGTTCGGTGACCTCGCCGTAGTAGTCCCAGGCGCCGATCCAGAGCGTGGGCACGAGGTCGTCGTACGGCTGGACGGTGAGCGAGAGCGGGGTGCCCGCGGGCACGTGGAGGCCGGTCGGCTGGAACTCGGAGCCGCGCAACGCCTGGGCGAGCCGCAGCCGTTCGGCCTCGGCGGCGGGGCGTCCGGTGACGGTCACGGAGACGGGGCGTCCGGTGGGCAGGCCGGTCGCGGGCCCGGCGTGGGCGACGGTGGCGGTGAGGCCGAGGACCGCCGCGGCTCCCGCGCCCGCCGCCGCGCCGAGGACGGCGCGGCGGCCCACGAAGGAGGCGGACTCGGTGGCGGATTCGGTGGCGGGGGAGGCGGACGGGGTGTGCTTGCGCATGCGGAACTCTCCCTGCAGTCGTGAACGAGGGGCGAAGGCGTCCGAAACGGTGGGGGGTGCTCCGTCAGCATGTAAGCGGTTGCTGTAGAGCCGCAAGGGGAGTCGGGAAGTTACTGTGATTTTCTATGGCCAACTGCGGACAGGCAGGAAGTAACCGGTCACTTGCGGAGCGGTCTGCCGGACCGAGGCGCCACGGAATCGCGTACCACGATGTGGGTGCCGAGCCGCAGTGCGCCCGTGGTCGGTTCCCGCCAGTCGTCCTCGTCCCCGCCGGACACGGCGAGCCGCACCGCCTGGCGGCCCATCTCCTCCAGCGGAACGTGGACGGTGGTCAGCCGGGGCCGCAGCTCCTGGGCGACCGGGATGTCGTCGTACCCCACCAGCGAGACGTCCTTGGGCACCCGCAGGCCCGCCTCCTCCAGCGCCTGCGCGGCCCCGGCCGCCACCATGTCGTTGGCCGCGAAGACGGCGGAGAACTCCGGGCCGCCCCGCAGGAGTTCGGCCATCCTGCGGTACCCGAAGCCACGGCTGAAGGCGCCCGGCTGGGCCAGCTCGGGATCGACGGGGACGCCCCGCAGTTCCAGGGCGCGACGGTGCCCGGCGAGCCGGTCGCGGGTGGTGGAGAGCTTGGGCGGACCGCCCAGGTAGAGGATGCGCTCATGACCCTGCATCAGCAGGTGGTCGGTGATCGCGAAGGCGCCGCCCTCGTTGTCGTACTCCACGGCCACGGTCGGCGCGGACTCGCCGAGCGGGGGCCGGCCGCACAGGACCAGCTTCGAGCCGCCCGCGTCCAGCTCGCGTGCCCGGCGGGCCAGTTCCGAGGTGTAGCCGCGGTCCGCGATGGAGCCGCCGACGACAACGACCGCGTCCGCCCGGCGCTCGTGCATGAGGTCGATGAAGGCCAGCTCGCGCTGGGGGTCGCCCTGGGTGCAGCAGACCAGGCAGAGCCGTCCGCCGAGCGCCGCCTCCCGTTCGACCCCGCGCGCGATGTACGCGTAGAAGGGGTCGATGACCTCGTTGACGATGATGCCGACGGTGCGGTTGGAGACCCCGGCCAGGGCGCGGGCGTGCGCGTTGACCACGTAGCCGAGCTCGCGCATGGCGGACTCGACGCGCTCCCGGGTCGCGTCGGCGACGGGGTAGTTGCGGTTCAGGACGCGTGAGACGGTGGCCGTCGAGACGCCCGCGCGCCGGGCGACGTCGGTGACCGTCGCCCGCCGCTGTCCGTCCCCGGCCGTGCTCTGCCGGCGCATCCGGCTCACCCCCTGAAGGCTGTTGTGTGACGACGAGCCTAGTGCCGCGGCGGGCCCGGTCCGCCGCGATCCCGGAGCCCGCGGCGGAAGGGCGGTCACGCGATCCTCCCCAGGTCGGCCCGGTGCACGGGGTGCTCGAACGGCTCGCCCCGGGCGAAGCGCTCCAGCTCGTCCACGGCGAGGGCCCCGAGCCGGCCGACCTCGTTGCCCTGGGCGCCCGCCAGGTGCGGGGTCAGGAACACGTTGGGCAGGTCCCACAGGGGGTGGCCGGGCGGCAGCGGCTCGGGCGAGGTCACGTCGAGGACCGCGTCGAGCCGGCCGCTGACCAGGTGCGGGGTGAGCGCCTCGGTGTTCACGAGCGGGCCGCGCGCGGTGTTGACGAGCAGCGTCCCGGGGCGCATCAGGCCGATCCGGCGGGCGTCGAGCATGTTCCGGGTCTCGGGCGTGTCCGGGGCGTGCAGGGTCACCACGTCGCTCGTCGCCACGAGGGTGTCCAGGTCGGCCGGGGTCACGCCGAGGAGCGCCGCCTCGGCCGCGCTCACGTACGGGTCGTGCAGCAGGACCTCCGCGTCCAGCGCCGTCCGCAGCAGCTCGATCACGCGGCGGCCGATGCGGGAGGCGCCGACCACTCCTACGGTCAGACCACGGGTGCCGAGCCAGTGGTGACGGTCCAGGTCGGCCGCGGTGCGGTGGGTGCGGCGGGCCCGGTAGAGGTCCGCGAGCGGGAACGCGCGCTTGGCACCCATGATGATCGCCGCGAGCGTGTACTCGGCCACCGGCACGGCGTTGGCCGCGGCGGCCGAGGAGACGACGATGCCGCGGTCGAACGCGGCCGGTGACAGAAACGTTTTCACCGTGCCGGCCGCGTGGACGACGGCCCGCAGCGCGGGCGTCCGGTCCAGCAGCGCCGGGTCCACCGGCGGGCAGCCCCAGCCGGTCAGCAGCACCTCCGCGGCGGACAGGGCCCGGGCGGCGGCGGGCGAGTCGAATTCGCTGATCACCGCCGGATCGAGCAGTTCGGCGGTCTCCTCGAGACGTGACCGGACGGCGGGCGGGAAGACGTCGTCCAGCAGCCCCGTGCTCATGACCAGAACCGTGCGCGGCCGCCGCCCGGGCGGTTCCGCTGCCTCGGCACCGGAACGGGACGGCGCCTCTTCGGTGGTTCGCACCCTGCCTCCGGATAGTAATCGTGTTCTATCGAATGACCGGCACGCTAGGGAGGTCCACGGCCGACCGTCAAGCGCACGACCAGCGCGAATGGGCAGCTCAGGCCGATTTGTTGGCATTCTCCACCCCGGAATTCACCTCGAAGGTGGACCGGCGACGAAGACGTTCGCCCAGATCTCTTGACGCTTGGGTTAACCGCTTACTAACTTGCCGCCGCAGAAGGCACACCACGCGCCACCCAGCCGAACAGGACCCACCATGGCTGACACAGCACCCCCGCTGCCGCGCGAAAAGCGGCGAACGCGGCGAAGGCAGGCCGAGGAGCCCGCCCCGTCGCCGGGCCCGGCCCTCGCCGCCCCGCACCGGCTCACGCTCGGACAGCGCCTCAAACGCGACCGGGTGATGCTGCTGCTCACCCTGCCCGGCCTGCTCTACTTCATCGTGTTCCACTACGTGCCGCTGCTCGGCTACGTGGTGGCGTTCCAGGACTACCAGCCCTACCTCGGCTACATGCACAGCGTCTGGGTGGGCTTCGCCAACTTTACCGCCGCGTTCAGCGAACCGGCCTTCTGGAGCGCGACGTTCAACACCCTGGAGATCGCCCTCGTCCAGCTGGTGTTCTTCTTCCCGGTGCCCATCGCCCTGGCGCTGCTGCTCAACAGCATCGCCAGCGACCGCATCAGGCGCTTCGTGCAGAGCGTGGTCTATCTGCCGCACTTCATCGGCTGGGTCATCATCGTCTCGATCTTCCAGCAGATCCTGGGCGGCGCGGGCGTCCTGCCCGACGTCCTCGGCAGCATGGGCCTGCCCCGCTACGACATGATGAGCGACCCGGACGCCTTCCCCTGGCTGCTCACCCTCCAGGTGGCCTGGAAGGACGCCGGCTGGGGCACGATCATCATCCTCGCCGCCCTCCTCAACATCGACCGGCAGCAGTACGAGGCCGCCGCGATCGACGGAGCGGGACCCCGGCGGCGGCTGTGGCACGTGACGCTGCCGGGCATCGCGCCCGTGCTGATCCTGCTGCTCATCCTCAACCTCGGGCAGATCCTCTCGGTCGGCTTCGAGCAGATCCTGCTCCAGCGCGACGCGGTCGGACCGGACGCCGGCGAGGTGCTCGACACCTACGTCTACTACCACGGCATCAAGGACAACGACTGGGGCGTCGCCGCCGCCGTCGGACTCGTCAAGGCGGTCATCGGCACCGCACTCGTGCTGGGCGCCAACAAGTTCGCCCACCGACTCGGCCACGAAGGGGTGTACCGCGGTGCTGACCGCTGAGAAGACGCGCGCCACGGCCCGGACCACCACACCGGAGCCCTCGCCCGCCCCCGTACGCAAGTCCGACGGCCGTCCGCCGTGGATGGAGCGCCCGACCCGCATCGGTCAGACCGCGAAGGCCGTCGCCGTCGTCGTGGTCGTCCTCGCCGTCGCGTACCCGCTCGTCGGCGTCATCGGGACGAGCTTCGCCTCGCAGACCGACATCATCAAGAGCTCCGGCCTCGTCCTGTGGCCGGACCACCCCACCCTCGACGCCTACCGCACGATCTTCACCGGCGGCGTCGTCAGCCGGGCCCTGATCGTGTCCGTGGGCATCACCGTGTTCGGCACCCTCGCCAGCCTGCTCGTCACCGTCGGCATGGCGTACGGGCTCTCCCGACGCGAGGTCACCGGCTCCCGCTTCATCCTGATGACCGCCCTGTTCACCATGCTGTTCAACGCCGGCATCATCCCGAACTTCCTGCTGGTCAAGGGACTCGGCCTGTACGACACCTATGCGGCGCTCGTCATGCCCACCCTGGTCAGCGCCTTCAACCTGGTCGTCCTGCGCTCCTTCTTCATGAACCTGCCGGAGGAGCTGTACGACGCGGCCAAGGTGGACGGCGCCGGGGACTTCCGCATCCTGGTCCGCATCGTCCTGCCGCTGTCCAAGGCCGTCCTCGCCGTCATCAGCCTCTTCTACGCGGTGACGTACTGGAACGCCTTCTTCAACTCGCTCCTGTACCTCAACGACTCCGACAAGTGGCCGCTGCCCATGGTGCTGCGGACCTACGTCCTCCAGGGCCAGAGCCTCGACTCGGCCGCGTCCGGCGAGGCGCTGGCCCCGCAGCAGGCCGTGCAGATGGCGGTCCTGGTGATCGCCGTCGTCCCGATCCTCTGCGTCTACCCGTTCCTCCAGCGCTACTTCACCAAGGGCGTGCTCACCGGCGCCGTCAAGGGCTGAGCACAGCCGCCGCTCCCCGCTTCTTCCTTTCCCTCTTCCAAGGAGATCCAGGTGTCGAGCTCCACCCCCATCAACCGCAGAGCACTCTTCCGCCTCGGCGCCGGCGTCGGTCTCGGGCTGGCCGCCGCCCCGCTGCTCGCCGCCTGCGGCGACGGCGGTACGACCGCGAAGGCCGAGGCGAAGAGCGCGTCCCTGCTGCCGCACAGCACGGTCCGCAACATCGGGCTCAAGCCGGACCTGGCGGGCACCGCGGCCGGCGTCCCGCAGGGCTTCTTCAACTACCCGGCCAAGCCGCTGCGGGCCACGAAGGGCACTCCGCTGAAGGGTGCCAAGGCGATCAGCGCCACGATGGAGACCTTCTCCCCGCCGCCGCCCTCGCGCGGCAAGAACGTCGCCTGGCAGGAGATCGAGAAGCTGCTCGGCGCCCGGGTGAACATCACCGGTGTGCCCTCCGACGACTACAGCACCAAGTTCTCCACCATGGTCGCCAGCGACAGCCTGCCGGACCTCTTCATGTACCCGGAGAGCGGTGGCGTCGACAACAAGGCCGCCTTCCTCCAGGCCAAGTGCGCCGACCTCACCCCGCACCTCGCCGGGGACGCGATCAAGGACTACCCCAACCTCGCCGCGATCCCGGAGGCCGCCTGGCAGGGCGCGATCTTCGGCGGCAAGCTCTACGGCATCCCGATCGCCCGCTCCGGCACCGGCGGCGCCGGTTTCTACCGGCACGACCTGTTCGAAGAGGTCGGCGTCACGAGCCTCGACCAGATCACCGACCTGGACCGCTTCGTCGAGGTCTGCAAGGAGCTGACCCGGCCCAAGAAGGACCAGTACGCGATCATCGCCGGGGTCACCACCGTCCTCGCCATGTCCGCCGGCGCCCCCGCCGCGTGGCGGCTGGACGAGAAGACCGGCAAGTTCACCTCCGATCTGGAGACCCCGGAGTACCGCAAGGCCGTCGAGACGGCCCGTGCGCTGTACAAGGCGGGCTGCTTCTACCCCGGCACCCTCCAGATGTCCGGTGCGCAGAAGGCCCAGTACACCGACATGTTCAAGAACGGCAAGGGGGCCTACGTCTACGACGGCATGCCCAGCTATCTGGCGCCCGGCGTCGGCTACGTGGCCACGATGAAGGCGATCAACAAGAAGTTCGACCCGCGCCCGTTCGTGCCCGTCGGCAAGGACGCCGTGACCTGGATGGACAACGTCGCGCTCCAGAACACCCACATCACCAAGGCGTCCGGGGACCGGGTCAAGGAGATCCTGCGGTTCGCCGACTTCGCGGCCTCGCCGTTCGGCAGCCTGGAATACACCCTCATCAACTACGGCGTCGAGGGCAAGGACTTCACCCGCGACGCCAAGGGCAACCCGGCGCTCACCAAGCGAGGCACCCAGGACGTCACCGTGCCCTGGAAGATGGCCGCGTCCGCCGTGCCCGCCGTCTTCAGCGCGGACTCGGAGGACGGCGTGCGCCATGTCCACGACGCCTTCACCAAGATGATCCCGATGATGGTGCCGGACGCGACGCTCCGCTACTCCTCGCCCACCTGGGACTCCAAGGGCTACGGCAGCCTCAGCACGCTCAAGGGCGACGTGATCAAGGACATCGTCGCCGGCCGCAAGCCCATGTCCGCCTACGACCAGCTGGTCAAGGACTACCTGGCCAAGGGCGGCGAGAAGGCCCGCGGCGAGTTCGAGGAAGCCTTCCAGAAGGGGAAGAAGTGACCACCCGCCGCTCGCTCCTCGCCCTCGGCACTGCCGCCGCGGCGGCAGCAGTCGCCGTTCCCGCCCTCTCCACCCCCGCCGCCGCCCGGCCGCACGGTTTCCACCCGGAACCCGGCTCCGACGGCGTCGGCGACCCGCTCTTCCCGACCCTCGGCAACGGCGGCTACCAGGTCACCCACTACGACCTCACCTTCGACTTCACCCCGGTGACGTACGACTTCACCGCCACGGTGAAGATCAGCGCCAAGGCCACCCAGGACCTGTCCGCCTTCAACCTGGACACCGACGGCCACACCATCGAGGCCGTCACCGTCGCCGGCCGTCCCGCCACCTGGCAGCTCACCGCCGGCCGGAGCGGCCAGGAGCTGACCGTCACCCCGGCCCGCCCGGTCCGCGAACACCAGGCGTTCACCACCGAGATCCGCTACCGCGGCAACGGCAAGGCGCCCCGGCTCGGCCTCACCGGCTGGCGGTTCGGCAGCGACGGCGGCTTCGCCTCCGCCGCCCAGTCCTCCCGCGCCGACACCTTCCTGCCCTGCAACGACACCCCCTCCGACAAGGCGACGTGGACCTTCCACATCAGCGCCCCCGAGGGCTACGTCGCCACCGCCAACGGAGAGTTGACGCACCGCACACCACGTTCCGACGGCTCCTCCGTCTGGCACTTCGCCCTCCGCGAGCGCATGGCCACCGAACTCATCGGCATCGCCGTGGTCAAGGGCACCTACCTCTACGGCAGCAGCCACACCGGCCTGCCCCTGCGCCACATCGTGCCCCAGGGCAAGGAGGACACCTACGCCCCGGTCGTCGCCCGCACCGCCGACCATCTGGCCTGGCTGGAGGCGAAGTTCGGCCGCTACCCGTTCTCCGTCTACGGGGTGCACATCTACGACGGCTACACCGACGCGCTGGAGAACCAGACGCTGTCCCTCTTCGGCACCAACTGGTTCAAGCCCAACGCCCAGGGACAGCCCGGCTACGAGACCACCATGGTCCACGAACTCGTCCACCAGTGGTTCGGGGACTCGGTCACCCCGCACGACTGGCAGCAGGCCTGGCTCAACGAGGGCCCCGCGGTCTACTACGCCGGTCTGTACGGCGAGGAGCGCGGCTGGTCCGTCCTCGCGGACAAGATGAAGGCCACGTACGAGAAGCTCGACGCCGTCCGCGCCGCCGACGGCCCGCCCGGACTGCCCAAGGCACTCGGCGGCACCAACATCTACGACGGCGGCGCCCTCGTCCTCTACGCCCTGAACCAGCGCATCGGCCGGCGCTCCTTCGACACGGTCATGCGCGAGTGGGTGCGGCGTTTCAAGGAGTCCACGTACACCTCCGAACAGTTCATCCGGCACACCGTCGACGTCACCCGCGACCGCTCCCTCGACCCGTTCCTGCGCGACTGGCTCTTCGGGGCCGTCAACCCGCCCATGCCCGGCCACCCCGACTGGAAGGCCACCGCGTGAACCGCCCCCTGAACGTCGTACGAGCCGCCGCCGCATCCGCCACCGCCGCCCTCCTGGCCGCCCTGCTCGCCGCCCCGGCCACAGCTGCGCCCGCGCCCCGCACCCTGTACGCCGCCCCGGACGGCCGCGGCACCGACTGCACCAACGCCCGCCCCTGCACCCTGGACGGCGCCCGCGACCTGGCCCGCACGGAGCACGACCGCGCCGTCCGCGTATTCCTGAAGGACGGCACGTACCGGCGCGACGCGCCCCTGGAGCTCGGCGCCGCCGACTCCGGGACCACCTGGGCCGCCGCCCCCGGCGCCCACCCCGTCCTCTCCGGCGGCCGGGACCTCACCGGCTGGCGCGAGAACGCCGACGGCTCCTGGACCGCCGCCGTCCCCGCCGGTGTCACTCCGCGCCAGCTCTTCGTGGACGGCCACCGCGCCGTCCGCGCCCGGGGCGAGGCATGCCCCGCCGCCACCTGTGACGCCACCGCCGACGGCATGACCGGCGCCACCGCGACCGGCATCGTCCACTGGGCGCACCCCACGGACGCCGAGGCCGTCATCCGCGTCCGCTGGCGCAACTACCACTGCCGGATCGCGGGCGTCAGCGGTGACACCCTCACCTTCGCCCAGCCCTGCTGGACCAACTCGGCGAGCGGCACCGGCCGCACCGGCCCCGCCTGGGACACCACCGCCGTCGACTCCAGCCGCTACAGCGGTGTCGCCTTCTTCGAGAACGCCGCCGAACTCCTGGACGAGCCGGGCGAGTTCGTGTGGAGCTCCGCCGACCGCACCGTCACCTACCTCCCGCGCGAGGGCGAGAACATGCGCCACGCGCGGGCCGTCACCCCGCACACCGAACAACTGCTCACCGTGGACGGCGCCCACGACCTCACGGTCAGCGGCATCGGCTTCGCGTACGCGGCCTACCGGCAGCCCGGCACCGACGAGGGCTACGCGGGGATGCAGGCCGGTCTCACCCTGACCGGAGCCACCGGCCCCGTCGACCACGCGGGCCGCTACTACACCAAACCGGCCGCCGCGCTCACCGTGCGCGGCGGCCGGCGGGTCACCGTCGACACCGCGAGCTTCACCCACCTCGGCGGCGCCGGAGCCGTCCTGGAGGCCGGCACCCAGGACAGCGCGCTCACCCGCTCCACCTTCACCGACCTCTCCTCGGGCGCGGTCTACGTCGGCGACACCGAGGCCATGCCGGAGCCCGCACTGGCCGGGGAGCGGAACACCGTCGCGTACAACACGATCAGCCGCACCGGCGTCGAGTACACCGACGCGGTCGGCATCTGGGCCGGTTACGAGGCGGAGCTCACCGTCGACCACAACAGCCTGGACCACCTTCCGTACTCGGCGATATCCGTCGGCTGGGGCTGGAACCAGCCCGAGGCACAGAAGTCCGTCCTGCGCGACAACAAGGTGACGAACAACCGCATCACCGACGTCATGGAGGTCGCCCGGCAGCAGCACGACGGCGGCGCCATCTACACCCAGGGCGCCCAGCCCGGCACGGTCGTCGGCGGCAACTACATCAACCGTTCCGCGTACGGCAACACCGAACGCGACGGCAACGGCATCTACCTGGACGAGCAGTCCTCGTACATCACCGTCGAGAACAACGTCATCACCCGCATCGGCTACAAGTGGGTCTCCAACTGGGCGGATTACGGCATCCGGAACACCGCGCGCGGCAACTGGACCGACACCGCCGCCCCCGCCCTCGGCGGCACCGGCTCCGTCATGACCGGCAACCACACCGGCCTCGACCGCCTCCCGGCCGCCGCCCTGGCCGTCGCCGCCCGCGCCGGCGCCCACGGCGGTCCGGTCGAGCAGCTGCGCACCGACCTGGCCCGCACCGGCACGGCCACCCAGTCCTCGACGGACGGCACCGCCACCGCCGCGCTCGCCCTGGACGCCGACACCAACACCGACACCCGCACCCTCGCGGAGCCCGGTGCCTGGTGGCAGGCGGACCTGGGAACCACCCGGCACATCCGCCAGGTCGAAATCTGGAACGACGCCTCGATGACGACGTCCGACTTCGACATCGTCACCGACGACACCACGGTGCACGTCAGCGGGAAGGCCCTCCGCCCCACCGTCGTGGACCTGGACAGCCGCACCCGCACGGTCCGCATCGTGAAGACCGGCACGGGCCGGGTCGCGCTCTCCCAGGTGCTGATCCACTGAGAGTGCCCGCCCGGACACGGAGTGCTTCTGCCGGGAAAGCGGTTCGTGACCACCCGATGAAGTGCGGTATTGTTCTCATGCGCGTTCGGCCAGGGGGAAACCCCAGGTCAGGCGGGCATCGGGACGTGGCGCAGCTTGGTAGCGCACTTGACTGGGGGTCAAGGGGTCGCAGGTTCAAATCCTGTCGTCCCGACTGGTGACAGTCGTAGGCCGAGGGCCGGTTCTGGAGAAATCCAGAACCGGCCCTCGGCCGTTCCGGCTAGGTTGCCCCGCATGAAGCCTCGGGTTTTCCTCTTCGACCTCGGCGGTGTCGTGTGCCGCTTTCACCGCGAGCGGCGGCTGGAAGCCCTCGGGGCCGCGTGCGGTCTTCCCGCCCGGCGCGTGGAGGCGGAGCTCTACGCCTCCGGGCTGATCGCGGCCTGGGACCGGGGGCGGGGGAGCGCCGGTGACGTGGAGCGGGAGATCCGGCGGCGCCTCGGATTCGCCGGTACGGCTGAGGAATTGCGCCGCGTCTGGTGCGGGGCGTTCGAGCCCGACCCCGAGGTCCTGGCCACGGCCGACCTGGTACGGGACCGGCCGACCGCCCTGTTCACGGACAACGACGCGTTGCTGCGCGCCGGGCTGCCCGAGCGGCTGCCCGAGGTGAACGACCGCTTCGACGTGCTCGCGTTCTCCTGCGCGCTCGGTGCGGTCAAGCCCGCCGAGGAAGCCTTCGCGGGCGCGCTCGGGCTGCTCGGGGCCGTCCCCGGTGAGGCGTTCTTCGTGGACGACCGGGAAGCCAACGTGCGGGCGGCGCGCGAGCTGGGCCTGACCGCCGTGCTCTTCGAGGGCGGCGCCGCGCTCCGGCGGACCCTGGAGCGGCTGCTCGCGGACTGAGCCCCGCCGCTCACCAGGCCCCGACGGGCCCGGCCACCCCCTCCGTGGACTCGCGCAGCACCAGGCGGTGCGCCACCACCCGGTCCTGCGGGGACACCGGAGCGGGGTCGTGCGCCTCGTCCGGGCTCCGCGTGGCCTCATCGACGCGGCGCAGCAGCAGATCCACCGCGACCCGGGCCACCGCTTCCTTGTCCGGGGCGACCGTGCTCAGGGACGGCACGCTGAAGCGCCCGCCCTCCACGTCGTCGAAGCCGATCACCGCCACGTCCTCGGGCACCCGGGCCCCGTAACCGTGCAGCGCGCGCAGCGCGCCCAGCGCCAGCTGGTCGTTCAGGCAGAGCAGGGCGTCCGGCCGGATGCCGACGGCCAGTACCCGGCGGACCGCTTCGGCGCCGTCGCTCATGTGGAACGCGTCCACCGGAAGCAGCGACGCCGGGTGGTACGGCAGACCCGCCCCGGACAGCGCGAGGCGGAAGCCGCGGGTGCGGGCCTGGGCCGTGCCGACGCAGCCGTCGTCCCGGCCGCCGACCGTGAGAATGCGTCGCCGGCCCAGGGCGAGCAGGTGCTCGGTTGCCTCGCGGGCCGCGCGTTCGTTGTCGATCGCCACGTGGTCCGCGCCCTCGTTGAGCAGCTCGCCGAGCAGCACGGTCGGCGGCGGTCCGGTGTGGGCGCGCAGGTCGTCCGGCGCGAGGGCGAGCGGGCTGAGGATGACGCCGTCCACGAAGTTCGAGCCGAAGCCGGCCAAGGCGGCCTTCTCCCGTTCCCGGTCGCCGCCCGACTGGTGGATCAGCACGGTCAGGGAGCGTTTTTCGGCCTCCCGGACGACGTGCCGGGCGAGCTCCGCGAAGTACGGGACGTCGAGCTCGGGCACCACCAGGGCGATGACTCCGGTGCGTCCGCTGCGCAGATGGCGGCCGGCGAGGTTGATGCGGTAGCCGAGGTGGTCGATGGCCTCCTGCACCGCGCGCCGCGTCCGGTCGGAGACGTGCACATAGTCGTTGAGCACGTTGGACACCGTTTTCTCCGACACCCCCGCGTGCCGTGCGACGTCCTTGATCCTCGGTCGTGCCACCCGTGACTCCCCACCCTCGGTACGCGCCGAGTCTATGCCGTGTCCCCGTCGGCCCCCGGACCGATGGGCGGTGCAACCGGCACAGGTGATGACCCAGCTCTTTACAGCCAATGTACATCGATGTAAAAACAGGTCACCGCTCCGGGAGACCGGCGCGGATCACCCCGATGTGCACGGGCGGCCGACGGCTGCCGTGCCGATGGCGCCTGCCGTCGGCCGGGCACGTCGTCCGGCCGTCGAAAGGTCAGTGATGAACTCTGCACCTCCCGCCCGAGGGCTGCCCGGACCCCGGGACCCCGGCCGCCCGCCCGCCTTCGGACGCCGTGAACTGCTGCGTTACGGGACGGCCGGAGCGGCCGCGCTGCTGACGGCGGGCCCGCTCACCGGCTGCGCCTCACCGGCCCGTGCGGGCGAGGCGTCCGCACTGAAGGTCTGGGATCTCTTCCAGGGCGGCGACGGCATGCTCATGGACGAGATGATCGCCGCCGTCTCGAAGGGCTCCGACGGTTTCGACGTGGACCGCACAATCCTCGACTGGGGCCCGTCGTACTACACCAAGCTCGCCATGTCGGCGGCGGGCGGCCGGGCCTCCGACGTCGCCGTGCTGCACCTGTCACGGCTGGCCGGATACGCCCCGGGCGGCCTGCTCGACCCGCTCGACCTCGAGGTCCTCGCCGAATTCGGCGTCGGCGAGAAGGACTTCGCGCCCGCCGTCTGGAAGCGCGCCCAGCACAAGGGCACGGTCTACGCGGTCCCGCTGGACGTCCACCCCTTCATCGTGTTCTACGACAAGGACGTGGCCGACAAGGCCGGACTCCTCGACTCCTCAGGCCACCTGGCGCCGATGGGCTCGCCCGAGGCGTTCCTGGACGCGGGCAAGAAGCTCGCCGAGATCACCGGCAAGTCCGGGGTGCTCTTCGGACACGTCACCGACACGGCCCAGAGCTGGCGCCAGTTCGCCGCGCTGTACGCCCAGACCGGGGCCTCCTTCACACTTCCCGACGGCGGGCCGCCGAAGATCGACATCGACGCCGCGGTGAAGGTCGTCACCTTCATGAAGCAACTCTTCGACGGGCGCACCAACCCCAACAACCTCGACTACAACGGCGCGATGGCCGCGTTCATGGACGGCCGCGGCGGCATGATCATGGCGGGGGAGTGGGAGCTGCCCACGTTCCGCAAGTCCGGCATCAAGCACCTGGGCGCGGCCCCCTTCCCGCAGGTCTTCGCCCGGCCGGCCGTCTACGCCGACTCGCACAGCTTCGTCCTGCCGCACCAGGACGACCCCGACCCGGCCCGTCGCCGCGAAGCCCACCGGTACATCGCCGAGATCGTGAAACAGAGCCTGACCTGGGCGAGCGCCGGCCACATCCCCGCCTACCTGCCGGTCCAGGACCGCCCCGAGTACGGGAAGCTCGACCCCCAGTCGTCCTACGCGGCCGCCGGCGAGATCGCCGTACTCGACCCGCCGAACTGGTTCGCCGGAGCCGGCGGCAACTTCCAGAACCGCATGTGCCAGCCGCTCCAGTCGGCGCTGCTGGGCAACACCTCCGCCGAGAGCGCGGTACGGCAGATGGTCCGTGAGGCGGACACGCTGCTGCGCCGGCCCAACCCGGTCGCCTGACGACAGCCGAAGGAGCCGCATCGTGACCACCACCGCGCCCGCCGGAGCGCCGGCGCCCCCGCAGCCACCCTCCGCCACAGCGGCCCCGCCCCGGCGCCGCCGCTCGCTGACCCGGGGCGGCGGGCTCTTCGTCCTGCCGTTCCTGGTCGTGTTCGCGCTCTTCCTGGTCTGGCCCGTCGTCCAGGGCCTCTGGATGAGCCTCACCGACGCCTCGCTCAGCCTGCGCGGCACCGAATTCGTCGGATTCGCCAACTACGCCGAGGCGTTCGGGGACCCGGACGTCTGGAGCAGCCTCGGCAACACCGTCTTCTTCACCGTCATCTCGTGCGTACCGCTCGTCCTGGTCGCGCTCGGCATGGCGCTGCTCGTGCACAGCGGACTGGCCGGCCAATGGGTGTGGCGGCTGGCCTACTTCGCCCCCTACCTGCTGCCGGTCACCGTGGTCACGCTCATCTGGACGTGGCTCTACCAGCCCGACATCGGCCTCGGCAACCAGCTGCTGACCTCGCTGGGCATGGAGCCCGTCGGCTGGCTCTCCGACGAGTCGGTGGCGATGTGGTCGGTCGCCGCCCTCACCGTCTGGTGGACCGTCGGCTTCAACTTCCTGCTCTACCTGGCCGCCCTGCAGTCCCTGCCCAGCACGTACGACGAGGCCGCCGCGCTCGACGGCGCCGGCGCCTGGCGGCGGCTCTGGTCGGTCACCCTGCCGCAGCTGCGCCACACCACCGTTCTGGTCGCGATGCTCCAAGTCCTCGCGTCCCTCAAGGTGTTCGACCAGATCTACATCCTTACCAAGGGCGGCCCCAACGGATCGACCCGCCCGATCCTCGAATACGTCTACGACGTCGGGTTCACCGGATACCGGCTGGGCTACGCCTCGGCGGTCAGCTACATCTTCTTCGCGATCGTCATCGTCGTCTCCGTCCTGCAACTCCGCTTCTTCCGTCAGGAGGGCTGACCGTGTCCGCCATCTCCACCCCCGTGCGCAGGCCGCGCCGACCGCGCGAGGAGTCGGGCTCGCCCTTGCTGCTCGGCCACGGACGGCTGCCCCGGGCGCTCGCCGGGACCGCGCTGACCGTGCTCGCCGTCGCCTGGCTGCTGCCGTTCGTCTGGGCCGTCGCCACCTCGCTCCAGAGCGAGCAGGAGGTGATGAAGTCGGGCCTCTCGCCGTTCAAGGGAGCCTTCACGCTCGACGCGTACCGACAGATCCTGGAGCGCGGCAACGTACCGACCTGGGCGTTCAACAGCCTGCTCATCTCGGTCCTGGTCACCCTGCTCACCACGGTCGTCTCGACGCTCGCCGCCTACGGCTTCTCGCGCGGCACCTTCCGCGGCCGCCGGACGCTGCTCGCGGTCACCGTCGCCGCGATCATGGTCCCGCCGCAGCTGCTGATCGTCCCGCTCTTCGAGCAGATGACGATGTTCCACCTGGTCGACACCTACGCGGCAATCGTCCTGCCCCAGGTGGTCGCGCCCATGATGGTCTTCATCCTGAAGCGCTTCTTCGACGCGATACCCCGTGAACTGGAGGACGCCGCCCGCATCGACGGCGCCTCCGAACTGCGGGTCTTCACGTCCATCGTGCTTCCGCTGTCCCGGCCGATCGTCGCGGCCGTCGCGATCTTCGTGTTCATCGGCGCCTGGAACAACTTCATGTGGCCGTTCATCGTCACCAACGACCCGGACCTCATGACGCTTCCGGTCGGCCTCGCCACCGTCAAGGACGCGTACGGCATCCAGTACGCCCAGTCCATGGCGTCGGCCCTGCTGGCCGCGCTGCCGCTGATCGTGATGTTCCTGCTGTTCCAGCGGCGCATCGTCAACTCCGTCGCCACCACCGGCCTCGGCGGCGGCTGACCCCCTCCGACCGTCCCTGTCCCGGCGCCGGTCTCCCGGCCGGCCGCCACCACGATCCACCTGGAGCACCTGTGCACACCCCCTCCGTCCCCCGTCCGGAGTACCCGCGCCCGCAGTTCGTGCGGCGCGACTGGCTCAACCTCAACGGGACCTGGCAGTTCGAGACCGACCAGGGGGACAGCGGTCTCGAACGCGGGCTCCTGGAGCGTGACTTGACCGGCGAGATCCTCGTACCCTTCGCCCCCGAGTCCGAGCTGTCCGGCGTCGGTGACACCGACTTCCTGGAAGCCGTCTGGTACCGGCGGCGCTTCACCCCGCCCGCCGAGTGGGCCGGCCGCCGGGTGCTGCTGCACTTCGGCGCGGTCGACCACGACACCACCGTCTGGGTGGACGGCACCGAAGTCGTACGCCACCGCGGCGGGTTCACCCCCTTCACCGCCGACCTCGGCGACCTCGCCACGGCCGGCCGAGAGGTGGAGATCACCGTCCGCGCCCGCGACCCGAAGTCCGGTCCGCAGGCCCGGGGCAAGCAGGCCGTCCAGTACGCCAACCACGACTGCAACTACACGCGTACGACGGGGATCTGGCAGACCGTGTGGGCCGAACCGGTCACCGACGCGCATCTGCGCCGCCCCCGCATCACCCCCGACCTGGCCGCCGGCGCCTTCCACCTCGAACTGCCCCTGTCCGCCAACCTTCCCGGCCACCGCGTGCGGGCCGTCCTCAGCGACGGCGCCGGCGAGGTCTGCCGTGCCGAGGCCCGCGCCGACCTTGACCTGTCCCCCCGCCTCCACCTGCCCGTCCCGGTGGACCGGCGCCGCGAGTGGAGCCCCGAGGACCCCCACCTGTACGGTCTGCGCCTCGAACTCCTCGGCCCCGACGGCGAATCCATCGACACCGTCGAGAGCTACGCGGGCCTGCGCTCCGTCTCCATCCGGGGCAAGGCGGTCCTCCTCAACGGCCGCCCCCGCTTCCAGCGCCTCGTGCTCGACCAGGGCTGGTACCCGGACGGGCTGATGACCGCCCCCACCGACGAAGCGCTGGTCCGCGACATCGAGCTGGCCATGGAGGCCGGCTTCAACGGCGCCCGGCTGCACCAGAAGGTCTTCGAGGAACGCTTCCTCCACCACGCCGACCGCCTCGGCTACCTGGTCTGGGGCGAGTTCGGGGACTGGGGCTGCGAGGTCGGCGGCTCCTCCGGCGACAACCAGCGACCGGACGCCTCCTTCGTCGCCCAGTGGCTCGAAGCCGTCGAACGCGACTACTCCCACCCCTCGATCGTCGGCTGGTGCCCGCTCAACGAGACGTACCAGAAGCTCCACGACCGGATCACCCAGCTCGACGACGTCACCCGCGCGATGTTCCTCGCCACCAAGGCGATGGACACCACCCGCCCGGTCATCGACGCCTCCGGCTACTCCCACCGGGTCCTGGAGACCGACATCTACGACTCCCACACCTACGAGCAGGACCCGGCCGCCTTCCGGCAGCTCGTCTCCGGGCTCGCCAAGGGGGAGCCGTTCGTCAACGCCTACGAGAACGGTGCCGCGTACTCGCAGCCGTACCGGGGCCAGCCCTACTTCGTCAGCGAGTTCGGCGGGGTCTGGTGGGACCCGGAGGCCGCGGCGGAGCAGTCGGGAAGCGACCGCACGGTCTCCTGGGGCTACGGAGACCGGGTGCGCACCGAGGACGAGTTCCACGAGCGGTTCGCCGGTCTGACCGGTGCGTTGCTGGAGGACCCGGACATGTTCGGCTACTGCTACACCCAGCTGACCGACGTCTTCCAGGAGCAGAACGGCGTCTACCGCTTCGACCGGGGCACCAAGCTGGACATCGCCCGCATCAGGGAGGCCCAGCTGCGGCCCGCCGCGATCGAGGAGCCGGACGCCGGCTGACGGGACACGTGGGTGCCCGCCCCCTTCGGACATGGAGGGGGGGCGGGCACCCGCCGCGTGGTCAGATCCGTTCGAGCCGCCAGAGCTGCGGCTGCTGTCCGTTGCACGTCCACTGCTGGACGTTGGCGCCCGCCGTACGGGAGCCCTGCGAGACGTCCAGGCACTGCCCGGAGGACTTCACGACCAGGCGGTAGTAGCCCCGCCCGGCGTTCTCCAGCCGCCAGTCCTGGGCGGCCGCCGCGTTGCAGTACCACTGCCGTACGTTGGCGCCGGGCGTGGCGGAGCCGTTCTCCACGTCCACGCAGTAACCGCTGTTGACGCCGGTGACGGTGAACGCGTCGCCGTGTGCCCGCAGCGTCCACGCCTGCGGGCCGAGACCGTTGCACGTCCACTGCTGTACGTTGCCGCCCGCGTCTCGTGAGTCGGCGGCCACGTCCAGGCACTGGGCGCTGTTGGCGTTGACCAGCCGGTAGCGCGCGCCGTCCACGACCCCCGCCGCGTCACCGCTGCCGGTGAGCGGGCCGGTGGCCACGTACGGGCGGCAGACGTCGCCGTCCCAGTCCGTCGCGATCTCCAGGACGGTGCGGCCGTCCGCCGAGGGCAGCAGCGGCGAGCTGTAGTTCGGGCAGTAGGTGGCGGTAGGCGCGGCGACCTGCACGGGGGCCTCGATCTCGTACCACGGGCCGGTGCCGTTCTCGGTGTTGGCGAGGATCGTGCGGCCGCTGTCGGCAGCGGGTGTGCCGTCGCGGTTGAGGAGCTGCTGGCCGATCAGGAGGAGCCGGCCGTTGGCCCCGCCGCCCGGCGCCGGAGCCCAGGCGATGGTGGGCGCGGCGCGGAAGTACTTGCCGTCCACGGTCTCCGGGCGGTGGCCGAGCAAGGCGGGGTCGCCCCAGTCCCAGCCGTCCGGGGAGGTCCGGTAGTGGACGACGCACTGGTACTGGCCGCCCGGATTGCAGATCTCGTAGCTCATGAAGTACGAGCCGTTCGGCAGCCGCCGCACCATGGGCATCCCCGGCCGGTCAGGCTCCCAGGAACCGGCGACCGTGTTGCGGCGGTCCTGCCAGGTGAGCCCGTCGTAGCTGCGGGCGGCGGCGAGCTTCTGGCTGTGCGCGGGGTCCGTCTCGTCGGCGTAGTGGCAGACGAGCGCCCCGTCGGCGGCGACGGAGAACTCCGGCTCCCACAGTCCGCCCGTGCCGGTCGCGGTGGCGCAGGTGGAAAGGTAGGACCAGGTCCGGCCCACGTCGCCGCTCCGCCAGACGCGCAGCGCCATGCGCCGGTTCTGCTCGTCCTGGCCGGAGGATGCGGCCCACAGCAGGGTCCCGGGCGCCAACGAACCGACCTGCCGCGGAAGTTCGAAGAGGGTGGCGCAGCAGAGGCCCTGGCCGCCCGACGATTCGGGGTCGGTGACGCTCCCCACCTGCCGGAAGGTGGCTCCGCCGTCGGTGCTCTCGTGGATGGCCCCGACGCCGTTGTTGCCGTTGAAGGTGACGACGCTCGCGAGCACCCGGCCGTTGGCGGAGCCGTTGTGCTCCAGCCGGATCGCCCTCGGGTAGAGGCCGGTCCCGCTGCCCAGTGGCGTCCCACTGGCGGCGGCGACGGGTGCGGGAGGCGCGGCGGCGGGGGCGGTGGGCGAGGCCGACGCCGGGGCGCAGGACAGGGCGATGGCGGCGGCCAGGACCGGGGCGGCGGCACGAGCGACCCAGCGCGCGAGGCGGCCGGATGTCGTGGGGCAGGGGCGGGGCGAGGGTCGGGGGGGTCGGCGCAAGGAGAGCACAGGCTTCCTTCCTCGGGGCACGAAGGGGGTGGCCGAGCGGGGCTGCTGACGGCGAAACAGTAGGGCCGCATGTACATCGATGTAAACAGGGCGGACGGCTTCCGTTGCGCCGCCGATCGCGGAGGCCGCCGACCGTGCGCGGCGCACGAGGCGGCCGGTGTCCGCGGCAGGCGAAGGGGAACGGTCGGACCGGGTGAGTGCTCGAATGAAGGTCCGGTTACCATATGAGCGCCGCCTAGCTCGAAAGATAAACCTGTGACTGTCAATGACGACGCGTTCACCAACTGGAAAAACCGCGAGGAGATCGCGGAATCGATGATCCCGATCATCGGGAAGCTGCACCGCGAGCGGGATGTCACCGTCCTCCTGCACAGCCGCTCGCTGGTGAACAAATCGGTGGTGAGCATCCTCAAGACCCACCGATTCGCCCGGCAGATCGACGGCGCGGAGCTCTCGGTCACCGAGACCCTGCCCTTCCTCCAGGCCCTCACCACCCTCGACCTGGGCCCCTCCCAGATCGACATCGGCATGCTCGCCGCCACCTACAAGGCCGACGACCGCGGCCTCAGCGCGGCGGAGTTCACCGCTGAGGCCGTCGACGGCGCCACCGGGGACAACAAGATCGAACGCCGCGAGGCGCGCGACGTCGTCCTCTACGGCTTCGGCCGGATCGGCCGCCTGCTCGCCCGGCTGCTCATCGAGAAGGCCGGCTCCGGCAACGGCCTGCGGCTGCGCGCCATCGTGGTCCGCAAGGGAGCGGGCCAGGACATCGTCAAGCGCGCCTCGCTGCTGCGCCGCGACTCCATCCACGGCCAGTTCCAGGGCACGATCACCGTGGACGAGGCCAACAACCGGATCGTCGCCAACGGCAACGAGATCCAGGTCATCTACTCGGACGACCCGACCTCCGTCGACTACACCGCCTACGGCATCGACGACGCCATCCTCATCGACAACACCGGCAAGTGGCGCGACCGCGAGGGCCTGTCCAAGCACCTGCGCCCGGGCATCGCCAAGGTCGTGCTGACCGCCCCGGGCAAGGGCGACGTCCTCAACGTCGTGCACGGCGTCAACCACGACATGATCAAGCCGGACGAGCAGATCATCTCCTGCGCCTCCTGTACCACCAACGCGATCGTGCCGCCGCTGAAGGCGATGGCCGACGAGTACGGCGTGCTGCGCGGACACGTGGAGACCATCCACTCGTTCACCAACGACCAGAACCTGCTGGACAACTACCACGGCTCCGACCGCCGCGGCCGCTCCGCGCCGCTCAACATGGTCATCACCGAGACGGGCGCCGCCTCCGCCGTCGCGAAGGCGCTTCCCGACCTGGAGGCGACGATCACGGGCAGTTCGATCCGCGTCCCCGTCCCGGACGTGTCGATCGCCATCCTCAGCCTGAAGCTGGGCCGCGAGGCCACCCGCACCGAGGTCCTCGACTACCTCCGCGAGGTGTCGCTGACCTCCCCGCTCAAGCGCCAGATCGACTTCACGACCGCCCCCGACGCGGTGTCGAGCGACTTCATCGGCTCGCGCCACGCCTCCATCGTGGACGCCGGCCCCACCCAGGTCGACGGCGACAACGCGATCCTCTACCTCTGGTACGACAACGAGTTCGGCTACTCGTGCCAGGTCATCCGGGTCGTGCAGTACGTGTCCGGCGTCGAGTACCCGACCTTCCCGGTCCCGGTCGCCTGACCTGGCCCGGCCCCGACGACGACAGGTCCCGCCCGCCGCGATGGCGGGCGGGACCTTTCCGTCAGCCGGTGCCGGAGGCCGTGACGGCGGGGGCGGGCGCGTACCCCGTCGCCCGGGTGGTGAAGGTGCCCCGGCCCTGCGTACGGCTGCGCAGCCGCGTCGCGTAACCGAACAGCTCGGCCAGCGGCACGGTCGCCGTCACCACCGCCGCGCCGCCCCGCGTGGTGGAGCCGGAGACCCGGCCGCGCCGGGCGGCGAGGTCGCCGAGCACCCCGCCGACCGCGTCACCGGGCACGGTGACCGTCACCTCGACCACCGGTTCCAGCAGCACCATCGCGCTTGCCCGCAGGGCCTCCCGGAGCGCGAACCGCCCCGCCGTGCGGAACGCCATCTCCGAGGAGTCCTTGGGATGCGTCGCGCCGTCGGTCAGCGTCACCCGCACCCCGGTCACCGGATGCCCGCCGAGCGGCCCCTCGGCCAGCGCGTCCCGGCAGCCGGCCTCGACCGCCCGCACATACTCCTGCGGCACCCGGCCGCCGACGACCGCCGAACCGAACGCGAACTCCGCCGCCTCCTCCCCGTCGGTGGCCTCCAGCGGTTCGACGTCGATGACCACGTGCGCGAACTGCCCGGCCCCGCCGTCCTGTTTGACGTGCCGGTAGACCAGACCGGACACCCCGCGCACCAGCGTCTCCCGGTGCGCGACCTGCGGCCGGCCGACCCGGACGTCCAGGCCTTGGTCGCGGCGGATCTTCTCCGCTGCCACCTCCAGATGCAGTTCGCCCATGCCCGAGAGAACGGTCTGACCGGTCTCGGGGTCCGTCCGCACCACGAGCGACGGATCCTCCTCGGTCAGTCGGACCAGGGCGGCCATCAGCCGCTCCGTGTCCGTGCTCCGCCGCGCCTCCACCGCCACGGACACGACCGGGTCGGCCACCGAGGGCGGTTCCAGGACCAGCGGGGCGCCGGGCGCGCACAGCGTGGCACCGGGCCGGACGGCCTTCGGGCCGATGACCGCGACGATGTCCCCGGCCACCGCCGCGTCCACGTCCACGTGCCGGTCCGCCTGGACCCGCAGGATGCGCCCGACGCGCTCACTGCGCCGGGTGGTCGCGTCCAGCACCGTCTCCCCCTTCCGGATCGTTCCCGAGTACACCCGCAGATACGTGAGCCGGCCCGTCGCGGTCGCGTTCACCTTGAACGCCAGCGCGGCGAAGGGGCCTTGAGGATCGGCGGCCCGCTCCTGCACCGCCCCGTCGAGCAGGCCCCGTACCGGCGGCACGTCGAGAGGGGAGGGCAGGTACGCGACGACCGCCTCCAGCAACGGTTCGACACCCCGGTTCCGGTACGCCGAACCGCACAGCACCACGACGCCCTCACCGGTCCGCGTCAGATCCCTGAGCGCCCCGGTCAGCGTCCCCGCCGAGAGCTCGGAGCGTACGCAGAACTCCTCCAGGGCCGCCGGATGCAGCTCCGCCACCGCCTCCTCCAGGAGCCGCCGGCGCCGGGCCGCCTCCTCGCGCAGCCCGTCGGGCACCTCGCCCTCCTCGTACGCGTCGGCGCCGTCCGCCCACACCAGGGCGCGCATGCGCACCAGGTCGACCACGCCGCGGAAGGCGTCCTCCGCCCCGATGGGCAGCTGCACCACGAGCGGGACCGTGTGCAGCCGGTCCCGGATGGAGGCGACCGCGGTGTCCAGGTCCGCGCCGGCCCGGTCCAGCTTGTTGACGAAGGCGATCCGCGGGACGGAATGCCGGTCCGCCTGGTGCCACACCGACTCGCTCTGCGGCTCCACCCCGGCGACGGCGTCGAACACCGCGATCGCGCCGTCGAGCACCCGAAGCGAACGTTCGACCTCGTCGGCGAAGTCGACGTGCCCCGGAGTGTCGATCAGGTTGATCCGGTGACCGTCCCAGGCGCAGCTGACGGCCGCGGCGAAGATGGTGATGCCCCGGTCTCGCTCCTGGGAGTCGAAGTCCGTGATGGTCGTGCCGTCGTGGACCTCACCGCGCTTGTGGGTGGTGCCGGTGGTGTAGAGGATCCGCTCGGTCACCGTGGTCTTGCCGGCGTCGACATGGGCCAGGATGCCCAGGTTGCGGACGGTGGTGAGAGCGGTGACGGGGGAACGGTGCTGGTGGGTACGCACGGCCGGTGGCCTTTCGGGATGATCCGGAAGAAGACGGCGCGATACCCCCGGACGAAGCGGCCCGGATGCGGGCCTGCGGAGCCCACGGGACATGACTGCATGTCAGGAAGAATGCGGGGCCCGGGTGTTCGTCACGGGGTCCGGGGCCGGCCGCGCAGCCGGCTCCGGGCGGCGCGAGACACCAGGATCACCTCGAACCGCGACGGGGGGACGACGGCGGCGGTGCGGTAACGCACGGCGGTCTCCCCTCAACGGTCACGGCGGACGCGCCGGCGGACGGCCGGCGCGCGGTGTGCGGCGAGTCTAGGGAAGACGGGGCGTGCGGGGGAACAGGTTTTTCGGCCGGGCGCGCCCGGGGCCCAGGGGCCGGCAGACGGACCGGCACCGGCGCAGCGCGCTCCGGCCGCAGCCGCGCCACTCGGCGGGCGACGGACCGACGCCCCGTCCGCCCCGGGTGATCAGGGCGTTCACCGGTGTGTGCGGGTCCAGGGCCATCGTGCGCGCGAACAGCACGCCGATCACGAGCGGCGCCAGCGAGAGGGCCAGGGAGGTGCCTGCACTGGTGACGTGACGCACGCGGAGGCGCTTCGGGTCGGGAGCCATGACCCCATTTCAGCGGCGGCGTACGGCACCGGGATCGGGGGACGTACTCAGACCGCACGGCCCGGATACTCAGCCGGGCCGTGCGGTGCGCCCCGTCGGACGCTCAGGCGTTGGTGCCGGAGCCGCCGCCGGACGCGGCCTTGATGCCCTTGGTGATCGTGTCCAGTACGGACAGCGCGGGCGCCTTGCTGTTGATGTCGAAGCCGGAGCGGATCACCACCAGCATGTCCTTGGCCCGCGGGGACGGGAAGGCCAGCGACTCGACGTAGCCGTCGTCGCCGTTCTTCGTCACCACCTTCCAGCGCACCCGGTAGCCCTGCTGCCCGGCCACCGTGACCGCCTCGGACTTCAGCTCCTCGTGCGAGGTGATGCCGCCGTAGATCTTCTCGCCGTAGGACTCGTTGGCGTTGTTCTCGATGTCCTTCTCGGCGGTGGCCTTCGCCGTCCTGGTCGTCAGCTTCAGCGCCTCGGCCGGGGCGGAGAACACCCCGCCGCGCACGCACTTCTGCTCGGCGTCACCGGGGCAGGCGTAGGACCCGGTGGTCACCCCGGCGCCCATGCCCGACTCGCCCTTCCAGCCGTCGGGGACCGGGATGCTGATGCCGCTGGCCAGGTCCGTCGCGTAGCCGTCCTCGATCTGCGGCTGCCCCTGCTCCGGCGACCGGTCGTCGCCGCCGTTGCCGCCGCCGCGCTCGTCGCCGTTGCCGCCGCTGCCGTTCCCGCCGCCGCGCTGCCGGTCGGGTCCGGGGGACGGGGAGTCCGACGGGGCGGTGGCCGCGGTGTCGCTCTTGCCGTCCGAGTCGTCCGACAGCAGATAGACGCCGCCCCCGATGGCGGCCAGCACCACCACGGCCGCGGTGATGCCGGCCCCGATGCGTATCCGCCTGCTGCGGACGGCCGCAGGCGGTACGCGCAGATGGTCGGTCCACTGGTTGCCGTCCCACCAGCGCTCGTGGCGGGGGCCAAATCCTGAATACCCGGGGTCTGGATGCCAGCCGGGCGGGCTCGTCTGGGTCACGCCCGACACGGTAACCGGACTGCCTGAGAATCCTATGAACTGGGTGGGTGAACCCTCCCGCCCACCGCCCGCATCCGCCACCTTTCTTGGTCTAGACAAGTGGAAGGGGGGTCGCTAGCATCCGCCGACGAGGCGCGGCGGACCCACCTGACCGCGCCCAGAAGTGAGGGCCCCATGGAAGCGACCGCCCCCGACCGTCGTTTCGCCGAGGACTACCGCCTCGCCCGGGAGATCCCGCGCGACGGCCTGACCGCATGGCGCGCCGCCGTCGCGGCCGAGGTGGAACTCGCACCGGGCGCCACCGTCCTGGACGTGGGCGCGGGCACCGGTTCCTTCGCCTCCGCATTCGCCGACTGGTTCGGCGTCCGGGTCCTGGCCGTGGAACCGGCCGCCGCCATGCGGGCGCTGATCCCCCGGAGCGGGCTCATCGAGGCGCTGGACGGACGCGCGGAGGCGCTGCCGGTGCCGGACGGCTGCGCGGACGCGGCCTGGCTGGGCTCGGTCGTCCACCACATCGGTGATCTGCCCGCCGCCGCCAGGGAGTTGCGCAGGGCGCTGAGACCCGGCGCCCCCGTGCTCATCCGCAACTCCTTCCCGGGCCGGTGCGCACGGGACCTGCGGGTGCGCTTCTTCCCCGGCGCCGAACGCATCGTGGACGGCTACCCCACGGTGGAGCAGACCTGCGACGCGTTCGCCGGGGCCGGTTTCACCCGGGTCGCCCTGCACGCGGTGCCGCAGCAGAGCGCGCCGAGCCTCGCCGCGTTCGCCGACCGGATCAGGCGGGATGCCGACGCGAAGCTGCGCGGCCTCGGCGACGACGAGTTCGAGCGCGGGATGCGCCGACTGCGGACGGCGGCGGAACAGGAGCCGGACCGGCCCGCCGTGAGCTGGATGGACCTGCTGGTCCTGGTCTGACCGCGCGCCGCCGACGTAAGGTCCGTCCGTATGAGGCTCAGCGACGAGGAAGGGCGGGCCGTACGGGCCGCCATGGCGGGCGAACTCCGGCTCCTCGATCCGGAGGTACGGGCGTCGCCCGATGCGGTGACGGAACTGCTCGACCCGGACTTCACCGAATTCGGCGCCTCCGGACGCCGCTACGACCGCGCCTCCATCCTCGCCGTCACCTCCGCCGTCGAGGACGACGACCCCGGCCCGGACGTCTTCGAGCTGTCCGGCACCCTGCTCGCCCCTGACCTGGTCCACCTCACGTACGTCACCGAACGGAACGGCATGCTCTTCAGGCGCAGTTCGCTGTGGCGCAGGTCCGGCGAGCGGTGGCGGATGTACTTCCACCAGGGCACCCCGGCCGGTCCCGCGCGGGCCGCCGCCGGAAATCCGGCGGACACCCCCGGCGGCGCTGCGTAGGCTCGCGCGATGACACCTTCCCGCTACCCGTCCAAGCCCCGGCCCGGCGACCGCGTCGCCGTGCTTTCACCAGCCTCCGGCCTGCCCGGAATCCTTCCGCTGCCCCACGAGTTGGGACTGCGCAGGCTCCGCGAGGAATTCGGCCTGGAGCCGGTGGAGTATCCCAGCACCCGGAAGATGGGCTCCACCCCGCAGGAACGCGCCGCCGACCTCCACGCGGCGTTCGCCGACCCGGACATCAAGGCCGTCATAGCCAGCATCGGCGGCGACGACCAGATCACCCTGCTGCCCCACCTGGACCGCGAACTGCTGCGCGCCCACCCCAAGCCGTTCTTCGGCTACAGCGACAACACCAATCTGCTGGTGTTCCTCGACAACCTCGGCATCGTCGGCTACCACGGCGGCTGCGTCATGGTCGAGTTCGGCCGCCCCGGCACGCTGCACCCGCAGACCGCCGAGTCCCTGCGGGCCGCGCTCTTCACCCACGGCCCGTACGAGCTGACGCCGGCGAAGGAGAGCGGCAGCACCAACCGGCGCTGGGAGGACCCGCGCACCTTCGACCAGGAGCCCGACCTGCTCCCCGCGGAAGGCTGGATCTGGCACAACGCGGACCGGGTGGCCGAGGGGGCGAGCTGGGGCGGCAACCTGGAGATCCTGGCCTGGATGCTGATGGCCGACCGGGAGATCCTCCCCTCGGAGGCCTACGAGGGCCGGGTGCTGTTCCTCGAGACCTCCGAGGAGCTGCCCCGCGCCGAGGAGGTGTACCGCATCCTGCGCAACATGGGGGAGCGGGGCCTGCTGCGGCGCTTCCCCGCCCTGGTGATGGCGCGCGCCAAGAACTGGTCCTTCGACCAGCCGCTCGACGCGGAAGCCGGTGCGGAGTACTGCCGGGAGCAGCGGGAGGCGGTGCTGCGCGCCCTCGCGGAGTACGCCCCCGACACCATGGCCGTCTTCGACGTCGACTGCGGTCACACGGACCCGCAGGTGATCATTCCGTTCGGCGGCCGGATCCGGGTGGACGGCGTGGCCCGGCGCATCACCGTCACCTACTGAGGGGACGGGCTCCCGGTTTGTGGTCCGACCACATGGTGTGTGTGACATAGTCGGGATGTACGCATACGCCCGAACGGGGAGTGGAGGAGCGGATGCCTGTCGAGTGGCAGCCCGTGCGGCAGGCCCGGACCCATGAACTCGTGCTCCAGAGCATCGAGGAGCAGGTCTTCGCGGGAAAGCTGAGGGCCGGGGACCGGCTCCCGCCGGAGCGCGAACTCGCCCCCGTGTTCGGCGTGAGCCGGTCCGCGCTCCGGGAGGCGCTGCGAGTGCTGGAGACGATCGGCGTGCTGGTCGCCCAGCCCGGCCGGGGCCACGACTCCGGGGCCCGCATCGTGCGCAACCCGGACGACGCGCTCGGCAGGCTGCTGCGCCTGCACTTCGCCCTCGGCAGCTACAGCCTGCACGATGTGCTGGAGGCCCGCGTCGCCCTGGAGCGCTCCAGCTTCGCGGCCGCCGCGGAGCACGCGTCCGACGAGGACCTGGACGCGGCCGGCGCGGTGGTCCACCGGATGGCGCGGGAGGGCATCGGGCCGGAGGAGTTCAACGAGCTCGACACGCGGTTCCACGTCAAGGTGGCCAGCGTTTCGGGCAACGCGCTGACCTCCACGCTGACCGCCGCGGTACGGGAGTCCGTACGGCCCCTCATCCTGCGGGCCCTCGAAGAGGTGGACGACTGGCCCGCCACCCAGGCCCGGCTCAACGCCGAGCACACGGAGATGCTGAGGCTGGTGCGCACCGGGGAGGGCGAGGCGGCGGCCGACCTCGCCGAGCGCCACATCCGCGGCTTCCACGGGACGCTGGTCGACGAGGACCGGACCGACTCCGGCGGGGGAGCTGAGTAGCACCCCCGCCGCACCGGGCCCCGTCGCCGGGCGGCTGCCGTCAGGGCAGCATCCAGGACAGTGCCGGCGTCGACTGGAGGTAGACCAGGACGCAGAGGACGGCCAGCATGCCCACGCTGTATCCGGCGACCTTGCGCAGCAGGATGCGCTCCGAGCCGGGCATAGCGACCGCGGTGGCGGCGATGGTCAGGTTCTGCGGGCTCACCAGCTTGGCGACCACGCCACCGGAGGTGTTCGCGGCGACGAGCAGGGTCGGGTCGATCCCGGCGGTCTGCCCGGCGGTCTGCTGGAGGTTGGCGAACAGGGCGTTGGCCGAGGTGTCGGAGCCGGTCACGGCGGTGCCGAGCCAGCCGAGCACCGGCGAGAGCAGGGCGAAGAGCCCGCCCGCCGTCGCCAGCCAGGTGCCGATGGCAACGGTCTGACCGGACTGGTTCATCACATAGCTCAGCGCGAGCACCGTGGCGACCGTCGCGATGGCGGTCCGCATGTTCTTCAGCGTCCGGCCCGCCGCCGAGAGCGCGACGCCACCGGTCATGGGGTAGACATCACGGTCCTTGGCGAACCGGTAGATGAGTGTCACCAGAATCCCGGAGACGATCAGCAGGGTGCCCGGATTGCCCAGGACCTCCAGGGTGTACACCGCGCTGGACGACGGAGTGCCGCCGGTGGTCATCAGCTCGCCGTAGAGGCCGGGCCACTCGATCTTCAGGTTGGCGTGGCCCAGCACCTCGGGCACGTCCAGCCCGCCCACGTTCAGCTTGGCGATGCCGAAGATCGCGATCACCAGGATGTACGGGAGGACGGCGTAGGTGACCCGGTGCCGGGTGAGCGGCTCGTTCTCCACCTGGGAGCGCTGGTCGTCCGGGGTCCGCGGCTTCCAGAAGCGCAGCATCAGCACCGCGACGCCGAACCCGACGAGTGAGGCGACCACATCGGTCAGCTCGTACGCGAAGTGGTTGGCGCACCAGAACTGGGTCAGGGCGAAGACGCCGCCGGTGACCAGCGCGATCGGCCACAGCTGACGGATGCCACGCGCGCCGTCCACGACGAACAGCAGCAGCAGCGGTACGAAGATCGCGAGCAGGGGCGACTGGCGGCCGATGACCGAGGCGATGTCCTCGGGGGGAATGCCGGTGAGGTTGCCCGCGGTGGTGACGGGAATGGCCATGGCGCCGAACGCGACCGGCGCGGTGTTGGCGAGGAGCACGGTCACCGCCGCCTTGACCGGGGGCAGGCCGAGGGCGAGCAGCATCACGGCCGTGATGGCGACGGGCGCGCCGAAGCCGGCCAGCGCCTCCAGCAGGCCGCCGAAGCAGAAGGCGATGAGCATCGCCTGCACGCGCAGGTCGCCCCGGCCGACGGCGCTGAACGAACGCCGCAGATCCTCGAACCGGCCGCTGACGACGGTGAGTTCGTAGAACCAGATCGCCGCGACGACGATCAGCATCACCGGGAACAGGCCGAAGACCAGCCCCTGGGACGCCGAGAGCAGCCCCAGCCCGACCGGCATCCCGAAGCCGATCACCGCGACGAGCAGAGCCGTGAGGACCGAACCCAGCGCGGACACCAGGGCCGAGCGCTTGGCCGCCATCAGGAGCACGAAGAACACGGCGAGCGGGATCAGGCTCACCAGCGCGGTCGCCAGGAGGCTGCCCCCGATGGCGTGGACGTCCGGCGTGTACGAAGCCGACGCGGTGGCGGCGGGTGGTGCGGAAGCCACGGAATTACTCCTCGCTGAGTGACGCAGCTGATTCAGCGATCAGTAGGACATCGGAGATGTCGTATGTCAATAAGGTCAGACCAAATGCTGGCCAGGTCACTGGCGCTCAAGGCCCTCGCCAGGTGTGCCGCACCTCTGTCGAAACAGGCCGGAGGGTAGTATGGTCGGACCATAACTTCCGATCGGGGAGGTCCCATGCGTATCGGACTCTTCGCCACCTGTCTGGGAGACACGCTCTTCCCCGAGGCGGTGAAATCCACCGCGGTGCTGCTGGCCCGCCTGGGTCACGAGGTGGTGTTCCCGCCCGGCCAGACCTGCTGCGGCCAGATGCACGTCAACACCGGCTATCAGCGCGAACCCGTCCCGCTGGTCCGCAACTTCGCCGCCCAGTTCGGCGACAGCTCCATCGACGCCGTCGTCATGCCGTCGGGCTCCTGCGCCGGATCGGTCCGCCACCAGCACGAGATCGTTGCCGAGCGGTACGGGGACGCGGCGCTGCGCGCGGGTGTCGCCACCGTCAAGGCGAAGACGTACGAGCTGTCCGAACTGCTGGTGGACGTGCTGGGCGTCACCGATGTCGGCGCGTACTTTCCGCACCGGGTCACGTACCACCCCACCTGTCACTCGCTGCGCATGCTCAGGGTCGGTGACAAACCGCTGCGGCTGCTGCGCGCCGTCGACGCGATCGACCTGGTCGAGCTGGGCGAGGCCGACGCCTGCTGCGGGTTCGGCGGAACCTTCGCCGTGAAGAACGCCGACACCTCGACGGCGATGCTCCAGGACAAGATGCGCAACGTCACCGCGACCGGAGCCGACGTGTGCACCGCCGGTGACTCCTCCTGCCTGATGCACATCGGCGGCGGGCTCTCCCGTATCAAGGCCGGAACGAAGACCCTGCATCTCGCCCAGATCCTGTCCTCCACCCGCACCTCGCCGCACGTCCTGACGGAGGCAGCCCGATGAGCGCGACGTTTCTCGGCATGCCCGCGACCCCGCCCCGCTCCCCGTACGGCACGGGCAATCTGCGCGGCGACCGGAAGTTCCCCGCCGCCGCCCACGACGAGCTGGGCAACGAGCAACTGCGCCGCAACCTCGGCCGCGCCACCCGCACCATCCGCGCCAAACGCCTCCACGTCACCGGCGAACTGCCCGACTGGGAGGAGCTGCGCGACGCCGGGTCCGCCATCAAGACCGACACCATGAACCGGCTCCCCGAACTCCTGGAGGAGCTGGAACGCAACGTCACCGCACGCGGCGGCACCGTCCACTGGGCGCGCGACGGCGTCGAGGCCAACGAGATCGTCGCCCGGCTGGTCCGGGAGACGGGCAGCGACGAGGTCATCAAGGTCAAGTCGATGGCCACGCAGGAGATCGGCCTCAACGAACACCTCGAATCCCTCGGCATCGCCGCGCACGAGACCGACCTCGCCGAACTCATCGTCCAGCTCGCCCACGACAAGCCCTCGCACATCCTCGTCCCCGCCATCCACCGCAACCGGGACGAGATCCGGCAGATCTTCCTCAAGGAGATCCCCGGCGTCGACCCGGCCCTGGACAACGTCCCCGCCCACCTGGCCGCCGCCGCCCGCGCCTACCTGCGCGAGAAGTTCATGACCACCAGGGTGGCCGTCTCCGGGGCCAACTTCGGGATCGCCGAGACCGGCACCCTCTCCGTCGTGGAGTCCGAGGGCAACGGCCGCATGTGCCTGACCCTCCCCGACACGCTGATCACCGTCATGGGCATCGAGAAGGTCCTCCCGCGCTACCAGGACCTGGAGGTCTTCCTCCAGCTCCTGCCGCGCTCCTCCACGGGCGAGCGGATGAACCCGTACACCTCGATGTGGACCGGCGTCACCCCCGGCGACGGACCGCAGACCTTCCACTTGGTCCTCCTCGACAACGGTCGGACCGCCGCCCTCGCGGACCGCGTCGGCCGCGAGGCGCTGAACTGCATCCGCTGCTCGGCCTGCCTCAACGTCTGCCCGGTGTACGAACGCGCCGGCGGGCACGCCTACGGATCGACCTACCCCGGACCGATCGGGGCCGTACTCACTCCGCAGCTCGCCGGGATGGACGCCGCCAAGAACGACCCGAACAGCTCGCTGCCGTACGCCTCCAGCCTCTGCGGGGCCTGCTTCGACGCCTGCCCCGTCAAGATCGACATCCCCTCGCTGCTGGTCGAGCTGCGCCACCAGCACACCGAGCAGACCGGCACCACCGCCGAGAAGCTGGCCATGAGGGCGGCGGGCGCCGTGATGGGACGGCCCAAGGTCTACACCGCCGCACAGAAGGCATCCCGGCTCGGCCGCGTCCTGGCCCGGGACGGGAAGCTCCCGGCGCTGCCGCCCCCGCTCAACGGCTGGAGCGACAGCCGCGACACCCCCGCCCCGCCGAAACAGACCTTCCGCGCCTGGCTGGCCTCGGCCGAAGGCGCGGCCGCCCTGCGCGAGGCGTCCGCCGAACACACCCGCAACCAGCAGCAGGAGGACGGCGCATGACGACCGCCCGTGACATCGTGCTCGGCCGCGTCCGGGACGCGCTGGCCCTCGCACCCGCCGGGGCGCCCCCCGTCCCGCGCGCCTACCGCACCGGACGCACCCTCCCCGACGAGGAACGCCTCGCCCTCTTCACCGACCGGCTCGTCGACTACAAGGCGCAGGTCCACCCGTGCACCGCCGACCGGACCGCCGAGGTCATCGCCGAGGTGCTGCGGGCGCGGGAGGCCGGGCGCATCGGTGTGCCCCCGGGGCTCGACACCGGGTGGCTGGCCGCTTACGACGGCGAGGTCCAGCAGGATTCCGCGGACATCCCGGCGCCGCGCCTGGACGCCCTCGACGGTGTCGTCACCGCGTCCGCCGTCAGCTGCGCCGAGACCGGCACCATCTTCCTGGACGGCTCGCCCGACCAGGGGCGACGGGCGCTGTCCCTCGTGCCCGACCTGCATGTGTGCGTGGTCGACCTGTCGACCGTGGAGGTGGGGGTGCCGGAAGCGGTGGCCCGGCTGGTGCCGGAGCGCCCGACCACGCTGATCAGCGGACCCTCGGCCACCTCCGACATCGAGCTGGAGCGGGTCGAGGGCGTCCACGGCCCGCGCACCCTCGCAGTCGTCCTTCGCACAGACGTCTAGGGGCCCTCCGGCCGATCCCGCCGGGCCGGTTACGCTCTCTGCCTGGCATGGACACACTTACCCTCTGGCAACTGGCGGCACTGGCCGCGGCATCCGCACTCGTCGGCTTCTCCAAGACGGCAGTCAGCGGTGCCAACACGATCAGCCTCGCGGTCTTCGCGGCGGTGCTCCCCGCCCGCGAATCCACCGGGGTGCTGCTCCCGATCCTGATCACGGGCGATGTGCTCGCCGTCCTCGTCTACCGGCGCCACGCGCACTGGCCGACCCTGCTGCGGCTCTTCCCGGCCGTCGCGGCAGGCGTGGCGGCGGGCACGCTGTTCATGATGTGGGCCGACGACGCCACCGTGCGGACCTCGATCGGCGCGATCCTCGTCTTCATGGCCGGCGTCACCGTCTGGCGCCGCCGCACGGCGGAGGCCGTCGGCGAACCCGGTGCCGACGACGGGCCCCCGACCGCCGGTGAACGGCTCAAGGCACGTTCGTACGGGGTGCTCGGCGGCTTCACCACCATGGTCGCCAACGCGGGCGGTCCGGTGATGTCGCTGTATCTGCTCTCGGCCGGATTCCGGAAACTCGGCTTCCTGGGCACATCGGCGTGGTTCTTCCTGATCGTCAACACCTCGAAGGTGCCGTTCAGCGTGGGACTCGGGCTGATCGACGGACGCTCCCTGCTGCTGGACGCCTGCCTGCTGGTCTTCGTGCTGCCGGGTGCCTGGATCGGGCGCAGGTGCGTGGACCGCATCGATCAGCGGCTCTTCGAGCGCGTCGTCCTGGCCGCCACCGTCGTCGGCGGCCTCCAACTCCTCCTGGCCTGAAGGCGTTACGCGGGACGGCCCCGCGCACGTGTGTGCGCGGGGCCGTCCCGCGTGCGGCGGCGGTCGCGGTCAGACGATGCCCTCCTCGATCTCCGCCTGCTCGCGCGCGTTCCCGTACGCCGACGGCGTGCCGTACGAGCGCCGCGCGACGAACCACCACACGGTGGCCAGGACCAGCACCGCGACCAGGGCGATCGAGGCGTAGTTCATCGAGTCGATGGTCACCGGCGACGACTGCGGCAGCAGGAACAGCACCGTCACGATCGCCACCCACACCACCGCGATCCAGCCGACCGGCTTCGACCAGCGGCCCAGGTGCCACGGGCCGGGCTGGAAGCGGCCCTTGGCACGCAGCTTCAGGAAGACCGGGATCGCGTACGCGGGCGTGATCCCGATGACGTTGATCGCGGTCACCGCGCCGTACGCGGTCGCCGAGTACAGCGACGGCAGGGCCAGCACCCCGGCTACGATCACCGAGAGCCACACCGCCGGAACCGGCGTCTGCGTCCGCGCGCTCACCTTCCGCCAGAGCGAGGAGCCGGGCAGCGCGTTGTCGCGGCTGAAGGCGAACACCATCCGGCTGGCGGCGGCGACCTCGGCGTTCCCGCAGAAGAGCTGCGCGGCGATCACGATCAGCAGCATCGCCGTGGCGCCGGAGGTGCCCAGCGCGTCGATCAGGATCTGCGCGGGTGGCACACCGGTCTCGCTCTTCTGCGTACCCGCGTAGTCCTGGATGGCGAACGTGAGCCCCGCCAGCAGTACGAAACCGGCCACCCACGACACCCAGATGGCCCGGACGATGCCGCGCGCGGCCGAGACCGAGGCGTTCGAGGTCTCCTCCGACAGGTGCGCGGAGGCGTCGTAGCCGCAGAACGTGTACTGCGCGAGCAGCAGCCCGATCGCCGCCACGTACAACGGGTTGTGCCAGCCCGTGTCGTTGACGAACTCGGTGAACACGAATGACGGCGACTGGTGGTGCGAGGGCACGATCGCCAGTACGGAGACGATCACCGCCACACCGGCCAGGTGCCACCACACGCTGACCGAGTTGAGGACGCTCACCAGCCGCACCCCGAACAGGTTGATGACGGCGTGCAGCAGCAGGATGCAGACGAAGATGATCATCGTCTTGCCCGGGGTGGGCGTGAAGCCCCACTGGATCTTCATCAGCGCGCCTGTGAACAGCGCGGCGCCGTAGTCGATGCCCGCGATGGCGCCGAGCAGCCCGAGCAGATTCAGCCAGCCGGTGTACCAGCCCCACTTGCGGCCGCCCAGCCGGTCCGCCATGTAGTACAGCGCACCCGACGTCGGATACGCGCTCGTCACCTCGGCCAGCGCCATCCCGACGCAGAGCACGAACAGGCCGACCCCGGCCCAGCCCCACAGCATCACCGCCGGACCGCCCGTGGACATGCCGAAGCCGTACAGGGTCATGCACCCCGACAGGATCGAGATGACCGAGAAGCTGATGGCGAAGTTGCCGAACCCGCCCATGCGGCGGGCCAGGACCGGTTGGTAGCCGAGTTCGCGGAGCCGTTGCTCCTCGTCCTCGGGCGCACGGGGTCCGGCGCCCTTGCGGGGCGAGGTGGACACGGACATGGAGAACCTCCTGGTGGGGGGTGGACGGGCAACGCGAAGAACGGGGGCGGGTGGTCAGCCGGATGCGGCCGCCAGCGCCCGGGCGCGGGCCCGCACGAAGACCTCCTCGGCGCCGCCGGGGTCGTCGGGCGTACGGGACCGGCAGGCCCAGGGCAGCGAGGTGAAGTACGGGCCCAGCTCGCGGAACACCTCGGCCGCCTCGGCGAACCGGAGCGCCCCCCACAGGGCGTGCGCCAGGTGGTTGAGGTCGGGCAGGGTGCGGGTGGCGGCAGGGGCGCGGCGGTACCAGACCTCCAGCGCGCGCAGGGCCTCGCGCTCGGCGTCCTCGGTGACCCAGTGCAGGTCGAGGGCCTTGTCGTGGTCGTGCTCGCGGCGGTAGCGCTCGACCCGGACGTACAGCGGAAGCACATGCAGGGCCGAGCCCTCGGGCGCCGTGGACGACGCCCACTGAACGAAGTTCACCGCCTCGACGAGCGCGCCGCCGGCCCCGCGCGCGTAAACGAATTGGAGCATCCGGTGGTACGCCTCGCGGTTGTGCGGGTCGCGCCGGTCGGCCTCCGCCAGCAGCCCCCACGGGCCGGGGAACAGCATGGGCCCGGGCGGCGGCAGCCGGTGCTCGGCGAGCCGCTGGCCTTCGTCGAGCTGGGACAGGGCCAGCAGGCACACCCAGGGCACCGGGTCGGCCGGTGCGGCGTGCGCCGCCGAACGGCACGCCTCCCACGCCTCCTGCCACAGCTCCCGGCCGCTGGGGTGGCCCGAGCGATTGGCCCGTACCGCGCGTTCCACGGCGACCCGAGCGCGCATCACGGCCCCCGCGCTGCTCTCCGGCTCCTCGGTCAGCCAGGTCCGTATCGCGTCCGTCCCGGCCGCGACCGCGCCGAGGACCTGGGTGCGCTGGGTCCATCGGGCCCAGTCCGGGGTGCCCGCCAGCAGGTCGCGCATGGCGATCCAGCGGCCGGTGCGTAAGTCCTGCAACGCCGCTCGGAGTTCATTGTCGTGGCCGGCCGGATGGTAAACCGGCCGGAATTCACCGTTGGCCATGGGTGTGCTCGGGGTGGGGGGCTGAATTCATCGTTCCTCAGGGATTATTGCGACGTAGAAACAGTTGAAGTGCGAACCGCTCCTCGGCTTCCGGTTGCTGCTCGGCGGTGAGTGTAGAGCCCTTTGCGCGGAACTCTCGAACGAATCATTGATTCCGTCCAAGTCGCTTACCGGTTACTCGTGTTGACGTCCATCCGGCACCTCCGAAAGGTTCCGGACACAGGGCCGGTGCGTGCTTGACGTAACCGCTGGGCTGCACCACTCTGGGGCCCCGACCGAAGATCACGATCCCGTTCGGGCCCCCGGGCTCGCGTACCGCTGGAGAACCGATGACAGGCCCGGTGCTGGCAATCGACCAGGGCACATCGGGAACGAAAGCGCTGGTGATCTGTCCCGAGCGCGGCGTGACCGGTTCCGGTTCCGCCCCCGTACGGCCCCGGTACGGTCCCGGCGGAGCCGTCGAGACGGACCCGGCCGAATTACTCGCATCGGTCGTCGCGGCCGGCCGGCAGGCCCTGGCCGAATCCGGTGGCACCGTCGACGCCGTCGGGCTCGCCAACCAGGGCGAGACGGTCCTCGCCTGGGATCCGGACACTGGGCGGCCGCTCACCGAGGCGATCGTCTGGCAGGACCGCCGGGCCGCGGACGTCTGCGCGGAACTGGCCCCTCGCGGAGCCGAGTTGCACCACCTCACCGGACTCCCGCTCGATCCCTACTTCGCCGCCCCCAAGATGGCCTGGATCCGCCGCCGACGGACCCGCGAGGGCGTCGTCACCACCAGCGACGCCTGGCTCGTCCATCAGCTCACCGGTGCCTTCGTCACGGACGCCGCCACCGCAGGACGCACCCAGCTCCTCGACCTGGACCGCGTCGCCTGGTCACCGGCCGCGCTGGACGCCTACGGCCTCGGCGACGAACGGCTGCCCACCGTGACCGACGCCGCCGGAACCTTCGGCACGACCGGGGTGTTCGGCAGCGACCTCCCGCTCACCGGACTCCTGGTCGACCAGCAGGCGGCCCTGCTCGCCCAGAGCGCCCTGGACCCGTCCGTCGCCAAGTGCACCTACGGGACCGGTGCGTTCCTGATGGCCGGGACCGGAACCGCCCCGCGCCGCAGCATCGGCGGGCTGGTCAGCTGCGTGGCCTGGCGGCTCCGCGGGCGCACCAGCTACTGCCTGGACGGCCAGGTCTACACGGCGGCCTCCGCGGTCCGCTGGCTCACCGACCTCGGGGTGATCGCCGGCGCCGCCGACCTCGACCCGGTCGGCGCCACCGTCCCCGACACCGGCGGCGTCACCTTCGTCCCCGCACTCGCCGGCCTCGCCGCCCCCTGGTGGCGGAGCGACCTGCGCGGCTCGGTCACCGGCCTCGGCCTGGACACCTCGGCCGGGCACCTGGTGCGCGCCCTGTGCGAGGGGATCGCCGCCCAGGTGGCCGAGCTGGCCGCCGCGGTCACCGCCGACCGGGGCACACCGCTGTCCGTCCTGCGCGTCGACGGCGGTCTCACCCGCTCCGCCCTCCTCATGCAGACCCAGGCCGACCTGCTGCAACGCCCGGTCGAGGTGTCCGCGCTCCCCGACGTCACCGCCCTCGGCGTCGGCGCCGCGGCCCGCATGGGCGCCGACCCCGCGCTCCCGCTCGCCCGGGCGGTCCCCGACTGGAAACCGGCCGCGGTCTACGCACCACGCATCGGCCCGGACGAGGCGGCCGAACGCCTCGACGCCTTCCGGTCCGCCGTGCGCGGCCTGCTGGAGCGGGCATGAGCGGCCGGGTGCGCCCCGCTCCAGGGGACGTGAGCACCACGTGGTAGCCCCGGCCACGCCCACCGTCACCCGCGCAGGACACCCCCTGCCCGACGTCCCGCCGTACGACGTCACCGTCATCGGAGCGGGCGTCGTCGGCACCGCCATCGCCCGTGAACTGGCCCGCCACCCGCTGCGCACCGCGCTCGTCGAAGCCACGGACGACATCGCCAACGGCACCTCCAAGGCCAACACCGCGATCCTGCACACCGGATTCGACGCCGCCCCCGGCACCCTGGAAGCCCGCCTCGTCCGCGAGGGACAGCGCCTGCTCTCCGCGTACGCCGCCCGCACCGGCATCCCCGTCGAACGCGTCGGCGCCCTCCTCGTCGCCTGGGACCGGGAACAACTCGGCGCCCTGCCCGCCCTGCTGGCCAAGGCCGAACGGAACGGATACCACGCGGCCCGGCTGCTGGACGCGGAGGAGACCGCCGCCCGCGAACCGCACCTCGGCCCCGGCGCGCTCGGCGCCCTGGAGATCCCCGACGAAGCCGTCATCTGCCCCTGGACCACCCCGCTCGCCTACGCGACCGAAGCCGTCCGGGCCGGGGTCCACCTCCACCTCGACTGCCCCGTCCAGCACCTCGCGTACGCCGAGGGCCTGCACACCCTCACCACCGCCCGGGGCACCCTGCGCACCCGCCTGCTGATCAACGCCGCCGGGCTGCACGCCGACGCGATCGACCGGATGGCGGGACTCGACACCTTCACCGTGCGCCCGCGCCGGGGCCAGCTCATCGTCTTCGACAAACTCGCCCGCGAACTGGTCCGCCACATCCTGCTGCCCGTCCCCACCGCCGCCGGAAAGGGAGTCCTGGTCGCGCCGACCGTCTTCGGCAACGTCCTGCTCGGCCCCACCGCCGAGGACCTGGACGACAAGGAGGCCACCGAGTCCACCGCCGAAGGGCTGGCCCTGCTGCGCGAGAAGGGGCGCCGCGTCCTGCCCCGGCTCCTCGACGAGGAGGTCACCGCCGTCTACGCCGGCCTGCGGGCCGCCACCGGCCAGGAGGACTACCGGATCACGGCCCACCCGGACCGGTCCCTCATCACCGTCGGCGGCATCCGCTCCACCGGGCTCACCGCCTCGATGGCCATCGCCGAACACGTCGTCTCCCTGCTCCCCGGCACCGGACTCGACCCGGGCGAGCCCGGCGAGCTCGCCCCGCTCACCATGCCGAACCTCGGCGAGGCGGCCCAGCGCCCCTGTCTGGACGCCGCGCTGATCGCGCGCGACCCGGCGTACGGCACGGTCGTCTGCCACTGCGAACGCGTCACGGAGGGCGAGATCCGCGACGCCCTCGCCTCGCCGCTCCCGCCGCGCTCCACCGCGGGCCTCGCCCGCAGGACCCGGGCCGGCAACGGACGCTGCCAGGGATTCCACTGCGGGGCCGCGCTCCGCGCCCGGATCGAGGGGGCCCGCCCATGACCCGCCGCGAACGCCGCGTCGACGTACTGATCGTCGGCGCCGGACCGGCCGGCCTCGCGGCCGCGGCCGGACTCGCCGCCGCCGGGGTGCCGTTCGTGGAGGTGCTGGAGCGCGACCCGGCGCCGGGCGGCATCCCCAGGCACTGCGCCCACGGCGGATTCGGTACGCGCGCGAGCGGCGATCTCACCGGCCCCGTCTACGCACTGCGCTGCGCGGCCGAGGCGCGCGCGGCCGGTGCCACGCTCCGTACCGGAATCACGGTCACCGGCTGGGCCGGACCGCGCACCCTCGACGCCACCGGCCCCGGCGGCCTGGAACGCATCACCGCCCGAGCCGTCGTCCTCGCCACCGGCGCCCGCGAACGCCCCCGCGCCGCCCGGCTCGTCCCCGGCACCCGCCCGGCCGGCGTCTACACCACCGGCGAACTCCAGCAGGCCGTCCACCTCCACCACCAGGCCATCGGCACCCGCGCGGTGGTCGTCGGCGACGAACCGGTCAGCCTCGCCGCGGCCGACACCCTGCGCACCGCCGGTGTCCGCCTCGTCGCCCGTGTCACGGAGCACCCGGCCCGCCCCTTCGCGGCCGTACGCCGGTCGCGCGGCGCACCCCTGCTCTCCCGCACCACCGTCACCGCCCTGACCGGCCGCCCCCGCCTCACCGGCGTCCGCGTGCGCCACGCGGACGGGCGGACCACCACCCTGGCCTGCGACACCGTGGTCTTCACGGCCGACTGGATCCCGGACCACGAACTCGCCCGGCGCGGCGGCCTCCCGCTGGACCCCGGCACGAGGGGGCCTGCGCACGACCCCGCGTTCCGCACCGGACGGCCCGGAGTCTTCGCCGTCGGCAACCTCCTGCGCGGCGGCGAGAGCGCGGCCACCGCCGCCCGCGAGGGCCGGGCCGTCACAGGACCTGTGCTGGCCCACCTGGACAGCGGGACCTGGCCGGCCGGCGGGCCGCCCCTCGCCGTCGCCGCACCGCTCGAATGGGTCGCCCCCAACCTCGCCGGGCCCGGCGGGCGCCGGCTCCTGCTGCGGACCGGCAGACGGCTGTCCGCACCGCTGCTCGTCGTCGGCCAGGACGGGGCGCTGCTGCACCGCGAACGCCTGGCGCGGTGCGTCGCGCCCGGCCGCTCGTTCTCCCTCACCGCCCCCTGGCTGGGGCGCGTCGACCCGCGGGGCGGCCCGGTGCACATCCGGATCGGCTGAACCCCCCGTACCGCTCAGGGAATCAGCAGCCAGTCCGCGCCGATCGCGGCGACCAGCCCGACGGCCAGCAGCCAACTGCCCAGCCGAGTACGCCCGTTCCGGCTCAGCTCGATCACGATGCCGCAGAGGATCAGCGCCAGCCCGTACACCCCGACCACCAGGACGGAGGCGCGGCTCGCGAGGCGCAGCCCGAGCACCACCGCCATCGCCACCATGCCGACCGAGGAGAGCACGATGCGCAGCCGTCTCGCCTGGCGTGGGGTCAGCCGGCGCCCGCCGGTGTCCCCACCCTCCGCGAGACTGCCCGCGAGGTCGTCGGGGACGTCCTCTGCCGGGCTCTCCGCGGCGGTCTCGGCGGCGTCCTCGGCTATCGGGGCGTCCACGGCTCGGTCCTGGTCAGAAGTGCTCATGACGCCGGATCGTAGTGGCTCCGCCCCGGACCGTTCGCCGTTGTCAACCAACACCGTCGAAACCAGGCCGACTTGTGCTTCACGGCTGTTCCGTGCGCAGCCTCGGGGCTTCCGCCGCCGCGTCCACCGGACCCGCGCCCGCACGCTCCACCCGCACCGCCAAATCCCGCGCCCAGCCGGTGAGCTCCCCGAGCCCCATCCCGTGCGCCTCGCCCGGGCCGTACGCCTCCAGCGCCGCCGCACCGCGCCGCAGCAGCCGCGCCCCGCCCGTCGCGTTGCCCCGGGCGGCATGGGTCAGGCCCACGGCCAGCTGGGCGAGCCCGCGCCACAACTCCCGTTCCGTCTCCGGACCCGACTTCCAGGCGTCCTCGAAGACCTCGTGCGCGTGGAACGGCATGCCCGCGTTCAGCAGCCGCTGCGCCTCGAGGACGGTCTCACCGGCGGTGCGTTCGACACCCTCGGGCTGGCGTTCCACCCCCGGTGTCCCGTACGGCAGCGGGCGCCCCAGCCCGTCACGGGGGCGCGCGTTGTGCGCCCGTCCCTCGGAATCCCGGTCCCTGCGTGTCTCGTTCACGCCCCCGATTGTGCCCCGCACCTGCGGCGAACTGTCCGAACCACTGTCCGTCCGGCCCCGCGCGCGACTAGGCTCGGTCACCATGGTCACCACTTTGGGGGAGGGTAGGCATGAAGCCGTCCCGGCCGCTTTATGAGCGCGAACCGGAACTCGCCGCTGCCGCGCAAGCCATCGACTCGCTCTGCGGGGCACAGGCCACCGGCGGGCTGCTGATCTACAGCGGTGAGGCAGGCATCGGCAAGACCGCGCTCCTGGACGAGATCCGGGCCATGGCGGGGAGCCGGTGCACCGTCTGGTCGGCACGCGGCGGTGAGACGGTCACCTCGGTGCCGTTCCACGTCGTACGGCAACTGCTCCAGCCGGCCCTGGGCCAGTTCCCGCCCGACGACGTACGGGCCCTGTTCGGCCCCTGGTTCGACAGCGCCGCCCCGGCCCTGGGGCTCGCGGAGCCCTCCGGCCCGCAGCCCGATCCGCAGGGTGTGCGCGACGGCCTCGACTACGTCGTGAAGCGGCTCGCCTCCCGGCTCAGCCACCGCCCGCTGCTCCTCATCATCGACGACGCCCACTGGGCGGACGGCGAATCCCTCGCCTGGCTCGCCTCGTTCACCGCCCGCCTCGGCGACCTGCGCGTGCTCGTCGTCCAGGCCCACCGCCCCGAGGAGCTGGCCGCCCGGGAGGCCGCGCGCAACGCGGCCGACGGCCACCCCGCGCAGATCCGCGTCGCCCTGCGCGCCCTCACCCCGGACGCCACCGCCGAACTGGTCCGCGCCACGCTCGGCGAGCACGCCGACGACCCGTTCTGCCGCGAGGTCTGGGCCGTCACCGGCGGCAACCCGTACGAGGCGGTCGAGCTCGTCGCCAAGGTCCAGGACAAGGAGCTGGCCCCGCTGGAGGAGTCCGCCGGGCTCCTGCGTGAACTCGGTGCCTCCGCCCGCGGCAGCGGACTCGTCGCCCGCCTCGAACGGCTCGGCACCAACGCCAACCGGTTCGCCTGGGCGGCCGCCGTCCTCGGGACCGACATCTCCCAGGACCTGGCGGCGACCCTGGCCGGGATGAGCTCGGCCGAAGCGGCGGACTGCACCGCCCGGCTGCGCGAAGCCCGTATCGTCAGCGGCTTCGATCCGCTGGAGTTCGTGCACCCGCTGATCGCCTCGGCCGTCTACCGCTCCATCCCGCCCGCCACGCGCACCGCGATGCACGGCAGGGCCGCCTGGGCCATCACCAACGCCGGGCTCGGCCCCGCCGCGGCCTCCCGCCACCTGCTCGAAGTCCACCCGGACGACGACCAGGAACTCGTCGCACAGCTGCGGGCCGCCGCGAAACAGCACCTCGCCGTCGGCGCCCCCGAGGCCGCCCAGCGCTGCCTGGAGCGGGCCCTCGAAGAACCGCCGCGCCACGACGTACGCGCAACCCTGCTGTACGAGCTGGGCTGCGCGACGCTGCTCAGCTCCCCGGCCACCACCGTGCAGCACCTGCGGGCGGCGCTGGACATGCCCGGTCTCGCCGACGATCTGCGGGTCGACGCCACGTACCGGCTCGCCGCCGCGCTGTCCCACAACAACCAGCTCAAGGAAGCGGCCCTGGCCCTCGCGGCCGAGGCCGAGCGCACGGCACCCGGACCCGGCCTCATGCGGCTGCAGGCCGCCCACTTCCTCTGGGAGGGCATGCAGGCCACCGAGGAGGACGGCCCCGGACGTTCGCGCCGGCTCGCCGCCAACGCCGATCACCTCACCGGCCGGGACAACGCCGAACGCGCCCTGCTCACGCTCCGCGCCTTCGACGCCATGCTGCGCGGCGAGAACGCGGAGATCATCGTCGCCCTCTGCGAGCGTGCCCTGGTCGACGGCCACCCCGCACGCGGACTCGGCTGGACCGACACCGAGTGGGGCTTCGAGCTTCCCGCCCTGGTGGGGATCACCTACGCCTTCACGGACCGGCTCGACCGCGCCGAGGGGTTGTTCGGCGAGGCGGTCCGCGCCTTCGAGATCTCCGGCTGGAGCGGCGCCCACCTGGCCTTCGCGCACACCCTGCTCGGCCTGGTGCACCGCCGCCGGGGCCGCCTCGCCGAGGCGGAGGGCTTCCTGCGCGAGGGACTGCGCCTCGCGGACCGCGTCGGCAGCGGGCTCCCCGTCCACTGGGACGCGGCCTGCCTGCTCATCGACACCCTGCTGGCCCGGGGCCGGGTCCCCGAGGCCCGCAAGATCGCCGACCAGTACGACTTCGGTCTGCCGTATCCGAGCGCGATGGTGCTGCCGGACGGGCCGTGCGTCCGGGGCCGCCTGCTGCTGGCCGAAGGCCGTACGAAGGAAGCGGTGACCGAGCTGGAGGCGGCCGGGCGCTCGCTCGAACCGCGCGGCAGGTTCAACGGCATCTGGGGCCCCTGGGCCGGCGACCTGGCCCGCGCCCTCGCCGACGAGGACCCCGGTCGCGCCGCCCAGCTCGCCAACACGGCCCGGGTCCACGCGGAGCGCTTCGGCACGGAGACCGCCATCGGCGAGGCCCTGCGCTGCGTGGCCCTCTTCGCGCGCCCGGAGGAGTCCGTCCACCTCCTGGGCGAGGCGGTCCGCCACCTGGAGGCGTCACCCTCCGGCTACGAGTTCGCCCAGGCGCTGGTCGACTACGGCATCGCCACCCGCTCGCCCCGCGAACTGGCCCGCGCCCACAAACTGGCCACCGCCTGCGGCGCGGAAGGACTGGCCGCCCGCGCCCAGCAGGCACGCGCGTCGATCCGGTCCACCGAGTGAGGTAATGTTTTCCCTGCAGCCGCCACCCGGCAGAACCGGGTAAGCGGCAGCGGGACGTGGCGCAGCTTGGTAGCGCACTTGACTGGGGGTCAAGGGGTCGCAGGTTCAAATCCTGTCGTCCCGACTCGTAGGAGTCGTAGGTCAGGGCCGGTTTCGGAATCACCGAAACCGGCCCTTGGTCTTTGTCCGGCCCCACGGTCACCACTGAGTGCACCCCGACGTCGTCACAGGTCCTGGAAGGGCGGTTCCGGAGAGATCCGGAGCCGCCCTTCGGGTATGTCCGTGAGCCCGTGTGCGGGTCCTCGGCCGATCGCGCGCGGCAATGGCCTGCCGCAGGGTCTTGCGAGGGGCGGATGAAGTAATGAATCATCGTTCAGAACTTTGCCCCGGGCCGGTGTGCCGAGCAGGTGCCCCGTGCGGGACCGGGCGACAGCATTTCCGGGAGAGAGGCCAGAGACCCACATGGGTGAGCGACGCATGTACTCAGGGAAGGCCAGGTCGATCGCGGCCTGCTGCGCGTCCGGCTTCCTCGCGGCATTGCTCGCCGCGACACCGTCCGCGGCGGCGGCCGGCCACGGAAGCGGCGTTCCCGCCGGTCCGCGCGGTGAGGGCTTCTACCACGCGTCCCGTGGGCTGGTGGAGCACGGACGGCACGGCACGCTCATCCGCGCGCAGCGGCTGACGGGGGTCGCGGCCTTCGCGGGCGCGGACAACTGGCGAGTGCTGTACCGCTCGGTGACCCCGCAGGGCAGGACGGTGGCCGTCTCCGGCACGGTCTCGATCCCGCACGGGCGGCCTCCGGCCGGCGGCTGGCCGGTGCTCTCCTGGCTGCACGGCACCACGGGCGTGGCGGACGCCTGCGCGCCGTCGCGGGACACCGCGAACGGTCCGGCGCACGACTATCTCCAGGCGATGCAGGACACCGTGGCCCCCTGGGTGGCACGCGGATACGCGGTGACCCGGACCGACTACCAGGGCCTGGGCACGGACGGCACGCACAGCTACCTCGTCGGCGAGGCGGAGGCCCGGGCGGCCGCCGACCTGACCCGCGCAGCGCACCAGCTCTCCGGTCACCTGAGCGACGAGTGGGTGGCGTACGGGCACTCGCAGGGCGGGCACGCGGCCGTCTTCGCCGCTGACCTCGCCAACCGGTGGACGCCCGAACTGCGGCTGCTCGGGGCGGCGGCGCTGGCGCCGGGTTCGCAGCTCAGCGCGGCCGTGCCGGCGCTGCGCGAGCAGCCGATCGCCGGGGTGAGCGACTTCTTCCCGCTGATCGTCCGCGGCGCGCAGACCGTCCGGTCCATGCCCGACCAGGACATCTTCACGCCGGAGGCCCTGGCGGTGGCCGGTGACGCGGACCGGCTGTGCATCGCCCAGCTCCGCGATCCGGGCTCCTGGGGCTCGCTGAACAGCGACGAGATCTTCCGCGAGGGCGCCGACCTCACCGCCCTCGACAAGGTGCTCGCCGACAACGAGCCCGGCCTGCTGTCCCCGCGCCTCCCCGTGCTGCTGGCTCAGGGCGGCAAGGACACGGTCATCCAGCCCGCCTGGACCGCCGCCCTGGACGAGCAACTCCGGGCGAACGGCGTCCACGTGACCTCGTACACCTACCCCGAGGCCGACCACCGCGGCGTCCTGTCGGCGTCCCTGCCCGACGTCACCCGCTGGATCGACCAACTCTTCGGCCGGTCGTCCGGGGACCACTCGCCCACGCGGCCGTAACGCCCGCCGCAAGAGCCGGGCGGACGGGGCGCGGGCCCCGTGTGCCCGGCACCGCCGAAAGGGGGCGCGGTAATTCGGTGGTGCGACCCTCGGCGGGCCCTGTACGTTTCCCACGCGCCCGCGCCCGGCGGTGCGCCCGGTTGCGGCTACTTCCTTCCGACACTCAAGTGACGCCGCCGCCATGCTCCTTGATCTCGCCGGGCGCGCGCGTCTCACCATCGCCCGAATCCGGGGGGATTCACTGCCTCGTCATTCCCGACGCGTCTCGAAGGTCTGGTCCGAGATGCTGGTGGCCCCGCACGTCTCGGCCGCCGCCCGCCACCTGACCGCCACCCGGCCCGTGCCCGGCTCCACCGCACGGCACCCGCGCACCTACGAGGGCGGCCCCGCCTTCGTCCGGGAGCCCCGCGAGGAGCTCTTCCTCCTCGCCGTCGGCAACTTCGTCTCCCAGGAGACCTTCTACGAGAGCGGCGCGGACCGCGACGACCGGTACACCGCCCTCGTCGCCCGCCTCGCCGTCGAGCACCCCGCGTGGACGGCGGGCCTGCTCCGCTGGCTGCGCGACGAGGGCAACATGCGCACCGCGTCCCTGGTCGGCGCCGCCGCGTACGTCCACGCACGGCTCGCCGCGCGGACCGGCGAAGGGCCCTCCAACCGGTCCGTGGTCGACGCGGTGCTCCAACGGGCCGACGAGCCCGGCGAACTGCTCGCGCACTGGATCGCGACGTACGGGCGCCAGGTGCCGCAGCCCGTGAAGCGCGGCGTCGCCGACGCCGTACGCAGGCTCTACACCTCCCGCGCCCTGCTGAAGTACGACACCGCGTCCCGGGGCTTCCGCTTCGGTGACGTGCTCAATCTGGTGCACGCGGCCCCCGATCCGGCCAAGCCCTGGCAGGGCGCGCTCTTCCGCCACGCCCTGGACCGCCGCCACCACCCCGACCGGGCCACCGCCCCGGCCGACGACCCGCTGCTCACCGCGCACCGGGCGCTCCTGGACACCCCGGTGGACGAGCGGCGCGCCCTGGTCACCGGCCCCGGCGGCGCGGAACGCCTCGCCGTGGCGGGCATGACCTGGGAGTCCGTGGCCGGCTGGCTGCAGGGGTCGCTGGACGCCGCCGTCTGGGAGGCGCTGATCCCCGTCATGGGCCCGATGGCCCTCCTGCGCAACCTCCGCAACTTCGACCGGGCCGGCCTCCCGGACCAGGCCGTCGAACGCGTCGCCTCCCGCATCGCGGACCCCGAAGAGGTCGCCCGCGCCCGGCAGTTCCCCTTCCGCTACCTCGCCGCCCACCAGCACGCCGCACCGCGCTGGGCCGCCGCGCTCGAAGCGGCTCTCGACCACTGCCTGGCCAACGTGCCCGCCATGCCCGGCCGCACGCTGGTTCTGGTCGACCGGTCCGACTCGATGTTCTTCGACACCTTCTCCCAGCGGTCCACGCTCAGCCGGGCCGACGCGGCCGCCGTGTTCGGCACCGCGTTCGCCCTGCGTGCCGAGCACGCGGACCTGGTGGAATTCGGCTGGCGCAGCGCGCCGGTCCCGTACGCGCCCGGCGAACCCGTCCTCGACGTGCTCGAGCGGTTCCACCGGCTCGGCGGCACCGACACCACGAAGGCGCTGCGCACCCACTACCGGGACCACGACCGGGTGCTCCTCGTCACCGACGAACAGGCCCTGCCCTACACCAGCGCCCCGGACCCGATCCCGCGCGAGGTCCCCCTCTACACCTGGAACCTCGCCGGATACCGGCCCGCCCACGGCCCCGCCGGACCGAACCGGCACACGTTCGGCGGCCTCACCGACGCGGCGTTCCGGATGGCCGGACTCATCGAGAGCGGCCGCAGCGGGGCCTGGCCGTGGTCCGGGGAGAGGTGAGTCAACGGCGCGTCCGCAGCGGGGCGTACACCCCGAGCGCCACGAGGAACGCCACCCCGTACGCGAGGTCGGCCCCGTGCAGCGCCTCGGCCACCGGGCCCACGTACAGGCTGGTGCTCATGAACGGCACCGCCGCCGCGAAGGCCGCGGCGAACGCGGCGAGCGCCGGCCACCACGGGCGCGGCCGGGCGTGCTCGGCCGCGAGGTCGACGGGGGCGCCGCGCCGGGCCCGGGCGCGGACCAGCCAGTCCACGGACACGATCGCCACGAAGCCGGGGATCCAGTAGCCGACGAGCAGCAGCACGTTCTGGAAGCGGGCGGTCGTGTCCGCCGCGTGCATCCACAGCACCAGCGGGAAGCCCAGGGCGGCGGCGAGCGCGGCGGCCACCGGACGCGGCAGACGTACCCCCATCGTCTGCAACGCCAGCGAGCCGCTGTAGTCGTTCATCGCGTTGCTGCACAGCGCGGCCAGGGCCACCGCGAGCAGCCCGAACGCCCCGAGCGCGCCCCCGCCGAGCAGCGCGTCGATGCCGCGCGCGGTCTGGTCCGTGAAGACCGAGGTCCCCCAGAGCCCGATCGTCTGGACGGCCACGAAGGAGGCGCTGATCCCGCCGAGCGTGCACCAGAACATCCGCGTCCGGGACGTCCCGCTCGGCAGGTAGCGGCTGAAGTCGCTCGCGTACGGCGCCCAGGACAGCGCCAGGCTCAGGGCGATCGTGCAGGTCAGGACGAAGGCGCCGGCCCGGTCCGCGCCGTGCACGGTCGAGGCGGTCACCGGGTCCACCCCCTTCAGGAGCTTCGCGGCGAGCACGGTGAAGGCGGCGGCCAGGGCGAACGTCATCACGGTCTGGAGCCGGTGGATCACCTCGTAACCCAGCACCCCGAGCGCCCCCTGCGCGGCCATCATGACCAGGACCCCCAGCCAGAACGGCCAGCCGCACAGTTGCGCGAGCGCGTCCCCGCCGAACAGCCCGATCAGGGCGTCCCAGGCGATGGACGACAGCCACTGGAGGGCGCCCGGCAGCACGACGCCCGGTCCGAACGCCAGCCGTGCGAGGGGGAGCTGACCGGACCCGGTGCGACTTCCCCAGGTGCCGAGATACGCGGTCGGCGCGGCGCCGACGAGGGTGCCCAGCACGACGGCGGCGAGCGCGGTCCCGAAGTCCAGGCCGAGCGCGATGCCGACGGTGCCGGTGAAGACGCCGGTCATGGTCAGGTTGGGCGCGAACCAGACGGTGAACAGCCGGCCCGCCCGGCCGTAGCGGTGCTCCTCGGGGACCGGTGCTATCCCGTGCGCCTCGATGCGCAGATCGCCGGGGGCGGAAGGCATGCGCCCGCCGAAGGCGGCGCGCTCGTCCTGGGCATGCGACAACGACATGGAGACATCCCTCCGCCAGTGCTAACTGGTTCAGGTTCGACGGGTGTGATCTCAGCCCCGTGCGGGGCACCCCGTGTCCGGTGTGGCGGCCAGAATAGCGCCGGTCCGCCCGCTGCCGTCGCGGGGGTCAGCCCGGCGGCCGGTCCAGCAGCTCCGCGAGGTCCTGACCCGTCGTGCGCAGCAGCAGCGCGACCCCGCCGAGCGCGGCCGCGTCGCCCCCGAGGGTGGAGCCGCGCACCTCGATGGAGCGCGGGGCGGACGGCAGCGAGAGCGCGGCGATCTGCTCCCGGATCGGGGCGAGGACGAGGTCGTCGAGCGCGGCCGGTTCGCCGTAGACCACGACGCACTCCGGGTCGACCTGGGCGGCGAGCGCGGCGAGCACCCGCCCGGCAGTGACGGCCGCGTCCCACAGGACGTCGGCCGCCTCCGGGCGGCCCTCGGCGGCGAGGGCGATCAGCTCCTCGGCGTCCCGGGCGCCCAGGCCGCGCTCGGCGCACGCGGCGAGCAGCGCCGGTACGGAGATCAGCCCCTCCAGGCAGCCCCGGCCGCCGCAGTGGCACGGCTTGCCCTCGGGGTCGCAGCTGGTGTGCCCGATCTCGCCGGCCGCTCCGTGCGCGCCGTGCACGAGGGAGCCGTTGACCACGAGTCCGCCGCCGACGCCCTGGGACCAGCGCAGGTAGACGGCGTTGTCGAAGCCCCGGGCCGCGCCCCAGGTGACCTCGGCGAGTGCGGCCAGCCGGGAGTTGTTGTCGGTGAGGACCGGGGCGCCGAAGTGCCGGCCGAGTTCGGCGGCGACGTGCCCGGCGAACGGGGTCATGGTGTGCGGGTCCGCCGATGCCGGGTTCTGCACGAAGCCGGGCAGGCCGAGGCCGATGCCCTGGACCGGGGCGAGGCTGATGGACTCGCGCCGCACCAGCTCCTCCACCGCGTGGATCGCCTGCGCGGCCCGTTCGGCGGCCTGGCTGTCGGCCGGGACGGGGGCGCTGTACCGGCCGACGATCTCGTGGGCGCAGTTGGCGACCACCACGTGCATGTGGTGGCGCTGGAGGTCGATGCCGATCAGTTCGGCGCCGCGCGAGTTCAGCGCGATCTCCAGCGCCGGGCGGCCGCGGCCCCTCGGCTGCCCGGGATCGGGGGCGGGCTGCTCCACCACGGCGTTTCGGTCCAGCAGGTCGGACACGATCGCGAACAGCGTCGTACGGGAGAGACCGACCCGCTCCTTGAGCTCGCCCCGGCTCAGCGCCCCCGACCTGCGCAACTCGCCGAGCACGGCGGCTTCATTGGCTCTGCGCAGGCGCTGGAGGGCATCGGTGCGTTCGGTCATGGACGCATGGTCGATCGGTCAAGGGGTTTCTGTCAACGCGGCGGACGAATTCACACGATGTTTATTCCCAAGGGTTGACCTAAAAAACCGGGCCTCCCTACAGTTCCCGTCAATCGCCGGCACCGGTGCGCGTCGAGCACCCCGGGGCCGCGTGCCGGCCGGCGACCGTCACCACCGTGAGCGACCACCGAAAGGGCGGCCCGAGTGGCTCCGCGCAACGTCCTGTTCCTGATGACCGACCAGCACCGGACCGACACCCTGGGCTGTTACGGCAACCCGCTCGTCCGGACCCCCGCACTGGACGCCCTCGCGGCCGAGGGCACCCGCTTCGACCGCTTCTACACCCCGACCGCGATCTGCACCCCGGCCCGCGCCTCCCTGGCCACCGGCCTCCACCCGTTCCGCCACGGCATGCTCAACAACCCCGAGCGCAACGGCGGCAGCAAGGACGAGCTGTCCGACGAAAGCCCCATGCTCTGGCGCCAGTTGCAGGGCCAGGGGTACTCCGTCGGGCACGTCGGCAAATGGCACATCGGCCGTGAGCAGGGCCCCGAGTTCCACGGACTCGACGGCGAACACCTGCCCGGCGCCCTCAACCCCGTCCACCACCCCTCGTACGAGAAGTGGCTCGACGCGAACGGCTTCCCGCGCTTCGCCGTGCGCGAGCCCGTCTTCGGGACCGCCGCCAACGGCACCGGGCGCGGCCACCTCATCGCGGGCCGGCTCCAGCAGCCGGCCGAGGCCACCGTCGAGGCGTTCCTCACCGACCGCACCCTCGCCCTGCTGGACCGCTACGCCGCCGGGTGGAAGGCGTCCGGCACCCCCTTCATGCTGTCCTGCCACTGGTACGGGCCGCACCTGCCGTACCTGATACCCGATGCCTACTACGACCTGTACGACCCCGACGACGTACCCCTGCCCGCCTCCATGGCCGAGACCTTCGCGGGCAAGCCCGAGGTGCAGCGCCAGTACAGCGCCTACTGGTCGTCCGATGACTTCGACGCCGCCGCCTGGCGCAAGCTCATCGCCGTCTACTGGGGCTACGTCACGATGATCGACCACCAGGTCGCCCGCATCGTGGAGGCGCTCAAGGGCCACGGGCTGTGGGACGACACGGCGGTCTTCTTCACCGCGGACCACGGCGAGTTCACCGGCGCCCACCGGCTCAACGACAAGGGCCCGGCGATGTACGAGGACATCTACCGCATCCCCGGCATCGCCCGCGTCCCCGGCGCGCCCGCCCGCACCGACGACGCCTTCGCCACCCTCATCGACCTCAACCCGACCATCCTGGAGCTCGCGGGCGCACCCGTCCCCGAACCCTGCGACGGCACCAGCCTGTTGCCGCTGCTGAACGGGGAGAGCGCCGACGGCACCCGCGACCAGGTCGTCACCGAATTCCACGGACACCACTTCCCGTACTCCCAGCGCATGATCCGCGACCGGCGCCACAAGCTGGTGCACAACCCGGAGAGCGTGCACGAGCTGTACGACCTGGAGACCGACCCGCACGAACTCCACAACGTGTACGAGGCGCCCGCCTACGCGGAGGTCCGCCGCGACCTCACCGTCCGGCTCTACCGCGAACTGCTGCGCCGCGGCGACCCGGCCTACACCTGGATGAGCTACATGGCCGACATCGGCGGCGGCCGGGCCGCCGACGTCGACGGGGTCGCGGAGGAAGTCGCATGAACGTGCAGGACAAACCCCGCGCACCGCACCCCGCGAAACCCCCGGGCCCGCCGGCCGCCCCCGAACGCGCGGCCGTGAAGCCGAAGAAGAAGCCCGGCACGGGACGGCTCACCTCCGTGCTCCTCGGCCTCGCCTCCGCCGCGCTCGGACTGCTCGCCTGGACCGCCCTCGCCGGCAGCGGCATCAACGGCTTCCCGGGACCCGTGGTCGTGGGCCGGCGCGCGGGCGAACTCATCGCGGACGGCACGCTGTTCGAAGACGCGGGCGCCAGCCTGAAGCGCGTCCTCACCGGCTACGTGCTCGGCGTCGCCCTCGCGATCCCCGTCGGCTTCCTCATGGGCTGGTACCCGGTGGTCCGCCGGCTCTTGGAGCCCTGGCTCCAGTTCTTCCGCATGGTGCCGCCGCTCGCGATCATCCCGCTCGCCATCGTGCTCATGGGCATCGACGAGACCCCGAAGATCTTCGTGATCTTCCTGGCCTCGTTCCTGTCCTGCGTCGTCTCCACCTTCCAGGGCGTCGTCGCCGTCGACGTCACCCTCGTCAACGCGGCCCGGGTCCTCGGCGCCCGCGACCCACAGGTCTTCGCCGGCGTCGTCGTGCCCGCGTCCACCCCCTTCATCCTGGTCGGCATGCGCATCGGGCTCGGCGCCTCCTGGGCCACCGTCGTCGCCGCCGAACTCATCGCCGCCCAGGGCGGACTCGGCTACCGGATGCAGCAGGCGCAGCTCTACTACGACCTGCCGACCATCTTCGTCCAGCTCATCGCGATCGGCGCGATCGGACTCGCCATGGACCGGCTCCTGCTCCTCGCCGAGCGCCGGCTCACCCACTGGCAGGAACGGCGGTAACCCATGCCCCACATCGACTTCCACGACGTGACGAAGGACTTCGCGGTCGGGGACGGCGGATTCCTCGCCCTGGACCACGTGAACCTGGACATCGAGGACGGCGAGTTCGTCACCGTCGTCGGCCCCTCGGGATGCGGCAAGAGCACCCTGATGAACATCGCCGCCGGACTCCTCGACGCCACCACCGGCGAGGTCCGCGTCGACGGCGCCCCCGTCAGCGGCCCCGCCCCCGAACGCGGTGTCATCTTCCAGCAGTACGCCCTCTTCCCCTGGATGACCGTCGCCGGCAACGTCGAGTACGGGCTGAAGGTCGCCGGCGTCAAGAAGGCCGAACGGCGACGCAGGGCCCGCGAGGTCATCGAGCTCGTCGGCCTCACCGACTTCGCCGACGCCCTGCCGAAAACCCTGTCCGGCGGCATGAAACAGCGCTGCGCCATCGCCCGCGCCTACGCCGTCGACCCGAAGGTGCTCCTGATGGACGAGCCCTTCGGAGCCCTGGACTCGCTCACCCGGGTCCGCATGCAGGAATCGCTCCTGGACACCTGGGGCCGCGACCGGCGCACCGTCATGTTCATCACGCACGACGTGGACGAAGCGGTCTTCCTCGCCAACCGCGTCGTCGTCATGGCCGCCCGCCCCGGCCGCGTCCACACCGTCATCCCGGTCACGCTGCCCTACCCGCGGACCGAGGAGCACCGCCTGTCGCCCGAGTTCGCCGCACTGCGCGCCCAGGTGTGGCACGCCGTGCACCACCAGCCCGCCCCGCTCGAAGGAATCGCGTCATGAAGCCGATCCGTGCCCTCCGCCACCGCACGGCGGGCCTGTTCCTCGCCCTGGCGCTCGTCTCCACCGCCGCCGCCTGTGGCGACGGCTCCTCGGCCGGCTCCGACGGCGGGCCGAAGAAGGTGAAGTTCGGCTACATCGCCGACTACAGCGGCGCCGCCGCCCTCGCGGTCGCCGGGGAACAAGGGCTGTGGAAGAAGGCCGGGGTCACCCCCGAACTGAAGGTCTTCACCAACGGGCCCCTTCAGGTCCAGGCCCTGGGCACCGGCGACCTGGACTTCGGCTACCTCGGCCCCGGCGCCCTGTGGCTCCCCGCGTCCGGCCGCGCCCCCATCGTCTCCGTGAACATGCTGGGCCTCGCCGACCGGGTCATCGCCCGCCCCGGCTCCGGCATCGACGAGCCCGCGGACCTCAAGGGCAAGAAGGTCGCCGTCGCCGAGGGCACCTCCGGCGACATGATCCTCGACCTCGCCCTGCGAGAGGCCGGACTGCAGCCGGACGACATCACCAAGGTCGCCATGGACGCCTCCACCGTCGTCACCGCGTTCTCCTCCGGCCAGGTCGACGCCGCCGCCACCTGGTACCCGCTGATCGACACGATGAAGAAGAAGGTCCCCGGCCTCGAGGAGATCACCCGGACCGAGGACTACTACCCGAAGCTGACCTTCCCCAACGTCTTCGTCACCCAGCCGAAACTGGCCTCCGGCGACCCGGAACTCGTCAAGAGGGTCACCGGCGTCCTCAAGGCGGCCGGCGACTGGATCGCGGCCCACCCGGAGGAGTCCGAGACCGTCACCGCCGACTTCCTGAAGCTCCCGGCCGGGCAGCTCAAGGGCGCCACGAAGTACGTGAAGATCCTGCCCTCCGGCGAGCTGACGAAGCTCACCCGGGACGGCACGGTCGCCGGCTGGTTCGACGCACTGGCCGCCGATTTCCACCGCATGGGCAAGCTGCCCGACCCGGGCAAGGTGCAGGACTACTACCTCGGCGACCTCTACACCGCAGCCGGAAAGGCGGACCGCTCATGAACGACTCGCCGCACCACGACACCCGCACCGCACCCGACGGGGTGAGACGCCGCGGCTTCCTCGCCGGAGCCGCCGGCCTCGCGGGCGCCGCGCTCCTGGCCGGGACCACGACGACGGAGGCCGCGGCGGCGGACGGCCCGCTCCGCGTGACCTCCGGCGGCCGGGCCCGCGCCGCCATCCTCTGGTGGGGCGGCGGCAGCGCCGCATTCGCCGCCGCCGAACTGCGCGACTACCTCCGCAGGATCACCGGCGTCCGCCTCCCGCTGCACCCCGCGGCCGCCCCGGCCTCCCGCCCCGAGGGCGTCACCGGCCTGGTGGCCCTGCACACCGGGACCGGCGGCGGCCGGATCGCCCCGGACCGCCTCGCCGACGCCGGTCGCGCGCTCTCCGGTGCCCCCGAGGACTCCTTCACCCTGCTCGGCGACCGCACCTGCCTCCTGCTGACGGGGCACGGCGACCGGGCCCCGCTGTACGCGGTGTACGCCCTCCTGGAACGGACCGGCGTCCGCTTCTTCGCGCCCGCCTTCCCCGCGTACGAGGGCCACCACGAACACGTGCCGCACACCCCGGACCTCGCACTGCCGCCCGTGCGCCACACCGACCGGCCCGCCACGCAACTGCGGCGGCAGTACGCCGAGGAGGGGTTCAGCCACACGGCGGCCAGCCTGCCGCCGCTGCTCGACTGGATGGCCAAGAACCGGCTCAACACCTTCGTGTACCCGACCGACTACCTGGGCCTCGGCGTCACCACGTACGACAAGGTGCGCGACGTCCTCGCCCGCGAGGCCGGCAAGCGGGGCCTGCGGATCGAGACCGGCGGCCACGGCTACGACAGCTTCCTGCCGAAGGCCGACTACCCGCAGTACTACGAGTCCGGCGGGCCGGTGTTCGACATCTACAACCCGGACGCATTGAACGCCTACGTGGACAAGGTCGTCGCCTTCCTCCGGGAGCGCCCGGAGATCACCCTCTTCGACTGCTGGCCCCCGGACGTCGGCGCCTTCCAGAAGCCGGTGCTCGACCGGTACGGCACCGCCTCCAACGCGGAGTCCGTGGTCGTCAACGAGCTGGCCCGGGTGGTGCGCCGCGAACTGCCCGGCGTCCGGATCGAGCGCATCGCCTACGCCTCCACGGTCCGCCCGCCGGACGCGGACCACGCGAGCGACCCCGAGGTGGTCGTGGACTTCGCCGCGTACTCCCGCACCTACGACGGCCACCTCGGCGACCCCTCCGTCAAGGCCAACGTGCCCTTCGCGGACGCGCTGCGCGCCTGGCGGGCCACGCACACCGGGCCGCTCGCCATGTACGAGTACTACCGGCGCTACCGCTGGCGCAGCCTGCCCGTGCACCCGCTGACCACCATCGCGGGCGACCTGGCCTTCGAGGCGGGCCTCGGTCTCGACGGGATCGGCATGTACAGCGAACCCGGCGACTGGATCACGTACGAGCACGTCCAGAGCCTCGTCGCCGCACTGGCCTGGGACGGCTCCCTGGACGGGCCCGCGTACCTCGACGGCTATTTGCACGCCCGCTTCGGGGAGCCCGCGGTCCCCGCCATGCGCACCTACTACGACCTGACGCGCCTCGACCCGGACACGCACACCGCCGCCGCGCTCGGCACGGCCTACGAGCAGGCGCTGGCGGCGCTGCGGGAGGCCGCCGGGCAGGTGACGGACCCGGCGCCCCGCACGGTCCTGGACCGGCTGACCCGCAACGCCTGCCTCGCGCTCGCCGACATGCGCATCGGCCTGGCACCGGCGGGCAGCCCCGAACTCGACGCCGCCCGCCGGGAGTACCGCGCGCTGGTGCACCGCAACCGGTTCAACGGGATCTGTCTGCCCCACATGCAGGCGTGGTGGCGGTGGAACGGCCCGCAGGGCCAGGCCCCGTACGACGACGCGAAGATCCGGCAGGCCGTGGTGGACGCGTACGCGAGCCCCGCCGCCGGGTTCGGTGACCCCGGGGTGCTCCTGCTGGAACGCGACGGGGACGCGGTGCGGCTCGATGTGGAGGCCCAGGACGTGGACTTCACCGGACACACGGTCCACTGGACGGCCACCGCACCGGACGGCGTCCGCGTGGAGCCGTCCCACGGCACGCTGCGGGTGCGCGGGACCCGGGGCGACGCCCAGCGGGTCGCCGTCAGCGCCACGGCGGACGCGGCGGCCGGCACGGGACTGCTCACCCTGGACTTCCGCCTCGCGGACGGCACCCGCCTGGTCGCCTCCCAGGTGGTGACCGACATCCGCTGACCGGCACCCCCTGACCCGCACGGCCCAGCCCGACCGGCTCCACGGACCACGAAAACGCACCATGAGCACACCAGCGAAAGGGCGTCCATGACCCACCACCCCCACCGTCCGCGCACCCGGTCGCGCCGTTTACGGCGGCGCGCGGTCGTCACCGGCCTGGCCACCGGACTCGCGCTGTCCCTGTTCTCCCCGCCCCCGGTCTCCGCGCACCCCACGCGGCGGGCCGGGCCGGCGGCCGGTGCCACCACTCACCGCTTCCCGGGCAACGACCACCACCCGCACACCGTCACCTGGGACGCGAAGTCCCTCCGGATCGACGGCGAGCGGCTGATCGTGTGGTCCGGCGAGTTCCACTACTGGCGGCTGCCCAGCCCCGACCAGTGGCGCGACGTGCTCCAGAAACTGAAGGCGTCGGGCTTCAACACCGTCTCGCTCTACTTCTTCTGGGGCTACCACTCGGCGAAGCCGGGCTCGTACGACTTCACGGGCGTCCGCGACATCGACCGGCTCCTGACCATGGCCGAGCAGGAGGGCCTGTACGTCATCGCCCGGCCGGGGCCGTACATCAACGCCGAAGTGAGCATGGGCGGCCTGCCGCCGTACATGACGACGTACGCCGGTGAGCAGCGCACCGCCGACCCGCAGAACCTGGCGGCCGACCTGGAGTGGCTGAAGGCCGTCAACGGCGTCATCGGCAGGCACCAGCTCACCGACGGCGGCGGCAGCGTCATCGCCTACCAGGTCGAGAACGAGCAGATCGACAACTCGGCGAAGCACGTCGAGTACATCGAGAAGCTCCAGAGCGCGGTGACCGGACAGGGCATCACCGTGCCGCTGTTCCACAACGACTACGGCAACGGGCACGGCTGGAACGTGCCCGGCGGGCCCGGCGGCTCCCGGCTCGGCCTGTACGCGTTCGACACCTACCCGCTGGGCTTCGACTGCGCCGGGCCCAGGAAGAAGCTGGGGGACTACGAATCCCGGGTGCGCGGCTACTCACCCTCCACCCCGGTCTTCGTCGCGGAGGGGCAGGGCGGCGCGTTCACCGCATGGGGCAGGGACTTCCAGACGAGCGAGTGCGCGAAATTCGCGGACGAGGCCTTCACCCGGCAGTTCGCCGTGAACAACCTCGCCAACGGGGCCACCCTCTCCAACACCTACATGGAGTACGGCGGCACCAACTGGGGCTGGACCGGCGACCCCGGCTCCGGCTTCACCTCCTACGACTACGGGGCGGCGATCGCCGAGAACCGCTCGATCACCCCGAAGCTGGCCGTGCAGAAGGAGTTCGGCTACCTCCAGGGCGCCGTCCGGCCGATCGCCTCCGCCGAGCCCGACACCGCGCCCGCCGTCACGGTCACCGGCGGCGGTCCGGTGAAGGCGGAGCAGCGCCGGTCCACCGAGCGCGCCGCCACCACCTCCGTGTCCGGCAACGGCATGCGGCTCCTGACACTGCGCCACCCCGACTCCAACGACACCACGGCCAGCCGCGTCACCCTTCCGCTGGACCTGGGCCCCGGCGCCGCCTACGCGCGGGTGCCGCAGAAGGCGGGGACCGGGATCACGGTGGACGGGCGGGACGCCACCGCACTCGTCGCGGACTACGCCTTCGGCCCGCACCGGCTCGTCTACTCCACCTCGCAGGTGCTCACACACCTCACCGCCGGACGCGATCTGCTCGTCCTCGACGGCGCGAGGGGCACGGACGGCGAAACGGTCCTCCGGTACGCGAAGCGGCCCCGCGTCACCACCACGGACGGGGAGTCCGTGGAGAGCGTCTGGGACCCCGTCGCCAAGGACCTGCGGCTGAACTACGCGCACGGCGCGCCCCGGACCGTACGTGTCACCGGCGGCGGCGCACCGGACCTCACCGTCCTCATCGGCGACCGCGAGGGCGTCGCCACCACCTGGCAGCTCGACGCGGGCAGCGGCCGGGCCCTGGTCACCGGCCCCGAACTGGCCCGGACCGCCCGCGTGCGGGGCGCCCGGCTCGACCTCACCGGAGACACCCGCGAGGCCGGTCCGCTGAGGGTCTTCGCGCCCGCCGGGGTGCGGGCCCTGACCTGGAACGGCCGGACCGTCCGGGTGGAGCGGGACGCCGCCGGGGCGCTCACCGGCCGCCTGCCCGGCCCGGCGAAGGCCGAAGTGCCCGCACCGGCCACCTGGCGCACTGCCGCGTCCGACCCGGAGCGCGCGGCGGACTTCGACGACTCGGCGTGGACCAGGGCGGACCGCACGACCGCCGCCAACACCCGGCACGGGCCCGGCGCCGCTTCGGGGGTGGTCCTGGACACGGACGAGTACGGCTTCCACGAGGGCGACACCTGGTACCGGGGCCACTACACGCCCACCGCGGCCGGCAGCACCGTCGAGGTGACGGTGAGGACGGGGACCGCCGGGCACGCCCTGGTCTGGCTCGACGGCCACTACCTGGGCGCCCAGGGCGACGGCAGTGCCACGTACAAGGTCCCCGAGGGCCTGACCGAGCCCGGCAGACCCGCTGTGCTGGCGATCCTGGTGCGGAACATGGGGCAGTACGAGGACTGGAGCTCCGACGGCCGGTCCAAGGGCGGACGCGGTCTCGCCGACGTCGCCATCGCGGGTGCCGGGAAGACCGAGTGGCGCATCCAGGGCGCCCGGGGCGGCGACGAGCCCGCCGACACCGCGCGCGGCCTCTACAACAACGGGGGGCTGTACGGGGAACGCGTCGGCTGGCACCTGCCGGGGGCGCCGGACGCGTCGTGGGCGCGGACCGGCTCGCTGAAGAGCGACCGGCCGGGCGTGCGCTGGTACCGCACCACGGCCCGGCTCGACCTGCCCGAGGGCGCCGACACGGCGCTCGCCCTGCGGGTCGAGGACGCCGGGGGCCGGACGGACAAGTACCGCGTCCAGCTCTTCGTCAACGGCTGGAACACCGGGCAGTACGTCAACAACGTGGGACCGCAGCGGGAGTTCGTCATCCCGTCGGGCTTCCTGAAGCCGCACGGCGACAACACCGTCGCGCTCGCGGTCACCGCCGAGCAGACCGGCGTCGGCCCGGACTCGGTCCGGCTGGTGGAGCAGGGCACGGTGCTCGGTGGCGTCGGGGGCGGGCCCAACACCGCACCCGACTACGCGGATCTGTTCACGAGGTGACGGAGGACGCGCGCCCCGGAGGTCCGCCCCGGGGCGCGCGCGTCCGCGTCGTCCGGCTCAGCCGAAGAGCTTCGTCACGAACGCGTGGAGGTTGGCGACCGTACGGGCGATCTGCTCCTCGGTGGTCAGGCTCTCCTTGAAGCGGGCCCCCGAGTCCACCGTCTTCTTACCCCGCACGTACAGCGAGCAGGCCAGGTCGGTGCACATGTACAGGCCGACCGAATTGCCGTCGCGTCCGGCGGGGCCGGTCTTGCGGGCGGTCATGAGGGAGACCCCGCTGCCCGGGTGCGTGGTCAGGCAGAGCGAGCACATGCTCCGGTGCAGGAAGCCGCGCTGCTGCGACGGGAAGCGCAGCGAGATCCCGGCCGTCCTGCCCTCGTGCTCGGTGACGATGTAGCTGCGTCCCGGCGCGGACAGGTCGCGCCAGCCGAGGAAGTCGAGGTCGTCCCACGGCAGCTCCTCGAAATCACGGGGGAGCGGCAGACGCTTGGCTTCCCCCTTGGAGCAATTCACGAACGATGAGCGGATGTCCTGCTCGGTCAGGGCCTTCATACTCACGAAGCTAACTCTGCCTATGGGCCCTAGGCAAACCATTAATCGAGTTAGGGGATCACCTGGGGCTTCTCGGGTGCGAGGAGGAGCCGGTGCACCGGCGGATGCGGGATGCCGAGGTCCGGGCGCCAGGTCGCGAGGATCTGCGCCGACGGGTCGAAGAGCGGCGACGGGAGCGCGTCGAGCGGGGTCCACTCCCAGGCGCTGATCAGGTGCGGCTCGGTCACCCGCGCCGCACCCGTGTCCACGCGCACCAGGGCGGCCATCGTCACCCGGTTGATCCCGCCGAGGGCGTCGTGCAGCATCGCGAAGACGGTGACCCCGTCCTCGGGGACCGTCAGCCCGGTCTCCTCGCGCAGCTCCCGTACGGCGGCTGCCGCCACGGACTCCGGCACCGGGTCGACCTTGCCGCCGGGCAGTTCCCAGGTGCCGCTGTGATGCCGGCCGAGCAGGATGCGGTCCCGCGCGTCCTGCACGATCACGCCGACCCCCAGCGCGGCCTGCGGCGTGGGTGGCCGGCTGTTGCGGGAGGGGGCGGCGGTGCTCTCGGTGGCCATGGTGCTCCTCTGCAGGGGAGATCGGTCCGGGCGTCGAGCCTACGGGGACGCCGCGTCCGCCCCCGCGCTCACACCGCCAGCCGCAGCGAGGTCTCCGAGACGCCGAGCCGCACGCTCTGCCCCCACGTCAGCTCCAGCGCGTCCGCCTCCATTCCGTCGCCGAACACCACCACCCGGTCCGACTCCACGGTCAGCCGCAGCCCCTGCCCGGGACCCAGCTCGCCCGCGACGAACGACGTGCCGGTGGACGGCGAGGGCCACGCCTCCCGGACGAACCAGAGCAGCCGGGGATCGGCGGGCCCGGGCAGCGGGAGGGTGCTGCGGCGCTCCTGCCAGAGCGAGCGCAGCCAGCCGGTCGCCCCGGTGCCGGTGCCGACCAGGACACCGGAGGACGCCTGCGGCTCGGCGGGGGAGTCCGCCGTGTCGGGCCCGAGCCGGTAACGGGCGGTCTGGTGGCCGGGCGGGCCCAGGTAGACCTCGTTCAGGGCGAGCAGCCGCTGCGTGTCGTCGGACACCGCCTCGACCATCGTCAGCGCGTCGGTGCGCCCGCCCGGCGCCACGGCCGCGCGCATCAGCGCGGCCGCGTCGGCCGGGCGGTGGCGGACCAGGACGCCTGGGTTGCGGCCGGGATCGGTGTCGATGCCGATGACCGGCTGGCCGGAGAGGTACTTCGCGGCGTTGGCGACCAGGCCGTCCTGCCCGACGACCACCACCACGTCCTCGGGCGCGAACAGGAACCGGTCCAGGTCGGCCCGCTCCACCCGGCAGTGCCGCCAGGTGAGCGGGACGGCCGCCGCCACATCCGCCAGGGCCTGCCGGGTCCGCCCGTGCCGGTGGGCCACCTCCTCGATGGAGCGGCCCCGCGCGGCCAGGACGAACGCGGCCTGGCCGTGCGTCCCGTGGCGGGCGAGCAGTTCCTCGTACTCCGTGGTGCGGTGGACCAGGACCGCCCGCGGGGCCAGGCTCACGCCCCGGCCTCCGGCCGGCCCAGCTTGCTGAGCAGGCCCGTGAGCACGTCGGGCGACAGGGTGAGGCTGTCGATGTGCGGCAGGTTCTCGGCGAGCCGGGTGGCCGCCAGCGCGTGCAGCGTCGCGGCGTCCACCTCTCCGTGCGCCCGCAGCCAGGCCGCCTGCGCCTCGGCGCGCGCCGCGCCCACCTGTCGGGCGGCCTCCGCCTCGGCACCCGCGAGCCGCACCGTGCGGGCGGCCTCCGCCTCGGCGCGCACCCCGTCGGCGGCGGCGCTCTCCTCGGCCTCGCGGCGGCTGTTGGTGCCGCGCTGCTCGACCAGCTGTTCCTCGCGCCGGGCGAGCTCGATCTGGCTGGCGAGCTCGTTCTCGGCGATGGTCCGCTCGCGCTCGACGGCCACGGCACGCCGTTCGTACGTGGCCCGGTCCGCCTCCTGCTGGATCTGCTCGCGGGCGGGGGTGCGCAGGGCGCGCTCCACTTCGGCCTCGGGGCGGATGGCGACGACGCGGACGGCGACCACGTCGATGCCGGTGGCGGGGAGCCTCGGCTCGGCGGCGAGACCGGTCGCCACCCGCTCGCGGACGGCGGCGACCCCGTCGACCAGGGCAGCGGCCAGGGGGGTGCGAGCCAGGACGTCGAGGGTGTGCTGCTGGGCGGTCTCGGTGAGCAGGGTGGCGATCTGTTCGAGGGGGGCGCCGCGCCAGGCTCCGGTGTCCGGGTCGACGGAGAAGTCGAGGCGGGCGGCTGCCTCGGCCGGGTCGCTGATCCGGTAGGTGACCGTGGCCTGGACGGTGACGTCCTGGAAGTCGGCGGTGCGCGCGTGGAACGCCATGGCCAGCTCGCGGTCGTTGACCGGCACCTCGGAGAGCGCGGCGCTCAGCGACCGGTACCAGAAGCTCAGCCCCGCCCCGTCGTGCGTCAGCTTGCCGCGCCTGTGGTGGCGGATGTGCGCGGTGGGCGCCGAGCGGAGATGGCGCCAGCCGAAGCGGCGGGTGATGTCGGCCATGGAAACCCCCTGATCTCGTTTTCGTCATGACGACGATAAGCGGCGTCCCTCCTTATCGTCAAGAGGACGAATAGGGGAGCGACCGGGTACGCGAACGGCCGGTGACTTCGGAGAAGTCACCGGCCGGCCGGGTGCGCGCCGCCCCCGTCCCCACGGTGCGGCGCGGGCGGGCCGCCGTCATCCGCTCGGACGACGGCCCACGTCTGTCAGGACCCGGACGCCGGGGCGTCCAGGCCGAGTGCGGGAAGGACCGCTCCCTCCACGAAGCGGACCAGGTAGGTCTCGTCCGCGTGGGCCCCCGCCAGCATCGGCCGGGCCCGCATGACGCCGAGCAGCTGCGCGGCGACGAACTCCACCGCGGGGTTGTCCGGCGCCACCTCGCCGCGCTCCACTCCGCGCCGTACGAGCGCGTCGATCGCGGCCAGCTCCGGCAGGATCAGCGACTCGCGCAGCGCGCACAGCAGCTCCGGGCTCTGCAGCGCCGCATGGCTCAGCGCCAGCATCAAGGGTGTGTCGCGGCCCGAGCCCTCGCCGATCGCCCGCGCCGCCTCCACCAGGTCGCCCGCCAGCGAACCGGTGTCGATCTTCCGCAGGGCCCCGCGCCGGGTGCCGTGCAGGGCGGCCACCACCAGCTCGGGCTTCGAGCCCCACTGGCGGTAGAGCGTCGACTTGCCGCAGCGGGATCGGGCGGCGACCCCCTCCATCGTCAGCGACTCGTAGCCGTTCTCCCTCAGCATGTCGAGCACGGCGGTGTAGAGCTCCTGGGCCCGCTCCGGCGTGATCTTCGAGCGGCGCTGCGCGGGGGGCTGCTCCTGCTCGGTCTGCTGCGGTGACATGTGCCTTCCCTCTCTGCGACTCTGCGACGAGGTCCATCGATACGCCAGTGTACCGATACGCGTGTGTACCGATACGCCGCCGTATCGGTACACTGGCGTATCGATAAGGGCGGACGTCCGCCGAAGAGCAGCAGCAAAGGGGCACCGGGTGAAGTACACCGGCACCACGCCCGCCGATCGGAAGCCGGACACCTTCGCCCGCCCGCCCCTGGTCCGCGAGCTTCTTCTCGTCGTCGGGCTCTTCCTGATCTACAAGCTCGGCCGCCGGGCCGCGAACGGCCACGTGGACGAGGCGTTCCGCAACGCCGACCGTGTCTGGGACGTCGAGCGTGCCGTGCACCTGCCCGGCGAGGGCGCGGTCCAGGGTCTGCTGCTGCACGACGAGACGCTGATCCACCTGGCCAACACCTACTACGCGACCGTCCACTTCCCGGCCACGCTGCTCTTCCTGGTCTGGCTCTACTGGCGCAGCCCCCGCCACTACGTCTGGGCGCGCCGCGTCCTCGCCGCGCTCACCGGCGCCGCGCTCGCCCTGCACCTGCTCTTCCCGCTCGCCCCGCCGCGCCTGCTCGCCGCCACCCACCTCGTGGACACCGGTCGGGTGTACGGGCCCTCGGTGTACGGGGCCCAGCCGGCCACGGACTCCATGGCCAACCAGTTCGCGGCGATGCCCTCGCTGCACTTCGGCTGGGCCGTCATGGTCGGCGTCGGCCTGGTCGTGGCCACCCGCTCCCGGTGGCGCTGGCTGTGGCTGCTGCACCCGGCGATCACCCTCTTCGTCATCGTCGGGACCGCCAATCACTACTGGCTCGACTCGATCGTGGTGGCCGCGCTGCTCTCCGTCGCGCTCGCCGCGCTCCGCCTCCCGCGCGCCGAACCGGTCCGCCCGCCGCAGCCGTGGCCCTCCGTCGTACGGCAGCGCGAGCACGCCACCGTCTACGCCGCCTCCGGGGCGCACCGGTGAACGCCACCCTGGCCGCCGTCGCCCTCTCCCTCGTCTCCGCCGCCGCGTACGCCGCCGCGGCGGTCGCCCAGGCCCGGCTGGCCGGCCGCACCGCGCCCGGCACCGGCACCCTCCGGCTCCTCGGGCGCGGCGCCTGGTGGTGCGCGGTCGGCCTGAACGCGGGCGGCGCCCTGCTGCACGTGGCCGCCCTGAAGTACGGCCCGCTCACCCTGGTCCAGCCGCTGGGCGCGCTGACCCTGGTGGCGGCCGTCCCGCTGGGCGCCCGGGCGGCGGGCCGCCGGGTCACGGTCACCGAGTGGCGCGGCACGCTGCTCACCCTGCTCGGCCTCGGCGCCCTGCTCCTGACGGCGGGCGGCGCGGCCCCGCACGAGACCCTGACCATGACCGAGGCGCTGGCCGTGGCCGCCGGGACCATGGCGCTCGTCGCCGGGCTCAGCCGCCCCGGCGCCCGGCCCGGGCTGCGGCACGCGGCGGCCTCCGGCATCACGTCCGGCGTCGCGTCCGCGCTCACCCAGACCCTCACCGTTGCGGCCACCGACCACACGGGGCCGCTGCTCAGCGCCCGGCTGGTGGTCGTCGCCGTGCTGGTCTCCGCGTTCGCGATGGGCGGGCTGCTGCTCTCCCAGACCGCCTACCGGGGCGGGCTCGGGGCCCCGCTGGCCGTCGTCACCCTCGCCAACCCGGTCGCCGCCGCGGCGATCGGCCTGGCGCTGCTGGGGGAGCGGTTCCAGGGCGGACCGGCCGGTCTGATCCCGGCGCTGTTCGGCACGGTGGCGGCGGTCCGGGGCGTGATCCTGCTGACCCGCGCCCAGGCGCAGACGGCGCCCGCGGTGGCCGCCGCACCGCCGCCCGCCCCGTCGCGGGTGGTCATCAGCAGCCCCCGCGTCGCCCGCCGCGAGCAGCGCCGCCGGGTGGGCGCGGGGCGCCACTGAGGCACAGCCGCTACGCCGGGTAATCCGCGAGGGCCCGGGTGATCCACCCGATCCAGAAGTTCTCCAGGTCGATCCCGCCCCGCAGCACCAGATGCCGCAGCCGGTCCCCGGGGGTGTCGCGCTCCGGCGGGAAGTCCCGGACCTCGATCTCCTCGTACTCCGCCAGCTGGCGCCGGTGCAGTTCCAGATGGCGGCGCAGCTCCGCGTCGAGGCCGGGCGCACCGACGACGGCCGCCGCCCGCATCCGCAGCAGCAGCGGGTCGCGCACCTGCTTGGGGTCCTCCCGCCGGGCCACCCACGCGGACAGCGCCTCGCGGCCCGCCGGCAGCACCTCGTACTCCTTCTTCTGCCCCCGGGCCGGCTGCGCGGGTTCCAGTGCCCGGATGTGCCCGGCCTGCTCCAGCTTGCCCAGCTCGCGGTAGATCTGCTGGTGCGTCGCCGACCAGAAGTAGCCGATCGACCGGTCGAACCTGCGGGTCAGCTCAAGCCCCGACGAGGGTTTCTCCAGCAGGGCGGTGAGGATCGCGTGCGGCAGTGACATGGGGTGCAGCCTAGGGGGTGACGGCCGGGTCGCCCCGGCCGTCCGGTTCAGAGGGCGGCCGCCAGCTCCGTGCCCTGCCGGATCGCGCGCTTGGCGTCCAGCTCGGCCGCGACGTCGGCGCCTCCGATCAGGTGTGCCTCGCGGCCGGCGGCGCGCAGCTCCTCGTACAGGTCCCGGCGCGGCTCCTGCCCGGCGCACAGCACGATCGTGTCGACCGGCAGCACGTGCCGCTCCCCGTCCACGGTGATGTGCAGGCCCTCGTCGTCGATCCGGTCGTACGTGACGGCCGCCGTCATCGTGACCCCGCGGTGGCGGAGTTCGGTGCGGTGGATCCAGCCGGTCGTCTTGCCGAGGCCCGCGCCGACCTTGCTCGCCTTGCGCTGGAGCAGGTGGACGGTGCGCGTGGTCTTCGGGCGCTCCGGGGCCGCGAGGCCGCCGCGCTCGCGGTATTCGGTGTCGACGCCCCACTGCCGGAAGAACACCTCCGGGTCGAGGCTCGCCTCCTCGCCCCCGTCCGTCAGGAACTCCGCCACGTCGAAGCCGATCCCGCCCGCCCCGACGAGCGCGACCCGGTCGCCGACCGGAGCGCCGTGGCGCAGCACGTCCAGGTAGCTGACGACGCTCGGGTGGCCGATGCCCGGGATCGCGGGCGTACGGGGGGTGACCCCGGTGGCCAGCACGACCTCGTCGTAGCCGTCGAGGTCCCCGGCGCCGACCTGAGCGCCCAGCCGCAGGCCGACCTTCTCCTCCGCGAGCCGGGTGCGGAAGTAGCGCAGCGTCTCGTCGAACTCCTCCTTGCCGGGCACCCGGCGGGCCACGTTCAGCTGGCCGCCGATCTCGTCGGCCGCGTCGAACAGCGTCACCTCGTGGCCGCGTTCGGCGGCGGTGACCGCGCAGGCGAGTCCGGCGGGCCCGGCGCCGACGACGGCGACGCGCTTGCGGGTGCGGGTCGGTGACAGGACGAGTTCCGTCTCGTGGCAGGCGCGCGGATTGACCAGGCAGGAGGTGACCTTGCCGCTGAAGATGTGGTCCAGGCACGCCTGGTTGCAGCCGATGCAGGTGTTGATCGCGTCCGCGCGGCCCGCCGCCGCCTTCGCGACGAACTCCGGGTCGGCGAGGAACGGCCGGGCCATCGACACCATGTCCGCACGGCCGGACGCGAGGACCTGCTCGGCCACCTCGGGGGTGTTGATGCGGTTGCTCGTCACCAGCGGTACGGAGACCGCCCCGCGCACCTTCTCGGTGACCCAGGTGAACGCGGCCCGGGGCACCGAGGTCGCGATGGTGGGGATGCGGGCCTCGTGCCAGCCGATGCCCGTGTTGATGATCGTCGCGCCCGCCGCCTCGATCTCCCGGGCCAGCCGCACGACTTCGTCCAGGGACGAGCCGCCGGGCACCAGGTCCAGCATCGAGAGCCGGTAGATGATGATGAAGTCGTCGCCGACCCGCTCGCGGACCCGGCGCACGATCTCGACGGGGAAGCGGACGCGGTTCTCGTACGAGCCGCCCCAGCGGTCCTCGCGGTGATTGGTCGCCGCGGCGATGAACTCGTTGATCAGATAGCCCTCGGAGCCCATGATCTCGACGCCGTCGTACCCGGCGCTCCGGGCCAGCGCCGCCGCCGTCGCGAAGTCCTCGATCGTCTCCTCGACCTCGTCGTCGGTCAGGGCGTGCGGGGCGAACGCGCTGATCGGCGCCTGGAGCGCGCTCGGCGCCACCAGGTCCGGATGGTGCGCGTACCGGCCGAAATGCAGGATCTGCATGGCGATCCGGCCGCCCGCCTCGTGCACCGCCGAGGTCACCCGGCGGTGCTCCGCCGCCTCCGCCTCCGTGGTCATCTTGGCCCCGCCGGGGAAGGAACAGCCGCGCGCGTTGGGCGCGATGCCGCCGGTGACCATGAGGCCGACGCCGCCCCTGGCACGCTCGGCGTAGAAGGCCGCCATGCGCTCGAAGCCGTTCTCGACCTCCTCCAGGCCGACGTGCATCGACCCCATCAGGACCCTGTTCGGCAGGGTGGTGAACCCGAGGTCGAGCGGGCTCAGAAGGTGCGGATACGGGCTCATACGGCGGCTCCTCGCTGTGGCGTCGCCCCAGTTCTAAACCACCGCCGACCCGTTGTGCAACAAGTTGCATAATGGCGTTCGTCGCACTGTGTCACGGCTCACGCCCCGGTGTGAGTCGCCCGGATGGAGCAACACCACGGCCCTCGTGCTCCATGGGGCGCGGAGAGTGGTGACGTACGGAAACCAGGGGCCCGCGCCGTCCGGGCGGGGCCCGGAACCCCACCGGAGACCCCCATGGGCTGCGTCAACCGTCACGACCTCGGTCTGCTCGTCCTGCGCGCCGGCACCGGCGCGGTGCTCGCCGCGCACGGAGCCCAGAAACTCTTCGGCTGGTTCGGCGGCGGGGGAATCGAGGGGACCACCGCCGCGATGGAGGCGATGGGCTTCCATCCGCCCAAGCACAGCGCGCTCGCCGCCGGGCTCGGCGAAGCGGGCGGCGGCGCCCTGCTCGCCCTGGGCCTGGCCACCCCGGCCGCCGGTGCGGCGGCGGCCGGGGCGATGGCGGGCGCGGTGGCCGTCCACGCCCCCGCGGGCTTCTTCGCGCAGGGCGGCGGCTACGAATACCCGGCGTTCCTCGGCTTCACCGCCGCCGCGATCGGACTGACCGGCCCCGGCCGCTACTCCGTCGACCACGCGACGGGCCACGCGTTCAACCAGCCGTGGACGGTCGCCCTGGCCTTCGCGGGCAGCGCGGTGGCGGCCGCGGCGGTGGTCGGGCGGCGCGCCCGGGCCCGGGTGCCGGAGCCGGAGCAGTTCTGAGGGGGGTGCCCCTCAGCGGCGCCCCTTCGACGCGGCGACCAGTTCCGGGACCGTGCCGAACTTCACCCGGGGGCGGCCCCCGTCCCGGCCCCGGGCCCGTTCGGCGCGGTCGATCGCGGCCAGGCCGCGCGCGTCGATCACGTGGCGGCTGCGGCCCCGGACCAGGCGGCCGAACGCCTTGGCGGGGTGGGCGGGGGAGGGGAGCGCACCGGCGACCGCGTCCGCGAGCAGCGTGCCGACCGTCTCGGCGGCGCAGGTGCGGTTGGCACCGATGCCCCCGGAGGGCCCCCGCTTGATCCAGCCGACGACATACGTGCCGGTCCGGCCCGCCACCCGGCCGCCCTCGTGCGGCACCGTGCCGCTCGCCTCGTCGAAGGGCAGCCCCGGGACCGCCAGCCCCCGGTAGCCGATGGCCCGCAGGAACAGCCGCGCCGGTATCGCGGTCTCGCCCCCGTCCGCCGTGACCCGGACGCCCTCCACGTCCTCCCGGCCGGTGATCTCCAGGGGCGCCGAGTGGAAGCGGAGCACGATGCGCCGTCCCTCCGGCGGCGGGCCCGACCAGTCCACGCGCTCCCGGCGCACCCCGCGCAGCACGGCGGCCGGTCCACCCGGCGCCGCGCCCTCGATCGCCGGGCCGATGCGCGGATCGTGGTCGTCCACCACCAGCTCCACACCGGGAAGATGCTTCAGCGCGAGCAGCTCGGACGACGTACACGCGGCGTCCTCCGGGCCGCGCCGCCCGAGCAGCACGACCTCGCGCACCGCGGAGCCGCGCAGGGCGGCCAGCGCGTGGTCGGCGATGTCGGTGCCCGCGAGCCCGGCCGGGTCAGCGACGAGGACGCGCGCCACGTCGAGCGCCACGTTGCCGTTCCCGGCGACGACCACCCGCTCGGCCCGCGACAGGTCCACCGCGTCCGGCGCCACCTCCGGATGCGCGTTGTACCAGGAGACGAAGGAGGTCGCCGCGATGCTCGACGGCAGGTCCTCGCCCGGGACGGCGAGCCTGCGGTCGGCGCTCGCCCCGACCGCGTAGATCACCGCGTCGTGGTGCGCGGACAGCTCCTCGGCGGAGATGTGCGTCCCGACCTCGACCCCCAGGTGCATCCGCACCCTGGGGTGGGCGTGGAACCGTGCGAACGTCTCGCCGACCCCCTTCGTCCCCGGGTGGTCCGGCGCCACGCCGTACCGGACGAGCCCGCCGGCCACCGGCAGCCGGTCGATCAGGGTCACCTCGGCGTTGGTGTGCAGCAGCAGATCCTCCGCCGCGTACATGCCGGCGGGTCCGGTGCCGACGACCGCGACCCGGATCGGCGCGAAGTCCGCCGGGAGGCTCCGCTCGAAGGAAGGCGCGCCCCAGGCATGGAAGTTGGGCCCGGTGGCGGGCTCCGGCTCCCGGTCCGCGTAGTAGGCCGCGTTGATGGCGGCGTACTCCTCGCGGGCCCCGAAGAGGCGGTCCACCGGGAAGATCGCGTCCACCGGGCAGGCGTCGGCGCACGCGCCGCAGTCGATGCAGGTCTCCGGATCGACGTAGAGCATCTCCGTACGTCCGAAGTCCGGCTCCTCCGGCGTCGGGTGGATGCAGTTGACGGGACAGACCGCGACACAGGTGGCGTCGTTGCAGCAGGTCTGGGTGATGGCGTAGGTCATGGCTCGGGCTCTCGGCTCGGGTCAGATCAGGTGGGCGCGCTTGTAGAAGAACAGGGCAGGCTTCGTCAGCAGACGGGCCGAGGCCAGGAAATCCATGAGCCCCGAACAGCTCGACCGCATCAGGGACTTGTGGTGCTCGTTGGTCTTCGCCTCGGCCCGTGCCCGCGCGCCGTCCAGTCCGGCGTTCGCGTACACGTCCCGGTTCACCATGCTGGTGACGATGTAGTACGAGGCGATGGCGACGACGAGCGCGTTGAGGTGGCGGCGCACCGGGCCCGCGTCGCGCAGACGCCTGCGGGTCTCGTCGCGGGCGAACTTCATGTGGCGGGACTCCTCGACCACATGGATGTTGTTGATCGTGCGGACGAACGGCGTGACGCGCTCGTCCCGCATCCAGTCGCGCTGCATCACGTCGAGCACCTCCTCGGCCACGAGGATCGCCGCGTAAGCCGCCTCGCCGAAGGCAAGGGTCTTGAAGGCGCGGCCCAGTTCGAGCACCGGGCGGCGCGGCCGGTACGCCGGAGCGCCCAGCTTCGCCGCGCCCCGGGCGAACATGATCGAGTGCCGGCACTCGTCGGCGACCTCGGTCAGGGCCCACTGGAAGCGCGGGTCGGTCGGGTCCTTGGCGTACATGTCGCGCAGCACCATCTGCTGGAGGATCATCTCGAACCAGATGCCGGTGCTGGCGACGGAAGCGGCTTCCTGCCGGGTCAGCGCCTTGCGCTGAGCCTCCGTCAGTTCCGCCCAGTACGCGGTGGCGTAGAGCGTGCTCCACTCGGGGCTCGCCCCGTGGTGGTCCGTGTCCAGGGGGGTGTCCCAGTCCACTTCGGTGGCCGGGTCGTACGAGAGCTTCGCGGACGAATCGAGCAGGCGCCGGGCGACGTCCTGCTCGGCGGCCCGGTCCTGGTCCTCCGGCCGAACGGTGCTGCTTGCCATGCTGCGGCTCCTTGACTCGTGAGATCGGCCCCGGCGCCGTCCGGCCCTCGTCGGGTACGGCCCGATGAGATCGCCGGCCGTCGGACGCCGCCTTCGCTTGTTAGACGCAACGTCTAGCAAGCTGTTAGACGGAAGGTATAGCAAGAGCGGCGCACCCACTACCCCCGCGTAGGAAATACGCACGTTCTCTCCACGGTGCGCCGGTGCGCGCGGCGTCGCCGTCCGGCCGCAGGGCCTTGTCCGGGGATCGGAGCCGGGGGATCATGGCGGTCTGCCGCGGCCCGGTGGCGTCGGCCCCGGGCCGGCCGACCCGGGGGAGCGTCATGGTCATCGCCGTCGTCTACTTCGTCATCGCCACGGCCGCGGCCGTGAGCCTCGCGCGGAGCCTCGACCGGCAGATGGAGGGCCCCCGGCTGCGAGCCGCGTGGGCCGGGCGCACTGCCGAGGCGCGGTGCACGGGGGTCCGCGCGGAGGAGGCGCAGGACGCCGACGGCATGCCCGTCACCCAGACGCGCCCCACCCTGGAGTTCCGTACGGAGTCCGGCCGGACCGTCACCTTCGAGGAGCGCCGACGCCGACTGGACGTGGTCGAGGGTGACGTCGTGACCGTGTACTACGCCGAGGACGCGCCGGGTGACGCCACCGCGCAGGTCCCCTCCTTCGGGACCCGGCGTGCCAGGGAGCTCGTGGCCGGGGTGGGGTGCGCCTTCGCGCTGGTGACGGCCGCGGTCCTCGCCGACGTGCTCTGACCGGCGTCGTCCTGGCGCCGGCGCTGCCGGGGTGCGGAGCCCCGGCAGCGTAAAGACCGGTGGGTCCGGAACGTCCCCATCTTGACGTGCCCAATTCAAGAAAGCGCCATCTTTTCGCGTTCACATCCTTGTACGGGCAGTCTCGGCGTGCCTATCCTCGCCCATCAGAAAGCGCTTTCCATCTCTCTTCGACGAATGGGAACGAACATGAGGCGACCAGTCGCACTGCGACTTTCCGCGGCGCTGTCCACGATGGCCCTGGCGGCCGCGGCCGGAGCCGTCCTGACGATGCCCTCGGCATCCGCCGCCGTCGCGGGCGGCGCCACCGGCTTCGCGAGCCAGAACGGCGGCACCACGGGCGGCGCGGGCGGGCAGACCGTACGCGCCACCACCGGGACGCAGATCCACCAGGCCCTGTGCGGCCGGGCGAGCAGCAGCACGCCGATCACCATCGAGGTCGAGGGCACCATCAATCACGCCAACACCGCCAAGGTGTCCGGCGACAGCTGCAACACGGCGGACGGTGTGATCGAACTCAAGCAGATCAGCAACGTCACCCTCGTCGGCGTCGGCAGCGGCGCGGTCTTCGACCAACTGGGCATCCACATACGCCAGTCCAGCAACATCATCATCCAGAACGTGACCGTCAGGAACGTCAAGAAGTCCGGCTCGCCCACCTCCAACGGGGGTGACGCCATCGGCATGGAGAGCGACGTCCGCAACGTCTGGGTCGACCACGCGACGCTGGAGGCGTCCGGCGGCGAGGACGAGGGCTTCGACGGTCTCTTCGACATGAAGGACAACACCCAGTACGTGACGCTGTCGTACAGCACCCTGCGCAACTCCGGCCGGGGCGGCCTCATCGGCTCCAGCGAGACCCAGCTCGACAACGGCTACGTCACGTTCCACCACAACCTGTACGAGAACGTCGACTCCCGCACACCGCTGCTGCGTGGCGGCGTCGCCCACATCTACAACAACTACTACGTGAAGCTGAACAAGTCCGGGATCAACTCCCGGGCCGGCGCCCACGCCAAGGTGGACAACAATTACTTCAAGGACTCCAAGGACGTCCTGGGCACCTTCTACACCGACACCACCGGCTACTGGCAGGTCAGCGGCAACACCTTCGACAACGTCACCTGGTCCACGCCCGGCCCCGAGAACCACCCGGCCGGTCCGGACCCGCAGTCCAACACCACCGTCAGCATCCCCTACGCGTACACCCTCGACGCGTCCTCCTGCGTGCCCTCCATCGTGACCAGCACGGCGGGCGCCAACAAGGGGCTCAAGGTCTCGGACGGCGACTGCTCCACCACGACGCCCACCGACCCGACCGACCCGACCGACCCGACGGACCCCACCGACCCGACCGATCCCACGGACCCGACCACACCCCCCGCGGGCACCAACCTCAGCCTCGGCGCCGGGGCCGACGGCTCCAGCAAGGCGAGCGGCACCAGCTACGGCAACGTGCGCGACGGCGACCTGAACACCTACTGGTCCCCGGCCGGCTCGACCGGCTCCGTCTCCGTCAAGTGGGACTCCGCCACCACCGTCTCGGCCGTCACCATCCGCGAGGCCGCGGGCGCCCAGGGCGTGACCGGCTCCTGGCGGCTGCTGAACGCCGACACCGGCGCGGTCCTCAAGACCGGCAGCGGCGCGGGCACGATCACGATCCCGGCCACCTCCCTGCGCAAGATCACCTTCGAGATCACCTCGGCCAGTGGCACACCGAGGATCGCCGAGTTCGAGACGTACGCGGGCTGACGCGCCCTTCCGCACGACCGGGCCGGTCCGGGGAGCGCCACCCTCCCCGGACCGGCCCTTCACGCGTCACGGGCCGCCACTGCGCCGGACGGATGGGCGCGGCCCGCGATCCGGGCGAACGAGGAAGGCCGGCCGGCCTCGTATGAGCACGATGGAGCCGGGCAGGCGGTACGGCAAGGGCACCGCCCGAGCACACGGACGACAGCGCCGGGGCCGACGGCACGGCGCAGGCGCAGGAGAGGACGAACGCTGTGAGGCAGCAGACCGCGGAGAAGGCGGCCCTGGCCACCGGCCAGGTACGCGACAAGGCGGCACTGGTCGCCCAGAAGCTGAGGGAACGCACGCCCGACCCCGTCCTGGAGAAGACGGCACAGGCCGCCGCCCAGGTACGCGAGAGCGCGGCCAGGGCCGGACAGTACGCGGCGGACAAGGCACCCGACCCCCTGCGGGAGACCGCGGGCCAGGCCGCCACCGCGGCGCGCACCCACCGCGCCCCGCTGCTCGCCGCCGGGGCGCTGCTCGCGGTGGTCGTGCTGGTCCGCCGCGGCCGGGGCCACCGCCGGTGAACGCGGCCAAGATCGCGTACAAGCCGGTCGGGATGATCCTGGGCGCCGCGGGCGGCATGGTAGCCGGCATGGCGTTCAAGCAGGTGTGGAAGGTCATCGAGGGAGAGGGCGACGCCCCCGACGCCATGGACGAGGACCGCAGGTGGCGGGAGATCCTGCTCGCCGCGGCCGTCCAGGGCGCGATCTTCGCCGTGGTCAAGGCGGCGATAGAGCGTTCCGGCGCGGTGACCGCCCGCCGCCTCACGGGCAGCTGGCCGGGCTGAAGCGCAGCGGAGACGGAGGGGCCGGGGCAGGCTCACGGACACCGGCCCCCTCCGCCTGCCAGGACCTGTCGGCGGGCGCACGCGGGCCGTGCGCGGGCGAACCCGGCCGTCTTCGGGGAACGTGGATCACATGACTCCTTCGCAGACCCCGGACCCGGATCCGGAACGCCGCGAGACCACAGGACCGGCACCCGGCGGCGGAGTGCCGCCCGAAGAGACGCCCCCCGTCGAGGGCGGCCTGTCGGGAGCGGGGCCCCAGGACATCACGTACAACCCGCCGAAGGGCTGGGCCAAGGCCCCGATGGCGCTGATCATCGTCGTCACGCTGCTCATCGCGGCGTTCTTCCTGGTGTACGCGATCATCCTGCTGCTCTGAAGCGGGGAGACGGCGACCCGAACGGCCGAACCGGCCCGGCGCGGGTGGGCCGACTCCGCGCGCCCGCCCGGGCGGCCCGCCCTGCCGGGCGCGTAAACCTCGCATAGCTTGAGGAAAAGGCGCATACGTACACGTTCCGAAGGAGTCGACGCACGTGACGGACGTTTCGAGCAGGGGGCCCGCCGCCGGGGACGAGCGCGAGACGCTCACCAACCGGCAGGGCCATCCCGTGTACGACAACCAGAACCAGCGCACCGTCGGTGCCCGCGGCCCGGCCACGCTGGAGAACTACCAGTTCCTGGAGAAGATCAGCCACTTCGACCGCGAGCGGATTCCCGAGCGCGTGGTGCACGCCCGGGGCGTGACCGCGTACGGCTACTTCGAGGCGTACGGCACCCTCGGCGACGAGCCCGTCGCCCGGTTCACCCGTGCCAAGCTCTTCCAGGAGCGCGGCAAACGCACGGACGTCGCGGTGCGCTTCTCGACCGTCATCGGCGGCCGGGACTCCTCCGAGGCGGCGCGCGACCCGCGCGGTTTCGCGGTGAAGTTCTACACCGAGGACGGCAACTGGGACCTCGTCGGCAACAACCTGGGCGTCTTCTTCATCCGGGACGCGATCAAGTTCCCCGACGTCATCCACGCGCTCAAGCCGGACCCCGTCACGTTCGAGCAGCAGCCGAGGCGCATCTTCGACTTCATGTCGCAGACGCCCGAGTCGATGCACATGCTGGTCAACCTGTTCAGCCCGCGCGGCATCCCGGCGGACTACCGCCACATGCAGGGCTTCGGCGTCAACACGTACAAGTGGGTCAACGAGGCCGGCGAGTCCTTCCTCGTGAAGTACCACTGGATGCCCAAGGCGGGCGTGCGCAGCATGACCGAGGAGGACGCGGCGAACGTCCAGGCCGACAGCCTCGGTCACGCCACGAAGGACCTGTACGAGGCCGTGGGGCGCGGTGCCCACCCGGAGTGGGAGCTGCTCGTCCAGCTGATGGACGACCACGACCACCCGGAGCTGGACTTCGACCCGCTGGACGACACCAAGACCTGGCCCGAGCAGGACTTCCCGCCCAGGGCGGTGGGCCGGATGGTGCTCGACCGGATGCCGGACAACTACTTCGCGGAGAACGAGCAGATCTCCTTCGGCACCGGTGTGCTGGTGGACGGGCTCGACTTCTCCGACGACAAGATGCTGGTGGGCCGCACCTTCTCGTACAGCGACACCCAGCGCTACCGCGTCGGGCCCAACTACCTGCAACTCCCGGTCAACCAGGCCAAGAACGCCACCGTGCGCACCAACCAGCGCGACGGCCTGATGACCTACCACGTGGACGGCGGTGGCGGGAACCCGATCGTCAACTACGAGCCGTCCATCACGGGCGGCCTGCGCGAGGCGCACTACCCCACGCACGACGAGGTGGGCCCCGAGGTGCGCGGCCGGCTCACCCGCAAGCGCATTCCCCGGACCAACGACTATCTCCAGGCCGGGCAGCGCTACCTCCTGATGGAGCAGTGGGAGCGCGACGACCTCGTGCACAACCTCGTCAACCTGCTGTCGCAGTGCGACCGGCCGGTCCAGGAGCGGATGGTCTGGCACTTCCTGCTCGTGGAGAACGAACTCGGCCTCAAGATCGGCGAAGGGCTCCGCATCACCCCGGCGGACGTCAAGGGGCTGGAGCCGCTGCCCGGCCAGACCCTCACCGACGAGGACCGGCAGCGCCTCTCCCGCCTCGGCGACAACCCGCCGCGCGACGTCACGGGCCTGACCATGACCCACTGCGTTCCCGACGAACGCCACGTCGTCACCCGCTGACGTGACCGGCCCTCCCGCGCGCACGCGCGGGAGGGCCGGTCCGGGGTGAGGTCAGTGCTTCATCGTCAGCAGGCCGGGCCGGTACGGCAGGAGACCGTAGTCACCGCCGGACTGTGGGCTGCGACCCTGGTAGAGCAGCTGCAGGTTGCAGGGATCGACGGTCATGGTCTGGTCGGCGCTGGTGCGGATCAGTTCGCCGTGGCTGATGTCGTTGGTCCAGGTGGCGCCGCTGTTCGCCTTCCCCGCGAAGGGGTTGCCCTCGGTCGCGGCCTGGGGCGTCCACGACCCGTTCAGGCTGGTGGCCGTGAACGAGCGGAAGTAGCGGCCCTGGGAACCGATCGCCTCGACGATCATGAGGTAACGGTTCTGGCCCTGCAGCTTGTACACCTGCGGGGCTTCGAACAGGTTGTTCGTGGTGTCGCTCATGACCACGGTCGAGGACGTCCCGAAGCTGCCCGGGAAGTTCCCGATCGGCATGCTCGCCCGGTAGATCTTGCCGTTGTCACCCGCGAAGAACAGGTACATGTTCGTCCCGTCCCCGATGAGCGTCTGGTCGATCGGTCCCGTGCCGGAGCCGCTGATGCTCCCGGAGAAGAGCGTCTGCGGGGCCGACCAGCCGTTCGCGTTGGTGGGGTCGTTCGACGTCCGGTACGAGAAGGCGGTCGCGCCCCACTGGTAGGTGAGCACCCAGATGTTCTTCGGCGCGAAGTAGAAGAGCGTGGGCGCGACGGTCCCGGAGGACATCGCGTTCTGCCCGGCCGACGCCATGTCCGACCAGTTGGTGAACGGGCTGAAGTTCATGGACCCCCAGTTCGACCCCAGGTCGTGCGTCGTCGCGTAGACGAGCTGCTTGCCGTTGTACGGGACGACGGTGAAATCCTTCAGCGAGGCCCAGCCGGACCGGGGCTGCGCCAGCGCGCCGGTGGAGCTCCAACTGTACGAGGACGGGAGCTCGCACGTACCGGTGCCCGGGTTCTCGTCGCCGGTCTTCACCAGCTTCCACTGCTGGTTGGCGCCGCTCCAGTCGTCGTACTGGACGATGTTCGCGCCGTCGGCGGTGGAGGCACCCTGCACTTCGAGGGCCTTGCCGCTGTGGCGCGAGATCAGCCGCACGTATCCGTCACCGCTGTCGGCGAGCCGCCACTGCTGGTTGGTGGCGTTCAGATCGGTCCACTGGACGATGGAACCGCCGTTCGCGGTCGACCAGTTGTAGACGTCCAGCACCTTGCCCGAGTGGCGGGACTTCACGCGGTAGTAGCCGTCACCGGAATCCACGAACTGCCACTGCTGCTGGGCCTGGTCGTTCCGGGACCACTGGGTGATGCGGGCACCGTCATTGGTCGCCAGGTTGTATACGTCCAGCGCCTTGCCGCTGTTGCGGTTGACCAGCACGTACGAGGCGCCGGGATCCACGGTCGCGGCGGCGGCGGGCTGCGCACCGAGGAACGTGGCGACGAGCAGCAGGGGCGCCAGGACGGCGAGCAACCTTCCTCGACGGAAGGGGAACAAGGGGCGACACCGCATGGGGGGACCTCCTGAGAGCAGGGGTTTGAGAGCAGAGACACCGTCGAAATGTTTCGAGCAGGGCTCGGCGTGTGGTGCCACAAGCTAGAAATGTTAGCGCTCACAGTCAAGGTGTACGGCGGATTCTCTTCCGCAGAACTCCGCGTAAGTCGTTTCGAAATATTTCGTTTCGAACTCGGAAACATTCTTTGACCGAAGTATTGACGAGTCACGGTCAAAGCCTCAATCATCCGTTCCTGAGCGGGCCACGCGGCCCGCCCCGCTTCGGTCCTTCCCCGATCCCCCTACCGAGGAGGCACAGCCATGGGCTCGTACGCCCTTCCGAGATCCGCTCTCAGCCGGCCACTGCGCGCACTGTTGCCGGCCCTGCTCGTCGGCGTCCTGGGCGCTTCCGCCGCACTGGTCGCACCGTCGGACGCGCACGCCGCCGAGACCACCCTCGGTGCCGCCGCGGCGCAGAGCGGACGCTACTTCGGCACCGCCATCGCCTCGGGCAAGCTCGGCGACTCGGCCTACACCTCGATCGCGTCCCGCGAGTTCAACATGGTGACGGCCGAGAACGAGATGAAGATCGACGCCACCGAGCCGCAGCGCGGCCAGTTCAACTTCAGCGCCGGTGACCGCGTCTACAACTGGGCGGTGCAGAACGGCAAGAAGGTGCGCGGGCACACCCTCGCCTGGCACTCCCAGCAGCCCAGCTGGATGCAGAGCCTCAGCGGCAGCACCCTGCGCCAGGCGATGATCGACCACATCAACGGGGTGATGGGCCACTACAAGGGCAAGATCGCCCAGTGGGACGTCGTGAACGAGGCGTTCGCGGACGGCAGTTCGGGTGGCCGCCGGGACTCCAACCTCCAGCGCACCGGCAACGACTGGATCGAGGTGGCCTTCCGCACCGCGCGCGCCGCCGACCCGGCCGCCAAGCTCTGCTACAACGACTACAACATCGAGAACTGGAACTGGGCCAAGACCCAGGGCGTGTACAACATGGTCAAGGACTTCAAGCAGCGCGGAGTGCCCATCGACTGCGTCGGCTTCCAGTCCCACTTCAACAGCGGCAGCCCGTACGACAGCAACTTCCGCACCACCCTGCAGAGCTTCGCCGCCCTCGGCGTGGACGTGGCCGTCACCGAGCTCGACATCCAGGGCGCGTCGGCCTCGACCTACGCCAACGTGACCAACGACTGCCTGGCCGTCTCGCGCTGCCTCGGCATCACCGTCTGGGGCGTCCGCGACAGCGACTCCTGGCGTTCGAGTGACACGCCGCTGCTGTTCAACAACGACGGCAGCAAGAAGGCCGCCTACACCTCCGTCCTGAACGCCCTCAACGGCGGCTCCACCACGCCCCCCGACCCGGGCGGGAACGAGGGGAGCGGGCAGCTGAAGGGCGTCGCCTCGGGCCGTTGCGTGGACGTGCCCAACTCCAGCACCTCGGACGGCACCGCGGTCCAGCTGTACGACTGCCACAACGCCACCAACCAGCAGTGGGCGTCCACCTCCGCCGGGGAACTGCGGGTCTACGGCAACAAGTGCCTGGACGCCGCAGGCACCGGCAACGGCGCCAAGATCCAGATCTACAGCTGCTGGGGCGGCGACAACCAGAAGTGGCGGATCAACTCCGACGGATCCATCGTCGGCGTGCAGTCCGGACTCTGCCTCGACGCCGTGGGCGCCGGCACCGCCAACGGCACCCAGCTCCAGCTCTACTCCTGCTCGGGCGGCAGCAACCAGCGCTGGACCCTGTCGTCCTGACACGGTCCCGCACCGGCCTCCTCGCCCCGCGGGGAATCCGCTGAAGGCCCGGGGGGCCACCGCCGTGACGGCGGTGGCCCCCTCGCGGCGTGGTCCGTCCCCGCCCGTGGAGCCACCCCCGCACCCCGGCACCTTGAAGGGAACCGCTTCTGTGCACACGTACGACAACCCGGTGATCAGCGGCTTCCACCCCGATCCGAGCGTCTGCCGGGTCGGCGACGACTACTACCTGGTGTGCTCCAGCTTCGAGTACGTCCCGGGGCTGCCCCTCTTCCACAGCAAGGACCTGGTGCACTGGGAGCAGATCGGCAACGTGCTCGACCGCCCCGGGCAACTGCCCCTGCCCCTCCCCGGTGCCAAGGCCTCCGGCGGCCTGTACGCCCCCACGATCCGCCACCACGACGGCCGTTACTGGGTCATCAACACCAACATCGACGGGGGCGGCAACTTCGTCGTCACGGCCGAGCGGCCCGAGGGGCCGTGGAGCGATCCGGTGTGGATCGACCTGACCGGCATCGACCCCGACCTCGCCTGGGAGGAGGACGGCACCTGCTGGTGCGCCTTCTCCGGCCCCGCCGGGGGCATCAACATCGCCAGGATCGACCCGGTCACGGGGGAGGTCCTGGAGGGGCCCTTCCCCACGTGGTCGGGCAGCGGTCTCAAGTTCCCCGAGGCACCGCACCTCTACCGCATCGGCGACTGGTGGTACCTGCTGATCGCGGAAGGCGGCACGGAACGCGGCCACAGCGTGTCCATCGCCCGCAGCCGCTCGCCGCGCGGCCCCTGGGAGGGCGCACCCGCCAACCCGCTGCTCTCCCACAGCGGGACCGCCCGCGCCATTCAGAACACCGGCCACGCCGATCTGGTGGAAGCTCCGGACGGCAGCTGGTGGATGGTCCTGCTCGGCGTCCGCCCCCGCGGCTTCACCCCCGACGTGCACGTGCTCGGCCGCGAGACCTGCCTGACGCCCGTGGAGTGGGACGACGAGGGCTGGCCCGTCGTCGCGCCCGTCCCCGCGAAACACCCGGCCCCGGGCGGTGCCTGGCATCCCGTCGCCGCGCCGCCCGACCGCGACGACTTCGACGCGCCGGCCCTGGCGCCGCACTGGATCTCGCCGTTCACCCGCCCGGAAGGCTCCTGGTCCCTCACCGAGCAGCCGGGCCGGCTGGTGCTCCACGCCACGGGGCCCACCCTGGACACCCCCGGCTACACCTTCGTCGGCCGCCGCCAGCAGCACCACGAATGCCGGGTCACCGCGCTGATCGACCCCGGCACCGGCCGCGGCGGTCTCTGCGTGCGCCTGGACGAGGCCCACCACTACGAGATGGAGGCCGGGGACGGGGAGGTCCGCGTCGTCGCCCGCATCGGCCCCCTCCGCCAGACGGTGGCCCGCAGGGCGGTCGCCGCCGGGCCGCTGCGCCTCACCGTGGCGATCCGTACGCAGGACCTCGTTCCCGCCTCGCCCCACCTCACGGACGGCGGCACCACGGGCCCCGACACGCTCGCCTTCTGGCTCGGCGACCCGGGAGCGCCGGACGCCTCGCCGCTGGCCGAACTGGACGGGCGCTACCTGTCCACCGAGGTCGCCTGCGGCTTCACCGGCCGGGTGATCGGCATGTACGCCACACGGGGCTCGGTCGCGTTCGACTGGTACGAGTACGTCCCGGCTCCGCCGCCGTCCGAATGAGGCCCGGGCGCCCGCCCGAAGCGGTCATCGGGCCCCGGAGGACCCCCTGTCCGGTTGGGCTAACCTTTCCCCATGCCGCCTCGACCAGCCGCATCGCGCCCCACCCTGTCCTCGGTGGCCAAGACCGCCGGTACGAGCGTTCCCACGGTGTCCAAGGTGCTGCGAGGCGGAACGGACGTCTCGGCGGAGACCCGAGCGAAGGTCATGGAAGCCGTGCGGGCCGTCGGCTACACCCGCCGGGCCGGGGCCAAGAGCGAGAAGGGGCGGGACGACAGCGGCGGGCTGTCCCAGGTGCTCGACCTGGTGGTCACCCACTTCGAGGGATCGTGGGCGAACCTGCTGATAGCCGGTGTCGGGCGTGAAGCGGCGACAGCGGGGCTCGACGTCGTCCTGACCCTCGCACAGCCGAGGGGCGACTGGGTGTCACGGCTGCTGCGAAGGCGCACCATCGGTGTGATCGGGACGCTGGTCGATCCCGCGTCGCAACAGTTCGGCGCACTCTTCGCAGCGGGCGTCCCCGTCGTGCTGATCGATCCCATGAGCACACCCCCCTCCGGGGTGGCGAGCGTCGGAGTGGCCAACTGGGAAGGCGGCCGCATGGCGGGGGAACACCTCCTGTCGCTCGGGCACGAGCGGATGGGCGTGGTCGCCGGCCACGCCCGCCACCTCTTCAGCAGGGCGCGCGTCGACGGCTTCCGTGCGGCCGCCGACACCACGACCGCCGGCAGCGCCACGGTTTCGGTGGCCCACGGTGCGTGGAACCGGGCGAAGGCGGCGACCGCCACCCACACCCTGCTCGACGGCGATCCGGACATCACCGCGATCTTCGCCTGCGCCGACTCCATGGCACTCGGCGTCTACGACGCACTGGCGGCCCGGGGCCTGCGCATCCCCGAGGACATCAGCGTCATCGGCTTCGACGACCTGCCGGAGGCGCAGTACATCACCCCGGGCCTGACGACGGTCAGACAGCCGAGTACCGAACTGGGCGCCGCCGCCGTCAAACTGCTCCTCGAGATCTCCCGGGGCGACGACGGCGGCGCCCGGTCGCCGGCACGCATGGAACTGGCCACGGAACTGGTCGTCCGGGCCTCCACCGGCCCCGTCCGGGCGGTCGCACCGTCGCCCCGCTGACCCGAGCGGGCGGCGGCCCGCGCCCCCGCCCGCGTCAGGACGGTGCGGGCGGCACGACCTGGAGGACGAGGCGGCTCGGACGGTCGGCGCCGTGACGGATCGTGTACACCGCGACGACGGGGTCCGCCCGGCCGGCCGGGTCGAACACATTGCTCCCGACGTCCCAGCGCGGTGACGAACTGGGCGCGACGTCGACGCGCACCCGGTGACCCGGCAGGAACGTGTGCGCCGTCGACCAGAGATCGATCACGAACTCGTGGTCCCGGCCCGGCTCCAACGGCCGGCGCTCGCCCACGCCCGTGACCGGGTCCACGAACCGTGCCGACCCGCGCTGCACCCCATCGGTGACGACACGGCTGACGCCGTCCGGGGCCTCGTCGCACAGTCGCACGATCACGTCCGCGTCATTCCCCGTGGTCGTGAGGTGGACGACGGCGCGGACCGCGCCCATCACGGTGAGTTCACCGGTGAGCGGTGCGGTGCGCCAGGAGACCACGTCCGGGCGCGCCTCGATCGCCGCCTGGTCCTCCGGCCCCGCTCCGAACGGCCCGAAGAGGAGCACCGATCCGCCGCACGTGGGAACGGGGGACGCCGGATCGCTCGTGAGCCGCCGTTCGCCCGGCCCGGCCGCGTCAGCCGTCAGCGTGCCTTCCGCGTTCAGGTACAGCTCCAGCGTCCGTGTGCCGGGCGGGGGGAACTCCTCCAGTTCGATCCACCGGTTCGTGCCCATGAGGAACACCCGCACCGGGGGCACGTCCGCCGCGGCAGCGCGCAGAGTGGCGTCGAACCACAGCACGTGCTGGGTGGTGAGGTCGCCGTGGCCGCCGAGGTCACCGGCGGACGCCCCCGGCCCGAAGTCCGCTCCGCCGGCCCGGCCCGAGAAGTCGTCGTGCGTCCAGGGGCCGACCAGAAGCTGGGGGACCGGCCCGCCGGTCTCCTTCGCTCGGCGCAGCAGCCGCCGGTAGAGCTCCAGGGTCGAGCCGAGGAAGACGTCGAACCACCCGCCGATCAGGAAGACCGGCACGTCGACCGCGTCGATCCGGTCGACGACCTTCGCCTCGCGATGACGTTCCGACCCGAGCGGCTCCCGCAGCAGCTCCAGGCCCCACGCGACGATCCGCTCCGCGTCCTGCCCGGTGGGCGGCGCCCCGGCGCGGAACGCCGAACCGTTCGTGACCGCCCGCTCGGTGGCCTCCCACCGTTCCGCCTCGGCCTCCCGCTCGCGTGTCGAGCCGATCCGCGCGATGAGGTCGGGGGCGATCGCGTAATGGGTCCACGCCAGGGTGCTGCCGAGCTCCGGCACCCCGCCCCGGAACCGGAAGCCGTCGAGCGCCGACATCGCCGGCGTCATGGCCGGGGCGACCGCCCGCAATCCCGGTGAGCCTCCGAGCAGCGCGGCGAACTGGGTGTCCGAGGCGTAGGAGGCGCCCCACATCCCGACGGTGCCGTCGCATTCGGGAAGCCCCGCGAGCCACGCCACGGCGTCCGCCCCGTCGTCCACCTCCTGCGCGCAGGGGACGAACACCCCCTCCGAGCCGAAGCGGCCCCGGACGTCCTGCAGCGCGACGAGGTATCCGGCGGCGACGAGCCGCCCGACGTCGAGCATTCCCTCGCGCTCCTCACGGGCGACGTCGTAGGGGTGGCGGGTCAGCAGGGCCGGCCAGGGCCCGGGTCCGTGCGGAATGAGGAGAAGGGTGCGCAGGCGCGTCCCGTCGCGCAACGTGCACACCGTCTCGCGGCGTTCGGCGACCGGGCCCGCCGGCTCGTCCGCGGGGCCGGTGGCCCGGGACCCGGCCGGCCGTCGAGCCGCGTTCGTACCCTCGCTCACCGCAGGGCGACCGCCGTCCAGGAGGTCGGCGGCAGCTCGATGGTGAGCAGGCCGTCTGCGAGCGCCGCGCCCGTGTTCGGGGCCGGGGTCACCCGGTCCCGGTGGGCGAGCGTGTTCCGGGCGTACACGTCGGCGTCGGCGAGGGTCACCGCCTCCGTGATGCGCGAGTGCCCGAGGCTGCGCACGTCCACCGTGACCTCGGCCGCTTCCGCGGTGTCGCGGTTGACGAGGAAGATCGCGGCCCGGTCCTCGTCGGCGGTCGCGACGGCGTCGACGACCAACGCCTCCCCGTAGCGGGCCGTTTCGTACGTCGGCGCGTCGATCAGGGGCCGGAGCACCTCGCCGGCGGCCAGCCGGCTCGTGATCGAGAACGGATAGAAGGTCGTCTGCCGCCAGGCCGGGCCGCCGGGTTCCGTCATGATCGGTGCGATCACGTTGACGAGCTGGGCCAGGGACGCCGAGGTGACGCGGTCGCTGCGGCGCAGCAGTGTCATCAGCAGGTTGCCGACGACCACGGCGTCCGCCACGGTGTAGGTGTCCTCCAGGAGACGGGGGGCGTGCCGCCACTCGTCCTGGATTTTGTCGGATTCCTGGTGCTCCTTCAGGTACCAGACGTTCCACTCGTCGAAGGAGACGGCGATCTTCTTGGACGAGCGCTTCTTGTGCCCCACGTGGTCGGCGGTCGCGACGACGGTGTCGATGAAGTAGTCCATGTCGGTCGCCGAGGCGAGGAAGGAGCCGAGGTCGCCGTCGTGCTCCTGGTAGTACGCGTGGCAGGAGACGTAGTCGACGTGGTCGTAGCAGTGCTCCAGCACGGTGCGTTCCCAGTCGCCGAAGGTCGGCATGGTCGATCCGGAGGAGCCGCAGACGACGAGTTCGAGGTCCTTGTCGGCCCGTTTCATGGCGGCGGCGGTGCGGGCTGCCAGCTTGCCGTAGTCGTCCGCCGTCATGAACCCGGTCTGCCAGGGCCCGTCCATCTCGTTGCCGAGGCACCACATGCGCACGTCGTGCGGTTGCGGCGTGCCGTGGGCGACGCGCAGGTCCGACAGCGTCGTGCCGGACGGGTGGTTGGCGTACTCCAGCAGGTCGAGTGCGGGCAGGATGCCCCGGGTGGCGACGTTGACGGCCAGCATCAACTCGGAGTCGGTGAGCCTGAGCCACCGGGCGAACTCGTCCAGACCGACCTGGTTGGATTCGAGTGAACGCCAGGCGAGATCGCGGCGCACCGGCCGCTTCTCGCGCGGGCCGACCGAGTCCTCCCAGCGGAACCCGGAGACGAAGTTGCCGCCCGGGTAGCGGACGGTCGTGCTGCCGAGTTCCCGGACGAGATCGACGACGTCCATGCGGAACCCGTCCGCGTTCGCGGTCGGGTGACCCGGCTCGTAGAGCCCGGTGTACACGCACCGGCCGAGGTGCTCGACGAACGAGCCGAAGGTGCGGCGCTGGACAGGGGCGATGACGGCCTGCCTGTCGAGTTCTATGTGGGCGCGGGGCAATGCGGCGGTCCTTTCGAGGTGATGGCGCGTGCCGGGCGGTCGGCACCGGGCAGCGGCCCGCCCCCGCCGAGACGTACGGCAGGGGCAGGACAGGGTGGGCGGTCCGGCGGCCGGACGCCCGCGTCAGCCCTTCACGGCGCCGGTGAGGCCACCGACGATGCGCCTCTCGAATATCGAGAAGAAGATCAGCGCGGGCAGCATGGCGAGTGAGGTGAAGGCGAGAACCTTCGCGGTGTCCGTGGAGTACTGCGACGTGAAGACCTGGACGCCGAGCGGCAGGGTGTAGTTCGCCTGCGTGTTGAGGATGTACAGGGGCAGGATGTAGTTGTTCCAGCTGCCGACGAATCCGAGGATGCCGACGGTCACCACCCCGGGCAGGGACAGCGGCAGCACCATGCGGAAGAAGAAGCCGAGACGGCCCAGCCCGTCGATCGCGGCGGCCTCCTCGATCTCGTTCGGGATCGCCCTGAGGAACGGTACGAGGATGATGACGGTGGTCGGCAGGCCGAAGGCGATCTGCGGGATGATCACGCCGAGCAGGCTGTCGACGAGCCCGAGGTCCTTGATGACGAGGTACAGCGGAGTGATCGCGATGACCAGGGGGAACATCAGGCCGGCGGCGAACAGGGAGTACATCGCCCCCTTGAGCTTGAAGTCGTAGCGCGCGATGACGAAGCTCACCATCATCCCCGTGGCCACGATGCCGACGGTGCTGGCGATCGCGACGATGAGGGAGTTGGCGAACTCGCCCCAGAAGACGTTCGACGTCAGGATGCCGGTGTAGTTGCTGATCACCCAGGGGTGCGGCAGGCCGGCCGGGTCCGTGGTGATCTGCGAGTTGGAGCGGAATCCGCCGAGCACGATGAAGAGAACCGGCGCGACGCACACACCGACGAAGAGCAGCGCGACAAAGTAGACGGCGGGGCTGCCCCACTTCTGCGGGGCGCCGCGGCGGCCGGTGGGCGGCGTCGCCTCCGACGCGGGGGACGTCCGGGATACGGTGGTCGTCACGCTCATCACACGGTCCCTTCCGTGACGGCGCCCCGGAGGTCGCGGCGCAGCACGAAGCGCTGGTAGATCAGGGCGACGACGAGCGAGATGACGAACATGACCACCGCGACAGCGCTGCCGTAGCCGTAATTGCCCGCGTTGCGGCCCTGGGCGAGCATGTAGATCGCCATCGTCGACGTGCCGGTCGTGCCCGCGACGTACGGGCCCCAGATGATGTAGACGAGGTCGAACAACTGCAGTGAGCCGATGATCGACAGGAAGGCCCAGATGCGGATCGTCGGCCCCAGCAGCGGCAGCGTGATGCGGCGTTGGATCTGCCAGTAGGTGGCACCGTCGATCTGCGCGGCCTCGAAGATCTCCTCGGGGATCGACTGGAGGCCGGCGAGCATCAGGATCACCGCGAAGCCGATGTACTTCCAGGTGATGATGGCGACCAGGGTCCACAGGGCCAGGTCCGGGTCGGCGATCCAGTCGGCTGCCAGGGAGCCCAGTCCGATCCTTTCCAGCAGACCGTTGGCGGCTCCGTTGCTCTGCAGTATCAGGCCCCAGCCGATGCCGACGATGATCTCCGACACGATGTAGGGCACGAAGATCAGGACGCGGATCGCCGAGCGGCCGCGGATCTTCTGGTTGAGCAGCAGGGCGAGGGCGATCGCTATCGGGCCCTGGACGACCAGTGACAGTACGAGAAGCAGACCGTTGTGCCACAGGACGTCGTGGAACGCCGGGTCGGTCAGGATCAGCTTGTAGTTGCCCAGGCCGACCCAGTCGGTGGGATCTCCGTAGCCCTTCCACCGGTAGAACCCGTAGTACGCGGCGAGCACGATCGGGAAGATCACGAACGCCAGGAACAGGATGATCGCCGGCGCGGACAGGACCGTGATCTCCAGTCGCATCCTGGCACGGCCTCGGCGGTGGGCAGCCGCTCGCGGCGGAGCCGGGGCTGCGGACTTCGCCACACCCCTGGCTCCCTGCGTGCCCTGCGACTGGCGGCCATGGGCCGGTTCAGCGCCCAGGGTGTCGCTCATGTCTGCTTACTCAGCCCTTCTCGGCGGCGGCTTTGACGTCCTTCACGATGTCGTCGGCAGTGCCCTTGCCGGCCATCAGGTTCACGACGGCGATGTTCATCGCGTTGCCGACGTTCTGGCCGTACACGGTGTCGAGGAACTGCATGGAGTACGCCGCCTTGTTGAACGCCTGCAGCGCCGAGATGTTGTACGTCTCGGTGACGACTCCCTGGGCGGCCTTGTTGACCGGAATGGTGTCGAACGCCTTCCCGTACGCTTCCTGCTGCTCCTTGGTCACGACGAACCGGAGGAAGTCCGCCGCCTCCTTCGGCGCGTTCTTGGCGAGGGAGTAGCCCCCGGCGCCGCCCATGATGGCGGTCGGGTCGCCCTTGCCGCCGGGCACGGAGGGGAACGGGAACCATCCCAGGTCGGGGAGCTGCTTCTTGTCGGGCGTCAGGTCGGCGATGACACCGGGGTCCCAGTTGCCCATGAGCTCCATGGCCGCCTTGCGGTTGGCGAGCATGCCGGCGGACGAACCGGCTCCCTGCTGCGAGGTCGCCGTCAGGAAGCCCTTCTGGAAGGGCTCGTGCCCCAGCAGACCGGCCAGGTCCTCGCCGGCCTTGTTCCAGCAGGGGTCGTCGAACGTGAGCGACTTGGCGGCCTCCTGCATGGTCTCCTGGCTGCACTCACGCAGAACGAAGTTGTAGTACCAGTGCGCGGCCGGCCAGGCGTCCTTGGCACCGACGGCGATCGGCGCGACCTTGGCCGTCTTCAGCTTGGCGACAGCCTCCACGAGCTCGTCCATCGTCGTGGGCGGCGCGGTGATGCCGGCCTTCTTGAACAGGTCCTTGCTGTAGTAGATGCCCTCGGGCTGCGTGTCGAGCGGCATCGCGTAGACCTTGCCGTCGATCGAAACACCCTGCAGGGCCGCCTCGCCCACGTTCGCCCTGTCGGTGTCCGTCAGGTCCAGTGCCCGGATCTGCCCGGCGTCGACCATGGCCTGCATCTTGCCGCCGCCGCGCTGGAGGAAGATGCTCGGCGCGGAGTTCGAGTTGAGCGCGTTCTGCAGCTTGCCGTCGAGGTCCTCGTTCTGGACCGACTGGATCTTGACCGTGACGTCCTTGTGCAGGGCCTGGTACGCCTTCGCGGCGTCCTTCCAGTACTTGGCCCCCCGGCCCTCCATGGCATTCGTCCAGACGGTCACCGTGGCGTGCCCGCCGGACGTACCGCTGCCGTCGTCGCCGCCGCCCGCGCAGCCGGCAGCGGCGAGTGCGACGCACAAGCCGATCGCGGCACCGGTCGTGCTGCGGATTCTCCTCGTCATCGTGGGAACTCCTGATCTGTTGCCGGTGGTCCAACTGCCGGGTTTTTTGCGCAAATTAATGAGCCACCCGTGAGGTAGGTGCAAGGTCTACCGCTTGAAATGAACGTCGAGCAACCATAAGTTTTCGCAAGTTGCGGGATCGTTATCGATCGTTTCGAAAGCCGGGGGAGCGGGCCGCGAAGGGGGCACCGAAGATCGCCGGACGGCCCGTCCGACGTCTTGACACCGCTTTCCCGATCTCCCTACGGTGCGCAGCACATTGAGCGAGCGCCGGCCTTCCGCCCGCCCGTCCAGGCGCGCCTCGCGCCGCACCGCAGCAGAGGAACCCCACCATGCGGACCGTCGTCCCCCGCCAGCCCACAGCCCGACTCTCCGATGCCTGGCGTCATTGCGTCGGCACCGGGCGCCTCGATCTCGCGCTCCGGCGCGACTACCAGGAATCGCTGGCCCTCGTTCAGCGCGACATAGGTTTCCGGTACATCCGGGGGCACGGTCTCCTCAGTGACGGGATGGGCATCCACCAGCCCTACCACCACGCCGGCGAGCGCCGTGTACGTCACGCCTTCACGTACCTGGACCAAGTCGTCGACGCCTACCTGGAGTTGGGCATCGCACCCTTCCTCGAACTCGGGTTCATGCCCTCGGGGCTGGCCTCCGGCGACGACACCGTGTTCTGGTGGAAGGGCAACATCACTCCTCCGCGTGACGAGAAGGAGTGGGCGGCCCTCGTCCGGGCCGTCATGGGACACCTGATCGACCGCTACGGCGCCGACGAGGTGCGCCGGTGGCCGGTCGAGGTGTGGAACGAGCCGAACCTGGCTCCGTTCTGGGCCTCCGACCAGGACGGCTACCACCGCCTGTACGAGGTGACCGCGCTGGCCGTCAAGGAGGTCGACGCCGGGCTCCAGGTCGGCGGCCCCTCGCTGGCTCCGGGATACCAGGACGAGTGGATCCAGCGCTTCGCGGAGTTCGTGGAGGCCCGCGACCTCCCCATCGACTTCGTCAGCCGCCACGCCTACTCGTCCGGCCCCATCCAGCCCGTACCGTTCGGCGCTCACCAGACCCTCATGCCGGCGTCGGCGCTGCTGGAGCAGTTCGGCGCCCCCCGGCGGCAGCTGGCAGGCACCGGACTCGCCGAACTGCCCTTGCACATCACGGAGTTCAACTCCTCGTACCGGCCGGACAACCCGATTCACGACACCGCGTTCCACGCGGCGTACCTGGCCCCGGTGCTCGTGAACGGAGGTGACCTCGCGGACTCCTTCTCGTACTGGACCTTCAGCGACGTCTTCGAGGAGGTGGGCATACCCACGGCGCCGTTCCACGGCGGCTTCGGCCTTCTGACGCACCGCCAGATCAAGAAGCCCACCTACCACTTGTACGCGTTCATGGCGGAGATGGGGGAGCAGGTCCTCGCCCGGGGCGAGGACCACCTGGTGACACGGCACGACGACGGCCGGATCACCGTGCTGGCCTGGGCACCGGCCGACCCGGCGGGCGGCGATCCCGTGAACGGGCACTCCGTCCGGCTGTCCCTGCCCGTCGGGGCCCCGGACGGGCGGAGCTCCGCCTATCTCCGTCGCCGCTCCGTGAGCGAGGAGGCGGGCAACCCCTGGGCGGCCTGGTGCGAGATGGGGCGGCCCCTCGCGCCCGGCCTCCGTCAGCTCGACGCCTTGCGCGAGGCGGCCGAACCGGCCCACTCGCACGGGAACGTACCCGTCGTCGGCGGGCGTGCCGACGTGGACCTCGTCCTGAGCCGGCACGAGGTGACGCTCGTGGAGCTCACCCCGGTCACCGACGAGACACCCGAGTGGTGGAGCGACGACCGCCTGTTCGGGTTCGGCGACGAGGGCGCCGACGCCTCCGCGGGCCAGGACTGAGCACTCCACCGCACCGCACGAGAGGAGCACACCCGTGCCGAAGGCGACCGTCTCCCTGCGGGACCGCCTCCACGCGGCGGGCCTGACGGATGTCATCGCGGTCGAGCCGGTCACCGGGGGTTTCGCCGCGACCGGAGGGCTGGCCCGTCGCGCCGACGGCACGTCGGTGTTCGTCAAGGCGTTCGCCGAGTCACCGTCGGACGACGTCTTCGCCGCGGAGGCCGAGGGGCTGACCGCGCTGCGCGAAGCGGGCGGCGTCATCACACCCGAGGTGGTTCTCGCCGACCGCGACGTACTCGTGCTGTCCGCGCTGCACCCTCGCCCGCGGACCGAGGCGTTCTGGGAGCAACTCGCCCACGTGCTGGCCCACCTGCACACCGCCACGCGGTACACCCGATTCGGGTGGCACCGTGACAACTGGCTCGGACGCCGTCGTCAGGTCAACACCTGGGCCGACGACGGCTACGAGTTCTTCGCCAGGAACCGTCTGCTGCGCTGGCTCGGTGAGCGCCGCGTCGAGCAGGCGCTCGACGCGGCGGACCGGGCGGCGCTGGAGCGGCTGTGCAGCCGGCTCCCGGACCTGCTGCCGGCCGCGCCCGCGTGCCTGACGCACGGCGACCTGTGGACGATGAACGTCATGGCCACCCCCGACGGGCGGCCCGCGCTGATCGACCCGGCCGTGTCCTACACGTGGGCGGAGGTCGACCTGGCCCACCTGTGGACGACGTCGCCTCCGCCCGAGTCGCGCGTGTTCTTCGAGGTCTACGCGGAGCTGACCGGCCTCGACCGGGACTGGCGCGCACGCATGCCGATCCTCCAGCTGCGCCAGCACCTGGCCGTCATCGCCCAGTTCGACGCGGACTGGGGGGCCGCGGACCTCGTACGTGCCACACTCGCTCCGTTCCGGCGGTCCTGATTCGGCCGGACACCCAGGGACGCGCGGCAGGTGCGGTCGCGAGACCGCACCTGCGGGAACTGCACAGGCTCACCCGGCCGTCACCCGCCGCTGACCGGGCTCGGCGCAGCGCCCGGCCAACTGGGGGACGTCGAGCTGTTGCAGCCGCGACGGGGGCAGAGCGATCGGACTCACTCGCCTCCGGCCACCGCTTCCGCTGCGTGCTGCCGCAGCGCGACCCGGGCCGGCACTCCCGTGGCGGCCAGAGCCAGACCGGCCGCCGCGGCGAGCACCGCCGCATAGGTGGCCGGCGGGATGAACGGGGCGGCTCCGGTCATGCCGGCGGCGAACGCCGTCAGCGTGATCACCGACACGGCCGTACCGAGCACCGCGGCGATGACCAGTGCCGTCAGTGTCTCCAGGCGCAGCATCCGCAGGACCTGCCGCCGAGTGGTGCCGACCAGCCGCAGCAGCGCCAGCTCACGGGTGCGGTCGGTGATCGACATGGCGAGGGTGTTGACCACGGCAATCGCGGTGAACGCGATGATCAGCCCCATCGCCACGTAGTTGACCTCCGCGTCCGGAGCGGCGGCCTCGACCGCCTGGGCACGGTCGAGGACCGAGGACCCCGGCACGGCCGCCGCCACGTCCTCACGGCTCAGCTTCGGCGCGGCGACGAGGACCGTGCCTGTCGGATCGTCCACGTGGTGGGACATGAGCCCGTGGTCCAGGGTCAGTTCGCCGAATCCGAGTCCTCGTGCGTACACGGCGATCACGCGCAGCCGGACCGGAGCGCCGTCGCCCAGGGTGAGGCTCACCGTTCCGCCGACGGCGACGTCCAGCCGGTTCGCCGCGTTCTCGCTCACGGCGACCGTGTCCGGCCCGAGCCCTTCCAGCGACCCGGAGGTCACGCCGAGGTCCGAGGTCCGGGCCAGGCCCTGCGGGGTCACGCCTTGCGCCCCGTACTTCGTCAGTCCCACGCGCACCGACGTGTGCAGAACCTCGGTGACCGCCTCGACACCGGAACGCTCCCGCAGCCGCGCCGCCGAGACGGAAGGGACGTGCGGGCCCAGTACGAAGTCCGCACGGTTGCCCGCGTCCGCCTCCGCCCGAGCCGCGTGTCCCATCGTCGTCGGTACGAACAGAATCGTGCAGGTCACCCCGATCATCAGGGTCAGCGGCGCCACCACGGAAGCCAGCCGGCGCGCCCGCGCCCGCAGATTCGCGGCGGCCAGGTAACCGCTCGTCCGCGAAGTCCGCAGCGCGATCCCGAGCAGTGCCACCGCGGCCCGCACCACCAGCGGACCCAGCACGGAGACCGACACGGTCCACAGCAGGGCGGTGACCATGGTCAGGGGCCCCGAGGCCGCCTCCGTCGTCAGCGTGGACAGGACGATCGTCAGCGCCACCGCGCCCGCCGTCACCAAGGTTCCCGCCAGCAGTCGGGGCCACGGCAGCCGGGCCGTGGGCATCGCCGCCTCGCCGAGCGCCTCGACCGGCCGGATCCGCGACGCCCGCCGGGCCGACAGACGCGCCGCCGCCCAGGCCGCCACCAGCGTGGCCAGCACCGCTGCCGCCGCCGGGAACGGGCTGACGACGAGCTGCAGTTGCTCAGGCATGGCCCCCAGCTCCACGAACTTCGACCGCAGCCAGAATCCGACCCCCAGCCCGGCACCAGCACCGCACACCGAGGCGACGGCGGCGACCAGCAGTGCCTCGCCGCCCATCAGCTTGCGCAACTGCTTCGGCGTGGCCGCGACGGCCCGCAGCAGGGCGATCTCCCGCTGCCGCTGCTGCACGGACAGCGCGAACGTGCCCACCACCACCAGCACAGCCACCAGCAGCGCCGTCCCGCCCAGCGCGCCGCCCAGACTGATCAGCTTGATCCGCGCCTGCTCCGCGTCGAAGAACTCCGCCTTGCCCCGCTCCTCACCCGAGTACGCGATCACCTCGCCGGATCGCTCGATCTTCGCAACGTTCACCTGCGGGAAGACCCCGAACGCCGTGACCTGGCCGGGCCGCCCGGCCAGCCGGGCGGCCCGCGCGGGGGAGAAGAACAACGTGCGCTGACTGCTCAGGTGCTGCCGTGTCACCCCCACGACCCGGTACGAACCAGGGCCGGCCGGAGTCTGCGCCTTGAGCCGCGAACCCACGTGCAGCCCGGACGCGGCGTCGACCACGACCTCGTCGTCGGCTTTGGGGGCCCGGCCCGTCGCCAGCGTGAAGGGTGTCAGGACGGCCGAATCCCAGCCGTGCCCCAGCGCCTCGCGCCCGCCGTCCTCGTGGACGGGGAAGGTCACCTCGGCGACAACTTTCCGGACACCGGGCAGCTTGCGCAACTCGTCCGCCAGCGAGGCAGGAATCCAGCGTCGCTCGGCGATTTGCTTTGCCTTGTGCTTCTTCTTGCCCTTCTTCTTGACGATGGTCTGGTGCACGTACTGGTCACCCGCCAGGACGACCGGTGCGCCCGCGTACCGCTCGGGGGCCACTTCGCCCCGCAGCCCGGTCTCCAGCAGCATCCCGCAGCCGGTGACCAGCGCCGCAGCACACAGCAGGGTGACAAACGCACCCACGAACGCCGCCTTGCGGTGCCGCAGCGTCTTCAGAGCGAAACCCATCATCACGTCCACGCCCCCAGCCGCGTCATCCGCTCGGCCACCCGGTCCGCCGTCGGTTCCGTCATCGAGTCCACGATCCGGCCGTCGGCCAGGAAGAGCACGGTGTCCGCGTACGAGGCCGCCATCGGGTCGTGCGTCACCATCACCACCGTCTGCCCCATCGCATCGGTCACGCCGCGCAGCAGGGTCAGCACCTCCCGGGCCGTCACCGTGTCCAGCGCGCCGGTCGGCTCGTCACCGAAGACCACTTCGGGCCGGGTGACGAGCGCCCGCGCGATCGCCACCCGCTGCTGCTGACCGCCGGAAAGCTGAGCCGGACGGTGCCCCACGCGGCCCGTGAGGCCGACCCGCACCACGATCTCGTCCAGCCATGCCTGCTCCACGCGGGAATGGGCCAGTCGCAGCGGCAGGGTGATGTTCTCCAGGACATTCAGCGACGGGACGAGGTTGAACGACTGGAAGACGAACCCGACCCGTCGGCGCCGCAGCTTCGTCAGTTTGGTCTCGTCCATACCGGCGAGCTCCGTGTCACCGAGCCGCACCGACCCCGACGACGGGGTGTCGAGCCCGGCTGCACAGTGCAGAAACGTACTCTTGCCCGACCCCGAGGGCCCCATTACGGCCGTGAACGAACCCGCAGGGATCCCCACCGACACCTCACGCAGAGCGGCCACCGCGCCCTGCCCCTTGCCGTAGACCTTGCTCACGGCCTTCAACTGCACTGCATCCGTCATGAGTTCAACTCTGCTGAGCTGCGGGGGTGATCACTACGGACGCCGTCCGGGATCTAACATGACCTCGTCATGATCTGGACACTGCCACCCATCACGCCCCACCGACGAGAGGCCCGAAGGTGATACGCCTGCTGCTGGCCGAAGACCAGCACGTGATCCGCACCGCGCTGGCCATGCTGCTCGGCATGGAGGACGACATCGACATCGTCGCGGAAGCCGACACGGGCGCCACCGCCCTCGCCAAGGCCTTGGTCCACCAGCCGGACGTGGCGGTCCTCGACATCGACATGCCCGGCGACATGGACGGGCTCGACGCTGCGGCCCGCATGACCACGCAGGTCCCCGGCTGCCGGCTCCTCATGCTGACCGCGTACGGCAAACCCGGCCACCTGCGCAGGGCTCTCGCCGCCAAGGTCCACGGCTTCCTGCTGAAGACCGCACCTCCCGACGAACTTCTCGCCGCAGTCCGCAAGGTCGCGAGCGGCGAACGGGTGCTCGACCCCTCGTTGGCGGTCACCGCCTGGGACCTGGCCGACAATCCGCTCACCGCCCGCGAGGCCGTCGTACTCCGGCTGGTGGCAGCTGGTGCGGAGGCCACCGAGGCCGCCGCCCAACTGCACCTCTCGGTCGGCACCGTACGCAACTACCTCACAGCGATCGTCGCCAAGCTCAACGCACGCAACCGCACGGACGCAGCCCGCATCGCATCGGAAGCGGGCTGGATCTGATGGATGAGATGCCCCCGGGGCATCTCATCCATCCTCCGCAGCAGCCGGAAGCCATGCCTCCAGCGTGAACCAGCCGTCCGCCGCCTCAACGGTCAAGGTGCCACCACGAGCAGCCAGACGCGTCGTCAGGTTGCCGATGCCGGACGATCCGGGACGACCGCCGAGTCCGGAAACCCCGTCGTTACGGACCCGCAGTACGGTGGCCCGGGCCGTGCACTCCGTACTGATCTCGCAGAGCGTGGCCGAGCTGTGCCGGAGGACGTTCGTCACCGCCTCACGCAACCCGGCGCTCAGCACGGTTTCCGCTGCCGGGGTCAGCACGCCGTGCCCCAGCCGCACCTTCACCTCGATTTCGGCCGCGTTCAGTACGGCTCTCGCCGACTCCGCCTCCGAAGCCAGCGCCATCCACACCTGCCCGCCCGAAGCCGACCGCAGATCCGCCTCCCCGCGCGCCGTCATGGCAAGCACGTCGACCAGTTCCACTCGCGCACGCTCCCACGGCAGCCGACGGGCCAGTTCGCACTTGAGGAGAATGGCAGCCAGGCTGTGTCCCAGCAGGTCGTGCAGGTCACGGGCCGCGCGCAGCCGCTCCTCGACCACGGCGGCCCGCACCTGACGCCCCTGGTCCCGGTGCAACTCCCTTATGATCTGCGCCTGCCGCAACAGCGCGTGCACGACGAGACCCGTCACGACGCACGACACCGTGTAGTTGACGACCGCGCCCGTCGAAAGTCCGAGCCACACCGCCATCCAGGCCACGGCTCCGGCCACGGCGGACACCGACGGCCATGCCAGCCGCCAGGGCAGAGCCAGCAGCAGGGGTCCCGTGACGAAGCCGGGCACACCCAGCCAAGCCTTTCCGAACACCAGCACGGGAACAAAAGCGAGAAGAGTCATCACCGTCAGCTTGTACGGGTGCTTGCCGTGCACCGATGACATCTGCAGGTACACGATCACCGCGAACCCGATCGCCGCGGGCAGCACCAGCCGAGGAGCATCAAGCATCAGCAGCGCCTTGACACAGAACCCGACGAGGACGACCGCGAGCAGGACGATCGACAACCGGTACGCCCACTCGTCGTTCCCGGGCTCCGGATCGCCGGCAACCGCTCCGGGAAGGACCGCCTCGGTGAAATACCGGCCCTCCGGAGTCAGCCCGGTCCTCACACTGCCCCCGGCCTCCGCCACACGGACGGGTATGTCGCCGAGGATCTCGTCGTCGGCAGTCCGCACGGAGTCACTGACGACACGCAGGCCTACCCGCCCGTGCGCCGCCCAGGTCTTGATGCGGCACGTGGTGGCACCCCGGCGGACCACACCGGTCACCGCTTCACGCAGTACGTGAGCCAGCAGAGCGCCGGAGGAACCCAGCGGCTCCACATGCCCGGTGCGCACTTCCACCTCGACACCGGCGGCCTTCAACAGAGCGCGAGCGGTGGTCAGTTCCGGCGCAAGCGACATGGCCCTGTACGACGCTGCCGACTGCCGGGCGGAGGTGAGACAGGCCCGTGCCGATTCGGTCACCTCGGCGAGCACGGCAGCAGCACGGTCCGGACGATCCAGCACGGCCCGCGCGCCGGTGCCGATCGCGGCGAGACCGCGTCCCAGACCATCACCGAGTTCGACGGACATCTGCAGCCGCTCCTCGGCGACCGCCGCCATCACGCCGCCGACACGCGCGGCATCCGCCTCCTCGGCTCGAACGGTGAGCGTGGTCAGCCCGTACACCACCAGACTGGTCAGCACCATGCTGATGGCCGCGTCCGCAGAGCCCAGCAACACCGCGCTCGCCGCGACCGGGAGAGCGGCCAGCGGCCAGGGACGACGGCACAGCAGCAGCGAACCACCGAGGAAACCCAGAATCCCGACGGACGTGCCCGAGCCCAGCACCGCACCGTAACCGGCGCACGCCTGCGCGAGCAGCAGCCAACGGCCCCTGTACCGGTGCGACGCGCGCCGCACGTGGAAGAGCTGCAGCCCGAACACGAACACGGCCACGTAAGAACCCGCGAGCACGTAGACGGATGCGAAGGCAGCCAACACGGCCACAGTGCTCGCCCGTGCAGATCTCGTCACAACGCCCCCGCCCCCTCGACGACCAGCGAAATCCTACGTCCGAGCCCGACGGCGCCTCCGTGGCCGACCGGCCCCTGCGTCAAGCCCCTCCAGGAATCGCCGCGGTGAAGGCTCGGACGCGCGCGGTTTCCGTGCGCCAGACCGGGCCCCACTCGAACGGTGGCGCGTCGCGGATGGGCAGGTAGACCACCCCGGGCCGAGCGTAGTAACGAGTAGCCTGCGCACCCACCACCAGCATGCCCGCCCCCGCGCCGACCATCGCCAGCGCCTCCTGAACCGTCTCCGTGGCAGGCCCGGCGGGGACAGGACGTCCCGACGGCGTGGCGACCGGCGCGTGGTCCGAACGCCAGTATCCCGGCAGCGACACCGGCGGCTGCAGGAGCCTGTCCCGTGCCAGATCCTCCAGCGAGACCGACGTACGGCCGGCGAAGGGATGTCCCGAGGACACCGCCAGCATCCGTGCCTCCGTGAAGAGCACAGGCCCGGAAGCGAGATCGGGCTCACGGACGGGGAAGCAACCGATCGCCACGTCGACCGCGTCGGCCCGCAGCCGTTCCAGGAAGTCGTTCATCTGCAGCTCGTGCAGCTTGACCTGGCAGTCGGGGTGCAGGGCGTGGAAAGCCGCGACCGCGTCGGCCGCCGCCTGCCCCGCAGCCGCTCCGGCGAACCCCACACGAAGGACCCCCGTGACTCCCTTAGCGGAGGCGATCGCCCGGCCCACCCCCGCCTGGATGCGCTCCCACCCCGGCGCGACGTCCGCACGCAGGCGCCGCCCGATCGCGGTGAGCGTCACCCGGCGGCTGGTGCGTTCGAAGAGCTGCGCCCCGATCCGCCGCTCCAGCTTCTGGATCGTCTGCGTGACGTGCGAGCGCGACACCAGCAGCCGTTCTGCCGTACGGCCGAAGTGGAGTTCCTCTGCCAGCGTCAGGAACGCCTCGATCTCGTGCCGCTCCACCGCGCCCCCATTCACTCTGGATGAATGATCGTTCCACACAGCGGCGTTGTTGGCGGCATCGCGCCGGAACACAGTGGATGCCGTAGGGAAACACAGCTGACGAGGAGACAGAGATGTTCTTCACCCCTGACGACGCCGCGGTGCTGCTGATCGACCACCAGGTCGGCACGATCGGCTGGGTCGGCTCGGCCGACCACGACGAACTGCGCGCCAACACCGTGCGCCTGGCCAGGACGGTCAAGGCGCTGGGCCTGCCCGTCGTGCTGACGTCGAGCATGGAGGACCAGGTCCAGGGCCCTCTGATCCCCGAACTGGAGCAGACCCTGCCCGCCGAGTACGCCGCCAGGATCCAGCGCACCGGCGCGGTCAACGCGATGGCCGACCCGGACTTCGCCACCGCGGTCGAGAACACGGGGCGCCGCCGCCTGATCGTCGCGGGCGTGACCACCGACGTGTGCGTCGTCTTCCCCGTGCTGAGCGCGCTCGAGGACGGCTACCAGGTGCAGGTCGTCGTCGACGCGGGCGGCTCGCTCAGCCCGGCCTCCGATGAGATGGCGCTGCGCCGCATGGAGCGGGCGGGGGCCGTGCTGACCACGACCCGCCCGCTGCTGGCCGAGCTCGCCGGCAACTGGGCCTCCCCGGCCGGCCAGGCCGTACTGCGGGTGGACGCCGAACTCCACGCGGCCCGACGATGACCATGGCCGCGACCTCGGCGGTTTCCAGGAGCACCGGCTCAATGCGCTGTCGCCCGTGGGGCCGACCCCATGGACGGGGCCGTGGGCATCAGGCGCCTGGATGCTCGCGGTGTGACGGCGATCACGAGGCTTCCGGCGGGGTGCTACGTAGGATTGCGTGGGCGTCGAGACGGGGAAGCCGGCGAGTGGTCGGCATGTGTCCTGGAGAACCTTCGGAACGCCGCCCGGACATGCGACTCGTTGTAGAGTGGCCAACCAGCCCTTGACCTGCAAAAACGCAGGCAGGGAGCCTAAGCCCAGGAGTACCTCGATGATGCGAACGATGTTCAAGTCCAAGATCCACCGTGCCACCGTGACCCAGGCCGACCTGCACTACGTGGGTTCCGTCACCGTGGACGCCGAGCTGATGGAGGCCGCGGATCTGCTGCCCGGTGAGCTCGTGCACATCGTGGACATCGACAATGGTGCCCGGCTGGAGACGTACGTCATCGAGGGCGAGCGCGGTTCCGGCGTGATCGGGATCAACGGTGCCGCCGCGCACCTGGTGCACCCGGGTGATCTGGTCATCCTCATCAGCTACGCCCAGGTCGAGGATGCCGAGGCGCGTGCCCTCGTCCCGCGTATCGTGCACGTCGACGCGGACAACCGCATCGTCGCACTCGGTGCCGACGCCTCCGCGCCCGTGCCGGGCAGTGACACCGAGCGCAGCCCGCACGCGGTGCCCGCGGCGCGCTGAGGCGGCTCGTCGAGCGAGGGGTACACCGCCATGGCAGAGCAGACCGGGCCCGAGATCCGTGACGACCGGGCGGCCGGCAAGCTGTCCGCGTACGAGGGCGGCGAGGCCGTCGGCGTCATCGCGTACTTCGTGCTGGACGGCGAACCCGCCGGGCTCGTCGCCGTCCACACGGTCGTCGGCGCCGGGCACGAGGGCAAGGGCATCGGCGGCGCCCTGGTCAGGGAGTTCTACGCCATGGCGGGACGCGAGGGCGTCCCGGTCGTGCCGCTGTGCCCGTACGCCGCCAAGTGGGCGTCGCGCCATCCCGACGAGGCGCCCGAGGCGCCCGAAGGGCTCGTGGAGCGCGCGAAGACGCAGCTCGCCGCGCACCCCGAGCTGTACTGACCCGGAAGGAGCGGCCCGGCCATGGCGCTCGCGCTGCTGCACACCTCACCCGTCCACGTCCCGGTCTTCGACGCCCTGCGTGACACCGACCACCCGGGAACGGCCCTGCGTCACGTCGTACGGGAGGAGCTGCTGACCACGGCGGCGGCGCTGGGGCCCGAGGCGGTGGCCGACGAGGTGGAGGCGGTCGTCGCGGACCTGGCGGCCGACGGCGCGGACGCCGTGCTCTGCACCTGCTCCACCATCGGGGCGGTGGCGGAGGCCGCGGGCATCGCGGTCGGCGTCCCGGTCCTGCGCGTCGACAGGCCCATGGCAGCCGCGGCCGTCCGGGCGGGCCGGGTCACCGTCCTCGCCGCCCTCGCCTCGACCCTGGAGCCGACCCGCGCGCTGCTCGCCGAGGAGGCGGCCGGTGCCGGGCTGCCGGGGGCCGACGTGCGCACGGTGCTGGTGGAGGGCGCCTGGGACCGCTTCACGGCGGGGGACAACGACGGCTTCCTCGACCTGGTGGCGGACTCGGCCGACGCGGTGCGCGACGCGGACGTCATCGTGCTCGCCCAGGGCTCCATGGCGGGCGCGGCCGAGCTCGCGACCACCGGAATCCCGGTCCTGTCCAGCCCGCGCCCCGGCCTGGCCGCCGCGGTGGTGGCCGCGGGGCGGTAATCCGGCGGGGGTGTGCGCTTCGTCCGTACGCCGGACGGATCCGCGTCCGTACGTATGGGCTCGCCAGGCGCGGGCAGCCGCTCCGGGAGACGGTGGAAGAGGTCCACCCCCGATCGTCCGGAGGCCCGAGATGACTCATCCGTTCCCCGACCCCGTCCCTCCGGCGCCGACCCCGGGCCCGCTGCCTGAGCCGACGCCACCCGCGCCGACCCCGCCCGTCCCCACGCCGCCGGCGCCGACGCCCACTCCGCCGGGGCCCGCGCCGGACCCGATCCCGCAGCCGCCGTCGCCGAACCCCGACCCGGTGCCGCCGCCCGAGCCCGAGCCGTCACCGGTCTGACCCGGCGCCGGTCCGCGCTCGGCTGTCAGCCGGCGGCCAGCATCGCGTCGGCCCGGGCCGTGACCTCGGCCAGCACCCGGCCCGCCGCGGCCAGGTCCTCGGCCGGCAGGTCCCCGTACAACCCGGCCGCGATGCGGGCGACGCCCGCCTTGTACGACTGGACCAGCGCGTCGCCCGCAGCGGTGAGCGCGAGCACGTCACCGGGCCGCTCCTCCAGCAGTCCGGCGGACGTCAGATCCGCGACGGTGGCCTCCGCCGCCGGAGCGCCGAGCTTCACGGCTCCGGTCAGCCGTTCGGTCAGCGCGCGGCGCTCGACTGCGCCGCCCGCGGCCTCGGCGGTGTTGAGGGCCAGGGCCTGGTAGAACGTGGTGCCCGCCGGCAGCAGCCGTTCGGCGACGGCGCGGGTGGCGTAGTGGGCCATGCCGATGACCTGGCCGTTCACGGTGGGTGTGGTGGTCATGATGACTCCTCGCGGGAAGCGGTGACGGGGGGAAGCGGCACGTCGAGCAGGGCCGTCAGTGCCTCGGTGAACGCCTCGGTCTCCTGGCCGCCGAGACCGCCCAGGGGTTCTAGCAGGCCATTGACGAGCTCTCGCACCACCGTGACCGCGCGCTCCGTCGTCGTGCGGCCCTCCTCGGTCAGCGAGAGCCGGACGGCCCGGCTGTCCGACGGGTCGGCGGTCCGTTCGACCAGGCCCGCCTTCTCCAGGGCGCGGGCCAGCTTCGAGACGTAGAGCGCTTCGAGGCCGGTGTGATCCGCGAGGGCGCGCTGACTCGGCCGCACCCCCGCGTGCTCCATCCCCTGGAGAGAGGCGACCAGCGCATACTGCGCGTGCGTGAGGCCGAGCGGTGTCAGCGCCCGGTCGATGGCCACCCGCCACTTCATGGACAGGCGCCAGACCAGGAAACCCGGGGTCGCGCCCTCGACTGCGTTGCTCATGCCAAATATCGTACATGGCTACTATGTACATGGCTACTAAATTCCGCGAGGTCATGAGGGCGCGGGCACTCCGTTCGCTCAGTCGCCCAGGTCGAGCAGCGCGTCGGCGTGCGCCAGGCCGCTCTCGGCGGAGACCGAGTCCAGCGACTGCGCGTCGCGTACCGGAGCGAACCGCACCACGGGGTCCTCCCGGCCGCTCGTACCGGCGAGGTCGAAGCCGTACACCGCCGGGCGCGGCAGGCTGTTGTACGACCACGGGGTGGAGAAGTAGTACGCGCCCGTGTCGTACAGCACCACGAAGTCACCGGCCCGCAGCTCGGGCAGTTCCCGGGCGTGTGCGACGACGTCCCCGGCGAAGCAGCACGGCCCAGCGACGTCCTGGACCACCATGGGCCCGGTCTTCGGCCGCCCTGCGGCGTCGAAGGCGCCGACGCGCAGGGGCCAGGCGTCCGGCATGAAGACGGTACGGGTGGCGGTCTGCGCCCCCGCGTGGGTCAACGCGATACGGCGGCCGCCCGCGTCCTTCGTGTACTCGACCAGCGCGCCGATGAAGCCGTTCTTCGCGAGCAGGGACCGCCCGAACTCGGTGACCAGCTCGTACCGCCCGTCGAAGAGCCCCGGCACGGCCGCCCGCAGCGCCGCCGCGTACGCCGCGAAGGTGGGGCGCACCTCGTCGTCGGCGAAGTTGACCGGCAGGCCGCCCCCGATGTCGAGCCCGGTGACCTGGCGCCGGCCCAGCGTCTCGTTGATCTCCTCGGCCAGCCGGTACGTCTCGGCGATCCCGGCCGCGATCAGCTCCAGGGAACAGCCCTGCGAGCCGACATGGGCGTGCAGCCGGGACAGCCACGGGTGAGCGGCGAACGCCTTCACGACCTGTTCGCGCGCGCCGGGGTCGCGCAGCGCCACGCCGAACTTAGAGGTGGCCGTGGCCGTGCTCATCGCGCCGATCGAGCCGCCGCCGACCTGCGGGTTGACCCGGAGGCCGATGGCGGACACCGCGTCCGCCGGGCGCAGCGAGGCGATCCGGTCCACCTCGTCCAGGTTGTCCGCGTTGATCGCCACGCCCACGGCCAGGGCGCGGCGGATCTCGTCCCGGGTCTTGGCGGGGGAGTCCAGCACGATCTTCGACGGCGCGAACCCGGCGTCCAGCGCCAGCCGCAGCTCACCCGGGCTTGCGACCTCGCAGCCCATCCCGCACCGGGCGAGCAGCCGCAACACGGGGACCAGCGAGGACGCCTTCGCGGCGAAGGTGTGCAGCACGGCGGGCACCCCGGGGAACGCCTCGTGCAGTGCGGCGACCGAGGCGCGGACGCCGTCCGTGTCGATGAAGCCGACGACCGGGCTCGCCTCGCCGAGCAGACCGGCGGCCACGGCGTGGCGGACGACCGCCGCGACACGCGCGGAGCCGGCCGGAGTCGAGGGGGAAAGGGCGGAGGAGGCTGAAGAAAGGCTCATGGAGCCAGAGTCGGCGATGAGTGCCCCCAGGTCTCTGTCCGGGCGGCCAAGAACGGTGCGCTTCCTTGTCCGAGTGGCCAACGAGTGGTCGCGAGCCACTGCCGTACGGACAGACCGCAACCTACCCGCTGAGCCGGACTGCGAGCGTGACCAGCAGCCGGGTGTCGGGGTCCTCCAGATCCACCCCGAACCGCTCCCGGGCGCGCCGCAGCCGGTAGCGCAGCGTGTTCGGGTGGACGACCAGGTGCTCTGCGGCCCGCGCGACGTCGCCCGAAGCGTCGAAATAGGCCGCCAGCGAGCGGACCAGCTCACCGCCCGCCGCCAGATCCGTCCGTACGAGCTCGTGCACCGGCCCCCGCCCCGCCTCCCAGACCGGCCGGGCGGCGTCCAGAATCCGGGCGACGTCCAGCGACGGGCCCACCCCCGCCGCGTCCGCCGCCCGCCTGCCGTCCCCCGCCGCCGCCCGCTCGCGCAGCACCCGTACGACGAGCAGGGCCTCCTCGCACGACTCGCGCACCCCGGCCGCCCCGGCGGCCACCGGCCCGGCCCCCGCCAGCACCCCGGCGTCCTGGGCCTGGCCCGCCAGCTCCCGGGCCAGCGCCGCCGCGCCCCGGTCCGGCCCGGCGTCCACGGGAAGCAGCACCAGCAGCCGGTCGCCGTCGCGCAGCACGCGCACGGACGGGCGGTACGTCGCCGCCTGGAGCGCGGCCACGTCGAGCGTGCGGTCGCCCGGGGCGGACGTGCCGGTGAGGGGTTCGGCGACCACGACGGCGCAGGCGGCGTCGGGGGAGAGGCCGAGCGACCAGGCGTGCGTACGGGCGTCCCCGTCCCCGTACAGCAGTCCGCGCAGGGCGAGTTCGCTGCGTCGGGCGGCACCGCTCTCGCGCAGCCGGTGCCGCACCAGCAGGGGCGCCGCGACCTCGGCGGCCCGGCGGAGCGCGTCCGGTGCGTCCGGGCGCAAAGGGCGTCCGTCGCCGGCCACCCAGATCGAGCCGAGGACCTCCGGCCCGCTGCGGACCGCGATGATCAGGCGCTCGGGTCCCTCGGTGTCGGCCGCGCGGTGGATCACGTCCCGGGACGTCCACAGCGTGCGGAGCATCCCGCTGCGCCGCAGCTCCGCGACCCGCCACTCCGGGACCCGGCCGCCCAGGATGGTGGACCGGCGCAGCGCGTCGGCGTCGGGGCCGGTGGCGGAGTGGGCGAGGACCCGCAGGCGCGTGTCCTCGATGGTGATCGACCCGCCGGTGTACTCGGCGACGGCCGCCGCGAGCGCGCTCAGGCTCTCCGGGCCCCCGGGCGTCACCGGGCCGGTGGCCGCGTCGTCCGCGCCCGCCCGGGCGCAGGCCAGCGCGGAACGCAGCAGCGCGGCGGCGTCCGTCCAGTCGGCCCATTCCGCGCGGGTGAGCAGGGCCACCCCCGTCTCCTCGGCCGCGGCGAGCACCTGCGGCGCGGCGGCCACCCCCTCCACGGCGCGCAGCACCACGCCGGACGCGCCCCGCCGTGCGGCCTCACGGACCGGGGCGGCGGCCGCGGGGGACGAGGCGGGCGCTCCGGTGACCAGGACCAGGCAGCCGTCCAGCGACCGGGCCGGGCCCTCGTCGCCCACGGCCACCCCGCGCACCCCGACGTCCCGGCCGGCCGGGGCGAGCAGCAGCCGCAGGCTCCCCCCGTCGTCGAAGGCGAGGATCTCGCGCAGCGCGACGGAGGGCTCCGGCGGGAGGGCGGCACGGCTCGTCATGGCAGCCGAGCATACGAGCACCCCGGTGCCGGGGCCGGTGCTCACTCGTCGTTGAGGTCGCTCCGGCTGCACGCCAGGACCCCGGCCGTGCCCGCCAGCCGTGCCGTCAGCGCATCGGGGTCGCCCCGCCCCTGCACGCTCAGCGCGATCTCCACGGTCCCCTCGGCGTCCGGCTGCGCGCGGCGCCGCCGGTATCGGCCCGAGCCGGAGAGCGTGGTCAGCTCGGACACGGCGAACCCGGTCTCCGTGCAGTGGTTGACCAGTTCGCGCAGTGCTCCGACGCCCTCGGTGTACGTGATGCGGAAGCCGATCGACGCGTTGCGCAGGGCGGGGAGCCGGTGGGCGAGGGGGCGTACCCCGTAGGACACCAGGAAGTACGCGAGCGTGGCCAGCGTCGCGAGCACGGGCAGCCCGGCCCCGGCCGCGCAGCCCACGGCGGCGGTGAGCCAGATGGAGGCCGCCGTGGTAAGCCCCCGCACCGAGCCCCGGTGGACGAAGATGACGCCGCCGCCGATGAAGCCGAGCCCGGACACGATCTGGGCCGCGACGCGCGACGGGTCCAGCTCCACCTGGCCGGTCACCACGACGTCGGAGAAACCGAACTTGCTGACCAGCGTGAAGAGCGCGGCCCCGAGCCCGACGATCGTGTACGTGCGCAGACCGGCCGCCTTCTGGCGGATCTCGCGCTCGATCCCGATCGCGCACGACAGGACGAACGCGATGCCGAACTGCGCGGCGTGCGTCCAGTTCTGACCGAACGGTTCGTTGATGTCGAGTGCCACGCAGCCTCCGTACCCGTCCGGCGGAACATGATCGGACAGAGTCCACCGTACCCGCCGATCCGGGGCCCGTCGGAGAGCGGCGGGACGGTCTTGGGTCAAGGCCGCGGCAAGAAGGCGGCGGTTCCCGGGAGGCCCGGGAACCGCCGCCTTCCTTGCGCGTCAGGGGTTACGGGCTGACGCAGCCGATCGAGCCGACGGGGAAGTCATTGCCCGTCGAGGTCGCCGTGAAGCCGAAGGTGACGCTGCCGTCCGGCGGGATCGACCGGTTGTAGTCGGCGTTCTTCACCGTCAGCGTGCCGTCGGACCCGGTGCTGAGCACCCCGCTCCACACACTGCTGACCTTGGTGCCCGTACCGGGCTTCCACTGCACGGCCCAGCCGTCGAGCGCCGTCGTGTTGTGGTTCATGACCTCGACGGAGCCCTGGAAGCCGCCGCTCCAGGAGTTGGTCACGTTGTAGACGGCCATGCAGCCGGTGTGCGGGTCGGTGGGGTCCGTCGGGTCCGTCGGGTCCGGGGTCGGGTCGGTGGGGTCCGGGTCGGGGGTGCTGCCCGAGCCGCGGATGCCGGTCACCTCGCCGTTTCCGCCGTCGAAGACGATGTCGGAGCAGGAGAAGAAGTTCTCCTGGCTGTCCGAGCGCACCCACTGGATGAACATGACCGCGTCACCCGAGCGGCCCGAGGGGAGGGTCAGGTCCCAGTAGTAGTGACCGCCGTCGGTGCCCGGCGAGCCCACCTGGGGCGGGTTGGTCACGGTCTGGATCAACTCCAGGTCGTCCCAGCCCAGTTCGGAGGTGGGGGAGTATCCCGGCTTGGACACGTACACCCGGAACGAACCCGGGTGTGCGGCCCAGTTGCTGTGGTCGACCTCGATCGTGGCGCCCGAGGTGAGGTGCGTACGGGGCCAGTCGCCGCGCGGCGCGTTGTAGCCGGTGAAGTCGTACGGGGAGCGGTCACCGGCGCTGCACAGCGTGCCGTCCGGGACGTAACCCTCGCCCCGGCCGCCCGCGTTGGAGTCCAGCACGGCGAACCAGTTGTACAGGGAGCTCGCACCGCTCTCCGCGAGCGCGGCCTTGCACGCGGGGTTGGTCGGGTCCAGCGAACCGGTGCTCGTCTTCGCGTCCAGCCAGCAGAGATAGGTGCGCGAGCCGGGTGACATGGTGACGCCGTGGGCCTGTGCGCTGCCCTGGCCCAGCAGGGTGAAGGCGATGCCGCCGAGCAGTGTCGCCAGCACCGCCGCCAGGGAGGCGAGTTGTGTTCTGCGTCGAGCCATGGTGTCTCCTTCTGCGGGTGCGGGTGCGGGTGCGGGTGCGGGTGCGGGTGCGGGTGCGGGGGTTGTGGGGGTGCGGAGGCGGGCGGGCCGCGGAGGGGTGCGGGGGCGTGTGAATGTGGGAGCGCTCCCATGTGTTCGTTGGTAGGGGACTGTAGGACACGGTCGTGTCCCTGACAACCCTGCGGACGGCATCGGCCGAAACGAGCCCCGGTCGGCGCACCCTTCTAGCAGCGACGATCAACGGCCTTGTGGATCAACCGGATTGACGCACCATCAATCGCGTACGCAGGATCACGTGGTGCCACGCGACCCTGGGCCGGCTCATCTCCTCCAGCAGCAGCCGCACCATCGCCCGGCCGATCTCCTCCATCGGCTGCCGGACCGTCGTGAGCGGCGGGTCGGTCTGCTCGGCGAGCTCGAAGTCGTCGAAGCCGACCACCGCCACGTCCTCGGGTACCCGCCGCCCCGCCGCGTGCAGCGCGGCCAGCGCCCCGGCCGCCATGCTGTCCGACGCGGCGAACACCGCGTCCACCTCCGGATGCCGCTCCATCAGACGGGCCATCGCCCGCCGCCCGCTGGCCTCGGTGAAGTCGCCCTGGGCGACCAGGGACGGCGGCTCGGCGCAGCCCGCCTCGCGCAGGGCCTCGCGGTAGCCGCGCAGCCGGCACTGGGCGACGTACATCTCGGGCGGACCTGCGATCGCGGCGATGGTCCTGCGCCCGCCGCGCACCAAGTGGCCGACGGCGTCCCGCGCGCCGCCAACGTTGTCGGCGTCCACGTAGGTCACCCGCTCGTCGCCCGAGCGCCGGCCGAGCAGCACCGTGGGCACCCCGGCGTCCGCGAGCATGTCGGGCAGCCGGTCCTCGGCGCTCACCGACATCAGCAGCACCCCGTCGACCCGGCCGCCGCGCACGTACTCCAGGAGCCGCTGCCGTTCGCTGTCCGTCCGGACGAGGGTGAGCAGCAGTTGGACGCCCTGCTCGTCGAGGGCGTCCCCGACCGCGCGCACGATCTCCGAGAAGAACGGCTCCCCGAACAGCCGCCAGTCCGTCTTCGTCATCACCAGGGCGACGGCACCGGCGCGCTGTCCGGCCAGGGAGCGGGCGGCCAGGTTGGGCACGTAGCCGAGTTCGTCGATGGCGCGCTGCACGGCGCGGCGGGTGGACTCCCGGACGCCCGCGGCGTTGTTGATCACTCGGGAGACCGTGCCCCGGCCCACCCCGGCCAGCGCCGCCACCTCTTCCAGCGTCGGCGTGCCGGAATCCCTGTTCAGCATGGACCACCCCCAAGAGCCACCGATCCTACGGCCCGGAGGGCGGACGGCCGAAGGAGTCGTATCAATTGACGGCGCGATCGGGTCATCGATCTGGGAGCGCTCCCAACTTTATTTGTGCATGACAGCGTCGGATGACTATGCGTGGGCTCCCGCGGCGTGTACGGTCTCGGGCCGATGGGTTCTGGGAGCGCTCCCATCCAGTTGTTCCTCAGTTGTTCCCCTTCGGACGAGGAGAAATGCTGTGAAACGCTTCTTGGCTCTGCTGGCGGCCGGTGCCACGGCCACGGGCCTGACGGTCCTGGCCGGCCCACCTGCGGCGGCCGCCACCGGATGCAAGGTGGAGTACACGGTCGCCAGTCAGTGGGAGGGCGGCTTCCAGGGCGGGGTGAAGGTCACCAACCTGGGTGACTCGGTCAGTGGCTGGCAGCTCAAGTTCACCCTGCCCGGCTCGGGTCAGAAGGTGGTCCAGGGCTGGAACGCCACCTGGTCGCAGTCCGGCTCCACGGTCACCGCCGCCCCCGTCGACTGGAACCGCACCCTGGCCACCGGCGGCTCGGCGGACCTGGGCTTCGTCGGCTCCTTCTCGGGCGCCAACCCGGCGCCCACGGACTTCACGCTCAACGGTGTCGCCTGCACGGGCACCGTCGGTGGCGGAGGCGACGACGATCCGCCGCCCGCCACGGGCAACGGCACCCCGGTGGAGACCAACGGGCAGCTCCGGGTGTGCGGCGTGAACCTGTGCAACCAGTACAACCGCCCGATCCAGCTGCGCGGCATGAGCACGCACGGCCTCCAGTGGTTCAGCCAGTGCTACAACAACGCGTCGCTGGACGCGCTGGCGAACGACTGGAAGGCGGACCTGCTGCGCACCGCCATGTATGTGCAGGAGGACGGTTACGAGACCGACCCGGCGGGCTTCACCAGCAAGGTCAACAGCCTGGTCGACATGGCCGAGGCCCGTGGCATGTACGCCCTGATCGACTTCCACACGCTCACACCGGGCGACCCGAACTACAACCTGGAGCGGGCCAAGACCTTCTTCGCGTCGGTCGCCGCCCGTAACGCCTCCAAGAAGAACGTCATCTACGAGATCGCCAACGAGCCCAACGGCGTGAGCTGGGCGGGCATCAAGAACTACGCCGAGCAGGTCATCCCGGTCATCCGTGCCGCCGACCCGGACGCGGTCGTCATCGTCGGCACCCGCGGCTGGTCGTCGCTCGGTGTCTCGGACGGCTCCAACGAGAGCGAGGTCGTCAACAGCCCCGTCAACGCCACCAACATCATGTACGCGTTCCACTTCTACGCCGCGAGCCACAAGGACAACTACCGGGCGACGGTGAGTCGGGCTGCCTCTCAACTCCCGCTCTTCGTGACGGAGTTCGGCACGGTCAGCGCCACCGGTGGCGGCACGCTGGACCGTTCGAGCACCACCGCCTGGCTGGACCTGCTCGACCAGCTGAAGATCAGCTACGCGAACTGGACCTACTCGGATGCCAACGAGAGCAGTGCCGCTTTCAAGCCCGGCACCTGCGACGGCGGCGACTACAGCAGCAGCGGTGTGCTCACCGAGTCCGGCACCCTGCTGAAGGCCCGGATCAGCACCCCGGACAACTTCCCCACCAGCTGATCCGTGCGATGCGGGGGCTCCGGCGCGGTCGGGGCCCCCGCATCCGCGTGTCCAGCGGCGGAATCTTGACACCCTGTCGACAGCGACGAGACACTGGGAACGCCATGGGAGAGCGCTCTCCCGGGCGTTCCTGGCCGCCGTGCCGACCCACTCCCCGCTGTCGGTGCGGTACGGAAGCCCGCGGTGGTCACGGATGACCGTGACCACCGCGGGCTTCTGTGTATATTCGGCGGAGCGTCAAGCTAAGGGGTCTAGGAAACACGTCGGCAGGGGTGGACATGGTGCGCGCGGGGCTCACGACCGAACGGGTCGTGGCGGCTGCGGCCGATCTTGCGGACTCGGCCGGCTTCGACAAGGTGACCATCTCCGCGCTGGCCCGGGGCTTCGGCGTCAAGGACGCGAGCCTCTACTCCCACGTCAAGAACCTGGGCGACCTGCGGACCCGCGTCGCGCTGCTGGCCGCCGAGGAGTTCATCGACCGCATCGAGGCGGCGGTGGCCGGCCGGGCCGGGAAGGACGCGCTGGTCGCGTTCGCCGACGCCTACCGGACCTTCGCGCTGGAGTGCCCCGGCCGCTATGCCGCCACCCGCTACCACGTCGACCCCGCGATCGTCGCCGAGTCCCCCGCGTACCACCGCACGATCCGCACCACCTCGGCAATGCTGCGCGCCTACGGCCTGACCGACCCGGACCTCACCGACGCGGTACGCCTGCTGCGCAGTACGTTCCACGGCTTCACGGACCTGGAGGCCGAGGGCGGCTTCGAGGCGGCACGCCCGGTGCAGACCTCCTGGGAACGGGCGGTGGAGGCGCTGCACTTCCTGCTGTCGAACTGGTCGCGGGCGACGGAGGGCGTGCAGACGCCTTCCGCGAGACCCTAGGTGGGCGGGCGTGTGCACCCGTTTCAGGCTGTAGTCGTTGCGTCCTGGGCGAAGTCCGGCAGCTCGGTGGAGATGAGTTCTTCTGCGCCGTGGTCGAGGGTCTTCTGCCACTCGTTGGAGCGGGGAAGCATGGTCTGCTCGTAGGCGCGGATGGCGTCCGCGACGGTGTCGTGCCGCACCACGGCGAGGGCGAGTTCGCCGGCGTCGAGCATGGCGAGGTTGACGCCGACGCCGAGCGGCGGCATGAGGTGGGCCGCGTCGCCGAGCAGGGTGACGGTCGGGTTGTGGGCCCAGGTGTGCGGGACGGGCAGCGCGTTGATGGGGCGGTCGACGTAGAGGCCGTCGTTGTCGGTGAGCAGGCTGCGCAGGGCCGGGGACCAGTCGCGGAACCGCTCAAGCAGCAACGCGCGGATGGCGCCGGTGTCCCGAGGGGTGAGACCCGCGTCGCGGATCCAGGTGCGCGGGAGCCGCTGGATGATGTAGGCGCGGATGTGGTCGCCGCTGTTGCGCTGGGCGAAGAGCCCGCGGTCGCCGTCGGCCGCGGCGGCGCTGCCCTGGCCGACGAGTTCGGCGAGGGCGGGGTGCCTGTTCTCGACGTCGTGGAACCAGGCTTCGAGGAAGCTGATGCCGGTGTACTCGGGCCGGGCCGGGGAGACGGCGGTGCGGACGGTGGACCAGGCGCCGTCGGCGCCGATGACGAGATCGGCGGGGGCGGTCGAGCCGTCGTCGAAGCGCAGCTGCCGGGGGCCCTCGTCGGGGCCTTCGACAGCGGTCAGGGTGTGGCCCCAGCGGATGGTCCCGGGTTCGAGCGAGCCGAGGAGGAGGTCGCGCAGGTCACCGCGGTCGATCTCGGGCTTGAAGCGTTCGCCCGCCTCGGGGACGTGGTGGAAGAGGATCGTGCCGGCCGGGTCCAGCTGACGCATCTCCTGGCCCTCGGGGCGCGAGAGGCGGAAGAAGTCGTCGAGGAGTCCGGCTTCCCGCAGGGCAATCTGGCCGTTGTCCTCGTGCAGGTCCAGGGTGCCGCCCTGGTCACGGGCGTCGGGGCCGGTCTCGTGGTCGTAGACGGTGACGGCGATGCCGTGGCGCTGGAGGATTCGTGCGCAGGTCAGACCGCCGGGCCCGGCGCCGATGATCGCTATGCGGGGTGTGGGGGTGGTGTTCATGGTGGTGCTCCTCAGGGGTGGTGGACAGGGCGCGGCGGAGCCGTCGAGGTCTTCGGGGGTGCCGGCAGAAGGAGTGGGCGGCCAGGAAGGCAAGCGCGCACCGGGTCGCGGCGCTGTGGAAACAGGGGCGTGGGCGACTCGGTGAGGGGGCGCCCGCCGCTCCAGAAGAGCACACCGACTCACTAAGTGCAACTGCTCAACTTTTGAAGTTGGTCAACCGAGAGGTAAGGTTGTCGCCATGACCGACACCCATTCCGGGCCCGCACCGATGGGGCGCCGCGAGCGCAAGAAGGCGGCCACCCGGCAGGCCATCGCCGACGCCGCCCTGCGCCTGTTCCTGGAGCGCGGCTACGACGACGTGGGCATCCGCGAGATCGCGGAGGCCGCCGACGTCTCCACCACCACGCTCTTCAAGCACTTCCCGGTCAAGGAGGCCCTCGTCTTCGACGAGGACAGCGACCAGGAGACCCGTCTGCTCGACGCCGTCCGCCAACGCCCCGAGGGCCGGTCGATTCCCGAGGCACTGCGCGAGCACGCGCTGCATCACCGCATGGCGGCGGCCGACAGCGACGCCCGCTTCACCGCGTTCTTCGACCTGGTGAACAGCACGCCGGCCCTGCACGACTACGTCCAGGCCATGTGGCTGCGCCACACCGACGCGCTCGCCGCCGTCATCGCCGAGGAGAGCGGCCGGCCGGCCGACGACCCCGCCTGCCTCGCCCTGGCCCATTTCGCCCTCGAAGCACCCCGCGCGGCGCGGGGCCACGACGACCCCCGCCAAGTGATCACCCGCGCCTTCGAACTCCTCGAAATCGGCTGGGACGGTCTCACTTCGGCCGGATGATCACGCGCACCGTGTGCCCTGGGACATCACTGCTCTCGTATGCGTTGCGCCGGCCGGCTACGTCACCGCGCGGTCTTCCCGCTGCTCAGCCCTCGCTTCCGAGCTCGCGCATCACCTCGGTGACCGTCGCCCGATACGTGTGCAGCGCCTCCAGACCGGCGGTGTAGCGGGCCCGGTGCCGCGTGATGTCGACGGCCTGTTCCCGCGCCCGTGTGGTGTGCCAGATCTCGGCCGTGTGGTGGCGGCGCTTGCAGGTGACGTCCGCGACGGCGGTGTCACGCTCCCGCCGGGTGTGCCTCGTATTGCCGTCGCTGTCCCGCTGCCAGGCGGCGTCCGAGTACGCCTCGACCGGGTCGGCATAGCGCGTGAACCCCCGGTCGGCCATGCAGTCGCCCCACGCCTCCCAGGCCGCGCGGAGGCCCGGATCGCGCTTTACCACTGCGGCGATCTCGATCTCCCGGGTGCCCGCGTAGAGCCAGTCCCGCTGCACATCGATGCCCCGCATCAGCCGCTGCTCCGACTGCGTCCGGCAGGTGAGGTAGTCCGGATACTCGGCGTCGCTCATCCGGCGGCCCGTCGGCCGGTGCGCCCGCGACTTCGCCGGGTCCCAGCCGTATCCCCAACGGCGGGCGGCGGCCAGGTCCAGGGCGCCGTAGTCGGTGGAGACGGCCGTGAGGGCGATCGGATCGCTGGGGCTGCGAGGGTCGAGGGGGAAGTCCGCGTGGCCGCGGTCCGCCATGCACTGGCGCACCAGCAACGCCGCCGCCTGCTGCGACCGTTGGTAGTCCTGGGCGGTGTACGTGTAGCGGTCGGCCGGCAGCCGCCCCAGGTCGGACGCCGTGCGCACGACGTCGGGGCGCCCTGGGCCGGAAGCGCACATCGCCGCCAGTACCGCCACGCAACCCAGCCGCAATCCCCGCCCCGTCATGCGACAGGATGCTAACGAACGGCCCGCATCGGTCGGCGCCCGCCCCGGTGGTCGCGCAGCGCACCGCGAAACCCCCGGCGGCGGCGGTGGTGGTCCGTCGCGGCCGGGGGCCGTAGGGGGCGCAGCCGGGTCAGGCGGCCTTGCGGGAGCGCGGAGTTGTCGCTTCGCGGATCAGTTCCGCGTAGCGGCGTCCGCTCGTCTTGACCGTGCGGCGTTGCGTCACGTAATCGACGTGGACGAGGCCGAACCGCTTGTCGTAGCCGTAGGCCCACTCGAAGTTGTCGAGGAGCGACCAGGCGAAGTAGCCGGCGAGCGGGGCGCCCTTGCGGACCGCGCGGGCGCAGGCCGCGAGGTGTTCCTCCAGGAACTGGGTGCGCTCGGGGTCGTGTACGGACCCGTCGGGAAGTACGACGTCCTGGTAGGCCGAGCCGTTCTCCGTGACGTAGATGCGCTCGACGCCGTACTCCTCGGTCAGGCGCAGGAGCAGTTGCTCCAGGCCCTGGGCGTGCACCTCCCAGTCCATGTGGGTGTGGCGCGACCCGGGCAGGTAGACCTGCTTGGCGTGCGGGACCGGGCCGGTCGGGTCGGCGGTGACGACCTGGCGGAAGTAGTAGTTGACGCCCAGCCAGTCCAGCGGCGCGGAGATGAGCTCCATGTCGCCTTCCTGGACGGGGAGTTCGACTGCGTACAGGTCCACCATGTCCTGTGGGTAGCCGCGCCCGAGGATCGGGTCGAGCCACCAGCGGTTGACGTGTCCGTCGCCGCGCACCGCCGCCGCCCGGTCCGCCTCGCGGTCGGTGGCCGCCTCCACGGGGCTGAGGTTGTTGACGATGCCGACCCGGGCGTCGGGGGAGACGCTCCGGATCGCCCGGACCGCGAGGCCGTGGCCCAGGTGCAGGTGGTAGGAGGCCCGGACGGCGGCGGTCAGGTCGGTGAGACCCGGTGCCATGGTGCCCTCCAGGTGGCCGATCCACGCCGAGCACAGGGGCTCGTTGAGGGTCGCCCAGTCCTTGACCCGGTCCCCGAGGCGTTCCACGACGACCGAGGCGTACGCGGCGAAGTGCTCCGCGGTCTCCCGTACGGTCCAGCCGCCCCGGTCCTGGAGGGCCTGGGGCAGGTCCCAGTGGTAGAGCGTGGCGAACGGGGTGACCCCGGCATCGAGCAGCCCGTCCACCAGCCGGTCGTAGAAGTCGAGGCCGGCCGCGTTGACCGGTCCGTCGCCGCCGGGCACGATGCGCGGCCAGGCGAGCGAGAAGCGGTACGCGTTCGCGCCCACCTCCTTGATCAGGCCGATGTCCTCCGGGACCCGGTGGTAGTGGTCGCAGGCCACGTCGCCGGTGTCGCCGCCGGCCACCTTGCCCGGGGTGTGCGAGAACGTGTCCCAGATGGAGGGGGCACGGCCGTCCTCGGCCACGGCCCCCTCGATCTGGTACGCGGCGGTGGCGACGCCCCAGGTGAAGCCGGCCGGCAGGGCGCTGAGGTCGTTCACGGACTTCCTTTCCTGAGCGGTCACTTGACGGCTCCCGCGGTCAGGCCGGCCACCAGATAGCGCTGCAGGAGCAGGAAGCCGGCGACGATCGGCACGCTGACGACCAGCGAGGCCGCCATGACCTGGTTCCAGTACACGTCGTTCTGGGTGGCGTAGCCCTGGAGGCCGACGGCCAGGGTGCGGGTGGTGTCGTTGGTCATGACGGACGCGAAGAGGACCTCGCCCCAGGCCGTCATGAAGGCGTACACGGCGACGGCCACGATGCCCGGCACCGCGGCCGGCACCACGACCTGGAACAGGGCGCGGATCGGCCCGCAGCCGTCGACGAGCGCGGCCTCGTCCAGATCCCGGGGGATCGAGTCGAAGTAGCCGATGAGCATCCAGATGGAGAACGGCAGCGAGAACGTCAGGTACGTGAGGATCAGACCGCCGCGCGAGCCGTACAGGGCGACGCCCGTGCTGTTGCCGATGTTCACGAAGATCAGGAACAGCGGCAGCAGGAAGAGGATGCCGGGGAACATCTGCGTGGAGAGCACCGTGACGGTGAAGACGCGCTTGCCGCGGAACCGGTAGCGGCTGACCGCGTACGCCGAGAACACCGCGATGATCACCGAGAGGACCGTCGCGGCTCCCGCCACGATCAGCGAGTTCACGAAGTAGCGGGCCAGCGGGACAGTCTTCCAGATGTCGAAGTAGGGCTTGACCGTCAGCCCGGACGGAATCCAGTGGAACTTCCCGGAGACGTCCTGGAGGGGCTTGAGCGAGCTGCTGATCATCACGTAGACGGGCAGCAGCGCGAAGACGGTCAGGAAGGTCAGGATGATCCGGCGGACCCAGACGAAGGACTGCGGAGCGGCCATCGGGGAGCGCGGGCGCGAGCGCCCCGTCGTCTTCACGGGCAGCACGGACGGCTGGGCAGGGCTAGGCATCGGCACCCTTCCTTCCGCGTGAGGTGATGAACAGGTAGACGGCCGTCACGACCAGCAGGAACAGCAGGAGCAGCACGGACATCGCGGAGCCGGTGCCGAAGTTCCAGGTGACGAACGAGGACTGGTAGATGTGGATCGAGATGAGGTCCGCGTTCTCGGGTGCCGCCTTCCCGAACAGCACGTACGGGGTGTTGAAGTCGTTGAACGTCCACAGGAACAGGACGAGCACCAGGACCTGGTTGACCGGGCGCAGCGAGGGCAGCGTGATCTTGCGGATCTGCTGCCAGATGCCGGCGCCGTCGATCGAGGCGGCCTCGTACAGCTCGCGCGGGATGTTCTGGAGCCCGGCCATCACGATCAGGAAGGCGAAGGGCCAGCCCTTCCAGACCGAGACGATGATCAGGGCGTAGATGCTGTTGTCGCCGATCAGCCAGAACGACGGCTGGTCGGTGATCCCGAGCTGGTCGTGGAGCACGTGGTTGACCAGGCCGTTGTCGCGCTGGAACATGAAGGCCCAGGTGATCACGGCCGCGTAGACCGGCAGGGCGTACGGGACGAGGAAGACCGCCCGCAGGAAGCCCCTGCCGCGGAAGTTCTCCTGCAGCATGATCGCCGCCGCGACCCCGAACAGCCACGCCAGGCCGACGGCGAAGAACGTGAAGACACAGGTGACGAAGAACGAGTGGAGCAGTGCCTCGCCGATCGGGGCGTTGACGTCGACGGCGATCTTGTAGTTGTCGAAGCCACTCCAGGGCGCCCCGCCCCAGTTGTTGATGTAGAACTGCGTGAACTGGCGGAAGCTCATCACGATCCCGATGATCATCGGGATCACGTGGACGAGGAGTTCGAGCAGGACGGCCGGCAGGAGCAGGAGATAGGGCAGTCCGCCCTGGCGGATCCGGTCGGGGATGCGCGGCAGTCTCCTGCGCGCACCCCCGCTGCCCCGGCTCGTCACCCTGTCCGACTTTTCCGTCAGGCTGTCGGTGGTCACGGTGGCGGTCATGGAGATTGCCTTACTGCTGCATCGTCTGCTGGGCCTTTTCCAGGCGCGCCTTGACGGATTCGGTGGTCACGGGGCGGCCGGCCGCCGCGTCGGCCCACAGCTCCTTGACCGCGGTGCCGACGGCGGTCTCGAACTGCGACTCGTTGGGGACCTGCGGCAGCGGGGCCGCGCTCTTGGCCAGCGTGTCGCGCAGGACCGCGAGGTCGGGCGCCGAGAACGCCTCGTCCGCCTGGGCGGTCTTGACCGGCGGGATCGACCCGTAGGTCTTGTTGAGCAGCTTCTGCTCGTCGTCGCTCGTCATGAACTTGACGAACTTCTTGGCGCCGTCGAGGTTCTTGGTGTTCTTGAACACCGCCATGTTGATGCCGGCGACCATGGAGTTGGTGTTCTTGCCCTGGCCGGGCGTGCCGGAGGCGACGGGGACGGGGGCCGCGCCCCAGTCCTCGGGCTTCATGCCCTGCGAGGCGAAGGTGGAGGCGGCGGCCTGCCAGAGCACCATCGCGGTCTTGCCCTTGGCGAAGTCGGTGAGGGACTGGTTCTGGGCGTACTCCGCGTTCCCCGGAGCGATGATCTTGTCCTTGGCCATGAAGTCGATGTACTGCTTCACGGCCGCGACCGCGCCGTCCGAGGTGAAGGTGGGCTTGCCCTCGGCGTCGAAGAAGTCGGCGCCGTGCTGCCGGCCCAGGACGAACGTCTGGTGGATGTTGTTGGAGAGGTTGGAGCCCTCGGCGCCCAGCCCCCACTTGCCGTCCTTGGTGAGCTTCTTGGCGTCCGCGACCAGCTCGTCCCAGGTGGCCGGGGGCTTCTCGATCCCGGCGTCGGCGAAGCTCTTCTTGTTGTAGTAGAGGGCGTACGCGAGTGAGTACAGCGGGACCGCCGCGGGGTCCTTGCCCTCCGCCCCGGCCGAGGCGACCGCCGAGTCGACGAACCGGTCACGGCCGCCGATCGCGTCGAAGTTCTCCTTGTTCCACGGGAGCAGCGCGCCGGTCGCCTGGAGCGAGGCCGACCAGGTGTTGCCGATGTTGAGGACGTCCGGGCCCTGACCGGACGTGGTGGCGGCGAGGATCCGGTTGAGCAGGTCGGCCCACGGCACGACCTCCAGCTTGACCTTGATGCCGGTCTGCTCCTCGAACTTCTTCAGCTCGGGAGTGAGGATCTTCTTGTCGGCCTCGATGCTGGGTCCCTGGTTGGAGGCCCAGTACGTGAGGGTCTTCGGTGAATCGTTGCTGCCGCCCGAGGACGTACCGCCTCCGCAGCCGGTGACACCGGCGGCTATGGAGATCGCGAGGGTGACGGCTGCCGCGGCTCTGATGGTGCGCATGCGGGATGGCCCCTTTCCGGGGAGGAAGGCTGTGTTCGAGATCCGAACGACCTTCAGGGCTTAATTTATGACGTGATTTAAGAGCTGAGGGAAGGTCGCGTCAAGTCCCGGGGTCGCGGTATGTTTCCGCCAGGGAAGGAGCCACATGGCTGAGCGCAACAGACGGACCGTGCGTGACCTGCGACGCGGCAACCGGTCGCGGGTATTGCAACGGTTGTATTTCGACGGCCCGCTGAGCCGCCAGGAGCTCGGTCCCGCGACCGGGCTCAGTTCGGGTTCCATCAGCAACGTCGTCGCGGAGCTCTCCGCGGAGAACCTCCTGGAGGAGGCCGGGGTCGTGGACTCCGACGGCGGCCGCCCCCGCACGCTGCTGCGCGTCGCCCCCGGCGGCGGTCTCCTGATCGGCATCGACATCGGTGAGACCCGGATCAGGGTGGAGCTGTTCGACCTCTCCCTGACCGAGCTCGCCCGCACCGAGCGGCTGCTCGCCCAGCACGGCTACGACGTGGACCGCATCGTCGGCCATGTCCGCAGCGGCGTCGCCGACGTGCTGCGGGACGCCGGTGCCGACCCGCACCGGCTGCTCGGCATCGGGATCGGCGTCCCCGGCATCATCGAGCGCCACGCGCCGGACGGCTCCGTCGGCGACGTGGGCTCCGTCGTCCACGGCCAGACCATCGACTGGAGCGCCGTCCCCTTCGAGCGGCTGCTCCGGGACGCCGTGCGGGTGCCGGCCGAGGTCCCGTTCTTCATCGACAACGGCGCCAAGACGCTCGGCCAGGCCGAGATGTGGTTCGGCGGCGGGCGGGGCGCGGGAGCCTCCGCGATAGCCCTCATCGGTTCCGGCGTCGGCGCCTGCGTCAACCACGGCGGGCTCCTGGACGAGGACCGCAGCAGCCAGGCCCTGGAGTGGGGCCACAGCACCGTGCAGCTGCGCGGCCGGCGGTGCCGCTGCGGCTCGATCGGCTGCCTGGAGGCGTACGCGGGTGCCGAGGCGATGCGCGAGCGCTGGCACGAGGCGGGCGGCCCGCTGCCCGCCGACGCCGACGACGAGACCGCGCTCGCCGCGCTCCTCGGCGCCGCCTACCCGCCCCCCGGCGTGGAGCCCGACCCGGTGGCGGTCGCGCTGCTCGACGAGACCGCCGAGTGCCTGGGCGCCGCGCTGGGCGACCTGATCAACCTCTTCCTGCCCGAGCGCATCCTGCTCGGCGGCTGGGCCGGTCTCCTCATCGGCCCGCACCTGCTGCCCGACATCCGGCGGTACGCCCAGGAGTACGCGCTGAAGCACGCCGCGGCCCGGACCACCATCGAGATGGGCCGCCTCGGCCCGGACGCGGTCACGGTCGGCGCGGCGACCCTGCCCCTGGCGGACTTCCTGGCGCGCGGCGGCGGCCGCCCCTCACCGGCGACCCGCCCCGGCCCCACGGCACCGGCGGCGCTCCGGACCCCGGCGGACGCGGTCCGCGGCAGGGAGCGGCCCCGGACGGGGTGACGGGGGCTGTCCGGCGGACCGCGGGCCCCGCGCCGCCGTGGACCCGGGGCCTACGCCGAGTCCCGCACCACCAGCGACGGCTCGAAGATCACGGACGTCGCGGCGCCCTCCGGCTTGCCCAGTCGCTCGATCAGCAGCCGGGCCATCTCGGCGGCCATCGCCTCGACCGGCTGGCGGACCGTGGTCAGCGGCGGGCGGCAGGCCAGGGCCGCGCTGCTGTCGTCGAAGCCGATCACCGCGACGTCCTCCGGGACCCGCTTGCCGCGCTCCCGCAGGACGTGGCAGGCGCCCGTGGCCATCAGGTCGTTGGCCGCGAACACCCCGTCCAGGTCCGGGTGTTCGGCGAGCAGACGCTCCATCGCGGTCTCGCCGCTCTCCTGTGTGAACCGGCCCTCGGCGATGGCGATGTAGGGGTGCCCGTGGTGCGTCATCGCGTCCCGGAAACCGGCCAGCCGCTCCTGCACCGCGGGCACGTCGAGCGGTCCGGTGATGGTCGCGATCCGGCGGCACCCCCGGGCCAGCAGATGCTCGGCGGCCAGCCGCGCGCCGTCCTGATGGGCGACGTCGACATAGCTGATCCGGGCCGCCCGCGCCGGGCGCGCGTAGAGCACGGCGGGCAGCCCCGCGTCCGTCAGCATGCCCGGCAGCGGGTCCTCCGCGTGGGTCGAGACCACCAGCGCGCCGTCCGCGCTGCCCTGGCGCAGGAACGCCACCACGTCCTCCCGCGCCCGTGACGTCTCGGCGAACATCAGGACCGGGTGCATCCCGCGCGGGCGCAGGTAGTTGACCACCCCGGTCACCACCCGGCCGAAGAACGGGTCGGCGAAGACCTGACCGGTGAACGAGGCCCCCTCGCCCCCGTCGGCCTCGTCCCCCGGCGTGTCCTCCTCCGTCTCCGGCTCGACGCCCGCGCCGGACACCACCAGTGCGATGGCGTCGGTGCGCCGGGTCACCAGCGAGCGCGCCGCGCGATTGGGCGTGTAGCCGGTGGAGGCGACCGCGCGGCGCACCGCCTCCTGGATCACCGGGTCGACATTCCGTACGCCGTTGATCACCCGGGAGACGGTGGCGCGGGAAACACCGGCCGCCCTCGCCACGTCCTCAAGGGTGGGTGTTCCGGCCGGTCGCAGATCATCCGTCATGAGCGCATTTATAGCATCAGCGGAGAGCGCTCTCCATCGTGCTCCGAACCGTTACCGGATCCTTTCCCGGCCGGGTCCGCGCCCCGCCGTGCCACGATCCGCCCGGCGAGCGGCAGATCGCCGGCCGAACGGCCTCCGAGCAGCGTGAACGCACCCGCCTCCGTCTCCCAGCCGTGCCCTCCGGGCGACCAGTGGGCCAGCGCCCGCCCGTCCACCCGGACCACCGCGACCACGCTCTCCCCGGGGTCCGCCCGGACCGTCGCGTAGCCGATGAGCTTGCGCACCGGGCGCTCGACGGCGGAACCGCTCCGCGCCAGGTAGACCTGCACCACCTCCCGTCCGCGCCGCCGCCCGGTGTTCCGCACCCGCACCCGGACGTCGAAGGGCTCCCCGGCCCCCACCTGTGCCGGGGCCGTCAGCTCCTCGTACTCCCAGCCGGTGTATCCGAGCCCGTGGCCGAACCAGTACGCCGGAGCGGCCCCCGAACGCAGCCATGCCCGGTGGCCGATGTGCGGGCCCTCCGCGTAGTGCAGGTGCCCCTCCCCGTCGGGCGTGGTGCCGAGCACCGGTACGTCGGCCTGGGCGGCGGCCCAGGTGGTCGGCAGCCGGCCGCCCGGCTCGGCGTTCCCGAACAGCACGTCGGCAAGCCCGTCCCCGGCCTCCTGGCCCGGGAACCAGGCGAGCAGCAGCGCGGGGACCCGGGTGTGCCAGGGCAGGGCGACGGGGCCGCCCGCGTTGACCACCACGACGGTGCGCGGGTTGGCCCGCACCACCGCCCGCACCAGCGCGTCCTGGCCCTCCGGCAGGTCCAGGCTCTCCCGGTCGTGGCCCTCGGACTCGCTCTGCTCGGTCGTGCCCACGACCACCACCGCCACGTCGGCCGCGCGTGCGGCGGCGACCGCTTCGGCGAGCGCGGCGTCCGCGTCACCCGCGGGCGGGGCGGCGGCGAGGACCGTGGCGACCCCCGACCCCGGGGCGAGCGAGCGACGGGCGACGACCTCCACCTCGCGGCCGGCGGCCAGCTCCGCGCGGGCGGTGTGCAGCGGCGGGGCGACGTGCACCCGGGTCGGGTCGTCGCTGTCCAGCGGGAAGGTCCCGGACAGCACCTCGTGGCCGTCGACGGAGAGCGAGATGTCGCCCCAGCCGCCCACCGCCCAGGTCCACGTGCCGCTCTCGGCGGGCCGGAAGAGCGTCCGGATCTCGATCAGCGCCGCGCCCCCCGCGGGCACCGACGGCTCCACGATCCGGCCGGACAGCCGGTGCTCGGCGTGCAGTTCGGCCCCGTCCGCGTCGAGCAGCCGCACCAGCACGCCGGGTTCGCCGTCGCGGGGATCGCGGGCCCGGTCGCGGCCGAGCGGTTCGGGCCTGCGGGACGGCGGAAGGCCCGGCCGGTACGTCACCGCCGCCACCCCGTCGAGCGCCCGCTCGATCCCGGCCAGCGGGGCCACCACGTGCTCGGGGAACACCTCCGCGCTGCCGCCGCCCTGGATGCGTACGGCCGTGGCGTGCGGACCGATCACGGCCACGGACCGCAGCGCCGGCGCGTCGAGCGGCAGCAGCCCGCCCTCGTTGCGCAGCAGCACCGCACCGGCGGAGACGGCACGGCGCAGCAGGGCGCGCCCACCCTCCGGAGGCGTCGCGGGCCCGCGCGCCGGGCGGTCCGGGCCGAGCGCGCCCACCCGGCGGGCCAGTCCCAGCAGCCTGCGCACCTTGTCGTCCACGGCCTCGGCGGGGACCCGGCCCTCTTCGAGCGCCGCGAGCAGCCCGGCGGCCCAGGGGCCCTCGGGGCCCGGCATCGCCAGGTCCTGGCCGGAGCGGGCCGAGTCGAGGAGGGTCCGCACGCCGCCCCAGTCGGAGACCACGAGCCCGTCGAAACCCCAGTCGTCCTTGAGGGGATGCGCCAGGAGCGGTGAGGCGGACATGGTGACGCCGTCCACCTTGTTGTACGCGGACATGACCGCCCAGACCCCGGCCGCGACGGCCTCCTCGAACGGGGCGAGATACACCTCGTGCAGGGTGCGTTCATTCATGCGAACATCGACGGTCAGCCGGTCCGTCTCCGCGTCGTTTCCGACGAAGTGCTTGGCGGTGGCGGCCACCCCGCCCGACTGGATGCCCCGGATCAGCGCCGCGCCGGTGCGGCCGGTGAGCAGCGGGTCCTCGGAGAAGCACTCGAAGTGCCGGCCGCCCAGCGGGGAACGGTGCAGATTGAGGGTGGGGGCCAGGAGCACGTCGACGCCCTTGCGCCGGGCCTCGGAGGCGAGCAGCGCGCCGAGGTCCGTCAGCAGTCCCTCGTCCCAGGAGGCGGCGAGCGCGGTGGGGGAGGGGAGGACGAGCGAGGTCTCGCGTTCGTCCCAGGTCTCGCCCCGGACGCCGGCCGGGCCGTCCGAGAGGGTGAGCGCGCGCAGCCCGGCGGCCGGTTCGGCGCAGGTGCGCCAGGTGCTGGCGCCGGTGAGCAGACGGACCTTCTGTGCCGCGTCCAGCTTGTCGAGCAGCGGTTCGGTCTCTTCGTCCGTCATGGCGGCCATGCTCCTTCGCGCACCGCGCTCCCACGGATCTCGGAGAGTGCTCTCCCAGCTGTCGGGTCCAGCGTCCCCGCTCGCCGTCGACCATGTCAATGGGCGCCCGGGGCAGGGCTGTTCGTGGCCGCGGCCCAGGGGCGGGGCCTACGATGCCCCCGGTCCTCGTTCTGGGGGGAAACATGAGAGCCATACGCGTCACGGGCGTCCTCGCCCTCGTCGTGCTCCTGGCGGCGTGCGGCGGCGGCAGCGGCGGTCCCGGTCCGGAGCCGAGCGCGTCCGCCCCGCCGCCGGTGTCGGTCGAGCTGGAGACCGTCGGCAAGCGGGGGGACACCCGCCTCGGGCTGGCGCTGCACCTCTCCAACACGGGCCGCACCCGCCCCGGAGTCGTCGTGCGCGTGCACATCGGAGCCGCCCGGACCGGTGACCCCCTTCCGGACCTGGAGGAGAGGTCCGGCGCGGGCTGGGAGGACGTCGCGCTGACCGCCGACCGGGACGGGCGGGGCTGGGCGGGGGAGTTCCGGACGAACCTGCCGAAGGGCGGCCTGCTCGGCTTCCTGGGCCTCACCCCGCACGCCGGGCCCCGGGTCGAGGGCGACGAACTCCCGGTGGACGTCACCCTGTCCGACGGCTCCCGGACACTCGCGCGCGGACACGGGACCGTGCGGCCGGCCACCCTGTCGCTCCGCCGCGCCACCGTGGACGAGCCCGCGGCGCTGGGGCCCGGGCGCTGGACGGAGGTGACGTACACCGCCGTCAACCACTCCCGCAGCGGCTACCCGCAGGCCCAGGTCCAGGCCGAATTCGGCGCCTGCGAGGCGGGGCCGGACAGCCCGCTCGAAGGAGTCGCATGCTCCGGCTCGCGGCGCCACTCCGTGACCACCCGGCTGCGCGTCCAGTGGTACGACGGCGGCCGCTGGAAGGACGTGTCGGCACCGGACGACGGCACCCTGCTCGCCGAGACGTTGACACTGCCGCTGGGCGAGCTCCCCGCGGGCTCCGGGCGCAAGATCCGGCTCAGGTTCGCCGGAACGGGGGACCTCGACGGAAAGGACCGCCTGCTCACGCTCACGGCCCGGGTCAACGGCAAGGCCGTCGGTGCGTCGGAGCGCTCCCTGGGCACCGGATCGCCGCTGACCTTCGCCCTCCGCTGACGGGCCGGCGACCCCGGCTTCCAGGGATGGCCGAAACTGACCGTGGTCTTGTCATCACCCGTTGTCTGCACATAAGTTGACCGCTTGCGACGTGTCCTACAGCCAGTGGGGGAGCCAAGTCATGGCCGCGAACGGACGGCACCGCAGATACCAGCCGAGCCGCATCAACAGGGCTTCGCTCACCGTCACGGCAGGAGGCGCCGGCCTCGCCCTCCCACTCCTCACCGCCGCCTCGGCGGGAGCCGCGTCCACGGACGTCTGGGAGAAGGTCGCCGCCTGCGAGTCCACCGGCAACTGGCACATCAACAGCGGCAACGGCTACTTCGGCGGCCTCCAGTTCACCCGTTCCACCTGGGCGGCGTACGGCGGCACGGTCTACGCGGCGCGCGCCGACCTGGCCACCAGGGACCAGCAGATCGCCATCGCGGAGAAGGTCCTGGAGGGCCAGGGACCCGGCGCCTGGCCGGTCTGCTCCGGGAAGGCGGGCCTGACCGCGGGCGGCGCCACGCCCGACGTCAGCCCGCAGAGCGAGCGCAGGGCGAGCGTCGCGACGCCGAAGAAGCCCGACAACGCGTCCTTGTCGTCCCGCCCCGCGCAGGCCAAGAAGGCCACACCCCCGGCCACGCCGACCACGGTGCCGGGCAAGCGCGAGTCGTACACCGTGACCCCCGGCGACTCGCTCTCCGGGATCGCGGACGACCAGCACCTCCAGGGCGGCTGGCAGCGCCTCTACGCGGCGAACCGCACGGTCGTCGGCGACGACCCGGACCTCATCTTCCCCGGCCAGCGCCTGACGCTCACCGGAACGCCCCGGACGGCCCCGAAGGCGAAGCCGAAAACGGCATCCAAGACGGCCCCGAAGACAGCGCCCAAGGCGACGCCGAAGCCCGTTCAGAAGCCCGCCCGGAAGGCCGAGCCGCAGCAGAAGCAGCAGACCAAGCCGCAGCCGAAGAAGACCCAGCCGCACAGGACCGAGACCCACAGGACGCAGACGCACACCGGGCTCACCGCCCCCGTCGCGGCCCGCACCGGCACCCCGTACCACCAGGCCGGTTCCTGGTCCAGCGGCTACCACACGGGCGTCGACTTCCCCGTCCCCACCGGCACCTCCGTGAAGGCGATGGCGGCGGGCACCGTCGTCTCGGCGGGCTGGGCGGGGCCGTACGGCTACCAGGTGGTCATCCGGCACGGTGACGGCAAGTACAGCCAGTACGCGCACCTGTCGTCGCTGCTCGTGCGCGGCGGGCAGCACGTCGGCGGCGGCCAGCGGATCGCCCGCTCCGGCGCCACCGGCAACGTCACGGGGCCGCACCTGCACTTCGAGGTCCGCACCGGCCCCGAGTACGGCTCCGACATCGACCCGCTGGCCTACCTCAGGGCCGGCGGCGTCAAGGTCTGAACGCCGCTGTCACCGGCCTCCCCGGCGCTCCTGCGCGCGGCGCCCGGGGGCGGGCCGAACTCCACCCGGCCGCCCAGGCGCTCCAGCGGCATCCGTACGGGCAGCGCCGGGCGGGGCGTCCGAGGACCCGCCGCCCCTGGACCGGCCCCGGCGGCCGGAACCGGCTCCACCGTGCGGGGAGGGGTGCCCGCCGGGGCCGGTGGTCCGGCGGGCCCGGCGAAATCCCCGGCCTCCTCGTCCACCGGGGGAGGCCCGCCCGGGGCGGGGACGGTGGCCGGTCCGGCGTCCAGGGCGGCCGTCGGCGCCTGCGCCTCCAGCCGCTCCGAGGTCATCCGTTCCGTGGTCAGCATGATCAGCCCGCCGGCCGCGACCGCCCCGCACACCAGGGCCAGCACGGTGCCCGTGACCCCGTGCCGGAACTGCTCGCCGAACAGCGTGATTCCCACCGCCGCGGCCACCACCGGGTTCACGACGGTCACCGTGGCCAGCGGCGCCGTCAGACCCGCGCCCCGGTAGGCCGCCTGGGAGAGCAGCAGCCCGGAGCCCGCCAGCGCCGCGATCACCAGCAGGGGCAGCAGCCCGGACTTCACGGCGCCCGCCGTCCACTCCATGGCCACGGTCTTCGTGTACACCGACGCGATGCCGAACGCGACGCCCGCCGCCCCGGCCAGCACCACGCTCCGCATCATCGGCCGGCGCATCGCCCGCGAGAGCAGGATCAGCGCCGCCACCGCGCCGAAGGTCACCAGGGCCAGCATCAGCTGCTCCGGCGCCCCCAGGCTGTGCGCGTCGGAGCTGCCGGTCAGCGCGAGCAGCCCGGCCAGACCGACCGTCGCCATGACCGCGCCGCGCCAGGCCGTGGCCCCGGCCCTGCGGCGTACGAACAGGGCGGCCTTCGGCAGCGCGAAGACGATCGTGAGCGCCCCCAGCGGCTGCACGAGGCTCAGCGGGCCGTACGCCAGCGCCACGACGTGCAGGACGGCGCCCAGCCCGTTGAGCGTGACGGCCGCCCACCAGACCCGGTTGCGCAGCGGGGCGAGCGAGCGGCCGTCGGAGGCCGTGGCCACGCGCTCCTGGACGATCGCCCCGGCCGCGTAGGCGACCGCGGAGACCAGCGACAGGAGCACGGACAGCGCAAGGGAACTCATGTACACCACGATCCCCTTTTGCAGCCGCCGCGTCGTCGTCCCTGAGGCGGCGATCCGGCGTACTGCTTTGGTAGTACGGCAGTGGTCCGGGTGTCCTCCTCTTGACGGTAGTCCTCCCGGCGGCGGACGTCAGAAGGATCTTGCCGGGCGGTGGCCTTCACGGGACCGACACGCGAGGTGTTCGTCCGACCCCTTGACGCGGTCACGGCGGAATCCAAGAATGATCGCGCTCTGACAACGTTGTCCTAAGGAGTCTCACCATGCATCGGACCCCACGACCGGGACTGCGCGGCCCGGCGGCCGTACTCGCCGCCGCCGCGCTCCTGGGCGGTGTCCTCCTCCCCGGGGCCACGGCCGAGGCCGCACCCCGGAGCGACGGCCGGCTGACCGATCTGGTCAACCCGTTCATCGGCACCCAGAACGAGGGCAACACCTACCCCGGCGCCTCCGTGCCCTTCGGCATGGTGCAGCTCTCGCCGGACACCGGTCACAACACCGGTTACGACTACGGCGAGAACCACATCCGCGGCTTCTCCTCCGTCCACCTCTCCGGCGTCGGCTGCGGGCTCGGCGGCGACCTGCCGACACTGCCCACCACCGGCGACGTCACGGAGACCGACTACGCGAAGTACGCGGCGGAGTTCAGCCACGACGACGAGAAGGCGAGCCCCGGCTACTACAAGGTCGGGCTCAAGACCGGCATCGAGGCCGAGCTGACGGCCACGCGGCGCACCGGCGTCCAGCGCTACACCTTCCCCGCCACGGACAAGGCCAACGTCCTGCTCAACGCGGGCCAGTCACTGCACCGGACGCTCTCGTCCGACGTGGAGATCCTGGACAACCGCACGGTGCGGACCGCCATCACCGGCAGCGGCTTCTGCCAGGACACGAAGCCGTACACGGTCTACACGATCACTCGCTTCGACCGCCCCTTCACCACCTCCGGCACCTGGAACGGCGACACCGTCAGCGGTGCGAAGAAGTCCACGGCGACCGACGCCCGCAACGGTGCCTGGCTGAGGTTCGACACCACCGAGGACCGCACCGTCGAGGCCACCACGGCCCTCAGCTACGTCGACGCCAAGGGCGCCGCGCTCAACCTCCGAGCCGAGGGCGGCCACGACTTCGACGGCGTGCTGCGCGCCGCCGAACGCACCTGGGAGGACCGCCTCGAAGGCGTGAAGGCCCAGGGCGGCAGCGACGAACTGCGCCGCACCTTCTACTCCTCCCTCTACCGGTCCTTCCTCGCGCCCAACGTGGGCAGCGACGTGGACGGCCGCTACACCGGCTGGGACCAGAAGAAGCACAAGGCTGTCGACTCGCACGGGACGTTCACCTACTACCAGAACTGGTCGCTCTGGGACACGTACCGCACCCAGGCCCAGCTGCTCTCGCTGCTCGCCCCGCGCGAATCCCGCGACATGGCGATATCTGTCCTGCGCATCGACGCGGAGAGCGGCTGGCTGCCCAAGTGGGGCTACGGCACGGTCGAGACCAACATCATGACCGGCGACCCGGTCACCCCCTTCCTCACCAACGCCTACCAGCAGGGCCTGCTGAAGGGGTACGAGGAGGAGGCGTACCGCGCCCTGAAGAAGAACGCGGACGGGGTGCCGCCCACCGACTCCGCGCCCGTGGGCCGCGAGGCCAACGTCCAGTACCTGAAGGACGGCTTCGCCCCCTACATCAAGGGCCGGCCGCACGCGAAGCCCGGTGACTCCGACTTCGACCACGGTGCCTCCGCGACCCTGGAGTACGCCCTCGCCGACGGCATGCTCGCCGAGATGGCCCGCGACCTCGGCCACGAGGCCGACGCGGCACGCTACGGGGCCCGCGCCCAGAACTACCGCCGGATCTTCGACCCCTCGACCGGCTTCTTCCGGGCCCGCGACGCTTCCGGCGCGTTCACCGGCCCGGCCGACCCGGCGGAGAGCGAGGGCTTCCACGAGGGCACGTCGTGGCAGTACCAGTGGATGGTCCCGCAGGACATCCCCGGCATGGTCGACCTGATCGGCGGGAAGGACGCCGCCAACCAGCGCCTCGACTCGTTCTTCGCGTACGACAAGCTCCTCGCCGACCCGGCGAGGACCGCCCGCGAGGTGTGGGTGAACGGCCCGTACGCCTACTACAACGCCGACAAGTACAACCCGCAGAACGAGCCCGACCTCATCGCCCCGTACACCTACCTGTCCACCGGCCAGCCGTGGAAGACGACCGACGTGGTCCACGCGGCCCTGACGCTCTTCACCAACGGCCCGACCGGCATGACCGGCAACGACGACCTCGGCACCATGTCAGCCTGGATGGTGCTCTCGTCCATCGGCGTCTTCCCGGTCCAGCCGGGCACCGACACCTGGGGCCTGTCCACGCCCGCCTTCGAACGCGTCGACATCAAGCTCGACCGGCGCTACTACCCGCGCGGCGCGCTGACCGTCAGCGCCCCCGGCACCTCGGACGCCGACCGCTACATCCAGTCCGCCCGGCTCGACGGCGCGGCACAGGCGCGTACCTACCTGACCACGGACGACATCCGCTCGGCCCGCTCGCTCTCCTTCACGGTGGGCGACGAGCCGTCGGCGTGGGGGACCTCGCCCGAGGACGCCCCGCCCGCCCTGGACTGACCGGGCCGCCACACGGCCGAGCGCCCTTCTCCCCGCCGGCGGGGAGAAGGGCGCTCGGCGTTTGCCTCCGCCTACGCGGGCAGCGGCGGGTCGATCGCCTCGGCGACGCTCGGGAAGACCGGGACCGCGCTGTCCAGGCCCAGAACGGAGATCAGCCGCTCCATGAAGACCGAGGGTGCGGCGAGCCGCAGCCGGGGACCGAGCGCCGTCTGTCCCTGCAGCAGCACGTTCACCGTCGTGGAGTCGGCGAAACTCACGTCCGAGAGGTCGACGACGACCGGCCCGGCACCCTCCCGCGACGCGTTCTCCAGCGCGGTGCCGAGGGGCGCCACGTTGTCGATGTCGAGGTCACCGGTTACCGCGAGCACCAACGCCCCACGTTCGTGCCGTGGGACGATCTGCATGGCTCGGCCGGCACTGGGCGGTGGAAGCACGTTCACCTCGTGTTGCACTGGGCGGCGGGGGGTAGCGCCGCGATCGGACGGACAGTGCGATTCTGCTCCGTCCCTGCTCGCGGCGGGAATGCTCAACGATAAAAGTAACAGTTGCCATTTGACAACATTCTTCGTGGGGCAACAATCTGTACCGAACGATCAACGTGAGCGCCCGTCCGAGCGGCGCCTTCGGAACGCGGAAGCAGGGGCGTGCATGAAGCTAGGCGCTGTCCGCGACATCGTCGCGAAGCCGGGCGGCGGTACTCCGCTCCCCGGTGAGCCGCTGCGATGCCGCCGAGCGGAAGGCGGCGAGCCCCACGGCCAGAGCCGCCACCTCGGAAGGCTGCATCCGCTCCAGCACGGCGGTCAGTTCCCGTGTGCGGATCGCGCGGTGCTCCTCCAGCAGCTCCCGGCCCTGAAGGGTCAGCCGGAGCTCGACCTCCCGGCGGCTCGTCGGGCTCGGGTCGCGCTGCACCAGACCCATGGCCTCCATCCGGTCGCACAGCCGGCTCACCGACGGGGCCCGCGAGCCGAGCGCTTCCCCCAGGGAGCGCAGATTGCTCCCCTCCTGCTGCTCGATGACCAGGAGCGCGCGAAGCTGGGAAGGGGAGACAACTCCCCGGGCGGCGGCCTCCTGGCCACGTCCCCACAACACCTCCAGAAGTTCGGACGCGGCGCACACGTCCTCGGACACCTGTTCAGGGCGGTGAGGGAGTCCGGTGCGGTGGGGCATTCTTCCACTCTGTCACCCGTAGCGTGCTCCTGTCAGCCTGGCTCCGCCCCCGTTGGCCACCGAAGAATGGGCGAAAGAGCGTGAATGCCCCTACGGATATCGAACGAGCGCTACGCGCGGCGCCGCCGTATGCCCTGGTGAAGACGGTGCGCGAGACCCTCGCGACGTCGTACGGGGCGCTCTCGGTGCAGCTCCTCCTGGCGGACTACGGAATGACCGTGCTCAACCCGGTCGACGCCGGCGACGGTCCCGGCCGGCCGCTCTCCCTGAACAACAGCCCGCAGGGCCGAGCCTTCGGCAGCCAGCGCCCCCACCAGGGCCGCACCGGCTCCGACGACGCGGCCGACCACCACTTCCCGGTCACCGTCCGGGGCGAACGCCTCGGCATCCTCACCGTCCGGCTCCCCTCCGCGCGCGCCACCCCGCAGGTCACGGACGACCTCACCCACGTCGCGGACCTGCTCGGCCACGAGATCGTCGTCGCCGAACGGGACACCGACCACTACCAGCGCGTCCGGCGCACCACCCGCCTCACCCTCGCCGCCGAGATGCAGTGGCAGCTGCTCCCGGCCAGGTCGTTCGTGGCCGCCGAGTACGCCATAGGCGCCCAGCTCGAACCCGCCTACGCCATCCACGGCGACAACTTCGACTGGGCGGCCGAAGGCGACCAGCTCAGCGTCGCCGTGACCAACGGGATGGGGGAGGGCATCCGCGCCTCCCTGCTCACCAACCTCGCCGTCAACGCGCTGCGCAACGCCAGAAGGGCCGGGATCGGCATCGCGGACCAGGCGGCCCTGGCCGACCAGGCCATCTACGAGCAGCACCGCGGCGCCGCCCATGTCTCGACCCTGCTGCTCCGCTTCGACCTGGCCACGGGCTCGGTCGAGGCGGTCGACGCGGGCTCACCGCAGCTGTGGCGCCTGCGCGGCCGCACGGTCACCAGGGTGGCGCTGGACGCCCAGCTCCCGCTGGGGATGTTCGAGGAGTCGCAGTACGCCGTCCAGCACCTCCAGGTGCGCCCCGGAGACCGGCTGCTGCTCGTCAGCGACGGGGTGTACGACGCGGTCTCACCGGCCGCCGAGAAGTTCGCGGAGCGGGGTCTGGCCAGGGCGGTCCTCGCCACCCGGCTGCTGTCGGCGGCCGCCGTGCCGGGCGCGGTCCTGCGGGAACTGGCCGAGTACCGGGCGTCGGACACGCTCGACGACGCGCTGGTCATGTGCATCGACTGGTTCGGCCGGCCGGACGCCGGGAGCTGAGCCCTCGGGGCCGGGGCGCTGCCGACCAGGTGCTCCCCGGCTCAGCTGCTCAGCGTGAACTCGGCCCGGATGCGCTTGCCGACCGGCACCCGCTCGGCCGTGACGCGGTCGCACAGGGCCACCACGATCTCCATGCCGTGGCCGCCCAGGCGGCTCGGGTCGGGGGCGTAGAAAACGGGCAGCGCGCTGCTGCTGTCGTACACCGTGATGCTGATCCGCTCCGCCGTGCCCTCGAGCTCCAGCAGATACGGGCCGTGGCTGTAGCGCTCCGCGTTGGTGACCAGCTCGCTCACGGCCAGCATCAGGTCGTTGCGGGTGTGCGTGCCGAGCACCGCCATCCACTCGGACACCAGCCGGCCGAGAAAGCGGTCTGCCAGTGCCCGCGCCTGGGAAATGCACCCCGGCTCGCCGTCGAACACCTCGGCGCTGTGCAGTGTCTCCGTGGGCGGACAGCTCCGAGGGTCGTCCGGCGGGGAGATCGCCTGTTCGTTCATGTGCTCCAGCCAGGGCGCAGCGGGGAGGTCGCAGACCTCTGTCTTGTGATCGTGTACCCGCGTCGGGAGATCCCACTCCCATGCGTCGCCGACGAATATTACGCGCGACCGGGAAGCCGCACCACGGTGACGAAGAAGTCGTCGATCTGCCGGACGGCCGCGATGAACTGGTCCAGGTCGACCGGCTTGGTGACATAGGCGTTGGCGTGCAGCTTGTAGCTGCGCAGGATGTCCTCCTCGGCGGAGGACGTCGTGAGCACGACGACGGGGATCAGCGCGAGCTCCGGGTCCTGCTTGATCTGCTCCAGCACCTGGCGGCCGTCGTACTTCGGCAGGTTCAGGTCGAGCAGGATCAGGTCGGGACGGGGTGCGTCGGCGTGGGCACCCCGGCGGTACAGGAAGTCGAGCGCCTCCTCGCCGTCCCGGGCCACGTGGAGCGTGTTGCGGATCTTGTTGTCCTCGAACGCCTCACGGGTCATCAGCTCGTCGCCCGGGTCGTCCTCGACGAGAAGGACCTCGATGGGCTCTACAGGGGTGTTCACGTGGTCTCTCCGGAGGTCTCCGCAGGGGATGCGGTGTCGTGGGTTTCGGCGGGTTCCGGTTCTGGGCCGGCGGGCAGCGAGAAGTGGACCCGCGCCCCCTCACGGGACTCGGCGTCGAGCCAGATCCGGCCCCCGTGGAACTCGATGATCTTGCGGCACAGGGCGAGGCCGATGCCCGTCCCGTCGTACTCGTCACGGGCGTGCAGGCGCTGGAAGATCACGAAGACCTTCTCCGCGAACTCCGGCGCGATGCCGATCCCGTTGTCGGCCACCGTGAAGTGCCAGTCGTCGCCCTCCCGCTCGCAGCCGACCGTGATCACGCACGGCTCGTCGGCACGGCGGAACTTCACGGCGTTCCCGATCAGGTTCTGCCAGATCATCGCGAGCGTGGTGGGGTCGCCGGTGACCGAGGGGAGCGGGGCCTCGCGGACGACCGTGGCCCCCGACTCCTCGATCACCATCGCCAGGTTGGCCAGCGCCCTGTCCAGGGAATGGTCGAGCTCGACGGGCGTCCATCTGTCGTGGACCCGGCCGACCCGGGAGAAGGTCAGCAGGTCGTTGATGAGGACCTGCATGCGCTTGGCCCCGTCGACGGCGAAGTCGATGTACTGCTTGCCGCGGCCGTCGAGCTCGTTCCCGTACCGCTTGTCCAGCAGCTGACAGAACGAGGCGACCTTCCGCAGCGGCTCCTGGAGGTCGTGCGAGGCGACGTACGCGAACTGCTCCAGCTCCGAGTTGGACCTGCGCAGCTCCACGGTCTGCTGCGCCAGCACGTCCTCCCGCTCTCGCGCGGCGTCCAGCTCCGCCACCAGTCGGCCGCGCATGTCCTCGACCGCGGCGGCCACCGCCCGTACGTCCGAGGGCCCGCGCACCTCGATCCGCTGCCGGCGGAAGCTGCCGGAGAGGACCCGCCGGGACGCCGCGGCGAGCGCGTTCAGCGGCCGCCCGACGGTGCGCTGGAGGAGCACGCTGAGGGCGATCACGCAGAGCGCGAACACGATCAGCAGGGCGGCCAGCACCTGGTCGCGGGTGTGGCGGGCGTCCTCCAGCTCGCCGCGCGCCCGGTCCCGGGCGGCGTCGAGATGCGCCTGCTGGGTCCCGTACAGCTGCCGCAGCTCGTCGAAGGCGGCCTTGCTCTCGGCGGTCCTGGCGGTCGAGCGCGCCCCGGGGCCGTCGCGCCGGACATCGGCGATCAGCGGGTCGGCGTGCACCCGGCGCCACTCCGCGGCGGCGGCGGCGATCCGGTCCAGGTCGCGGCTGTACGGCTGCTCGCCGCCCATCGCGGAGCGCACCCGGGCCAGCCGGTCCTTCTCCTCCTTCTTGCCGGCGGCGAACGGCTCCAGGAACGAGTCGTCCCCGGTCAGCACGTAGCCCCGCACCCCCGTCTCCTGGTTCAGCAGCGCGTTCTGGAGCTGGAAGGAGGCGGAGCGGGCGGGCTGGATGCGGTCCACCAGCTCGGTGGTCCGGTCCGAGATGCCGGCCAGGACCAGGCCGCCCGCGACCACGCAGGCGCAGACCACGAGGACGAAGGCGCCCAGGATCAGATGGACCCAGTTCTGCACGGACAGCCGCGCCCACCTGCCGGGCGCCTGCGCGCCCGGGTCCGTTATCTCACTGCTCATGCGGGGTGCTTCTCCAACCGAGGTGCAGGACGGCGACGTCATCGGCGAGACCCCCGTGCGGGGCCGCCGCCTCCGAGGCGCCCGCCACGAGTGCGTCCACGAACGGACGGGCGGCGAGCCGGGCCCGGTCCCGCGCCATGTCGAGCAGCCCCTCCTCGCCCAGCCGGGTGTTCGGTCCGGTGCGCCCCTCGAAGAGGCCGTCGGTGAACAGGACAAGTGCGGCGCCGGGCGCGAGTTCCACATCGGTGACCGACCACTGGCCGTGCCCGGGCAGCAGCCCGAGCGCCATCCCGCCCTCGGGCTCCACCCAGTCGACCTCAGCGCCGTGCCGGAGCAGCAGCCCGGGGTGGCCGGCCCGGATGACGCGGACGCGGTCGCGGCCGGGCGTGAAGGCCAGCGAGGTGACGGTCGCGAAGAGGTGGGGGTCGGAGCGCTCGGCGACCAGGATCGACTCCAGGAGCCCGAGCTGTTCCAGCGGGTCGGTGCCGCACAGGACGGCGGTGCGCCAGGCGACCCGCAGGCACACCCCGAGCGCCGCCTCCGCCGCGCCGTGGCCCGACACGTCGCCGATGACCGCCCACACCGTGCCGTCCGGCGTCTGGACCACGTCGTAGAAGTCACCGCTGAGCAGCCCGTGGGCCCGGCCCGGCTCGTAGCGGGCGACGGCCTGGAAGCTGTCGTCGTTCAGCAGGGGGACGGGCAGCAGGCCGCGTTCCAGGCGCGCGTTCTCCTGCGCCATCAGCTGGTTGGCGCGCAGCGCGGAGGCGGCCCGCTCGACCTGCTTGCGCTGGAGCGCGTACCGGATCGCGCGAGCGAGGGCCTGCGGATCGAGCAACCCCTTCATCAGGTAGTCCTGCGCGCCCGTCGCCACTGCGGCGAGCCCCGCGTCGGACTCGGCCAGGCCGGTGAGCACCACGATCGCGGCGTCGGGGGACGTCTCCACGATCTGGGTGACGGCCCGCAGACCGTGCACGTCGGGCAGGTGCAGGTCGAGCAGTACGCAGACGGGGGCGCGGTGCGACCGCAGGAAGGCCAGTGCCTCGGACAGGGTCTTGCACCAGGTCAGCGTCGGGTCCAGCTCGCCGTCGGCGAGCATCTCCTCCACGAGCAGGGCGTCGCCGGCGTCGTCCTCGACCAGCAGGATGGTGCCATCGACGTCCCACACGGAGTCGCGATCGTCCGCCTCGGACGCCGCCTGGACCGGGAAGGCCCCTGGGACGGGAGGTCGGGCCGCAGCGCCCAGGCGCATCTCAGCCACGTTTCACTCTCTCTAGGTACCGGGCGGGCCGCCCGCCGGTGTTGCGCAGCATATGTGAACGACGCCCGGCGATCTGCCGCCGGGCGTCGTTCACATCGTCTTGGGCCACACTCCGTCGGTGTGTGGCCGATTCGAGCGGGTCAGGCCTCCACTGACATCCCCGCCCGCAGCCGCTTGACGATACGGGCGAGCAGCCGGGACACGTGCATCTGCGAGACCCCGAGTTCCGCGCCGATCTGGGCCTGCGTCATCTCCTCACCGAACCGCATCTGGACGATCCGGCGCTCGCGCTCGTCCAGCTGCTCCAGCAGCGGCGCCAGCGTGTGCAGGTTCTCGACGGTCTCCATGCCGGGGTCGGGCTCACCGATCACATCGGCCAGCGACCGCTGCTCGTTGCCGGAGTCCGTATCGGCGGTCGGGGTGTCGATGGAACCGGCCGAGTAGCCGTTGGCCGCGACCAGGCCCTCGATGATCTCCTCCTCGGAGAGATCGAGGTGGGCGGCCAGCTCGGCGACGGTCGGATCGCGGTCCAGCCGCGCCGACAGCGCCTCCTTCGCCTTCGCGAGATCGACCCGCAGCTCCTGGAGGCGGCGCGGCACGTGCACCGCCCAGGTGGTGTCCCGGAAGAAGCGCTTGATCTCGCCGACGATGTAGGGGACGGCGAATGTGGCGAACTCCACCTCGCGCGAGAGGTCGAAGCGGTCGATGGCCTTGATCAGGCCGATGGTGCCGACCTGGATGATGTCCTCGGTGTCGTCACCGCCGCGGTTCCGGAAGCGCGAGGCGGCGTACCGCACGAGCGAGAGGTTCATCTCGATGAGGGTGTTGCGCGCGTACTGGTACTCGTGCGTGCCCTCCTCCAGCGTCTGCAGCTGGTCCAGGAACATCTTCGAGAGGGCCCGGGCGTCCTTGGGAGCGACCTTTCCGGTGTCCTCGATCCACGGCAGCTCCGCGGTCCGCGCACCGAGGGGTGCACCGTCCTGTGCGGTGAGCGTGCACGCGTCGACGAGGACTCCGTCGGTCTGCTCCGTCGTGGTCGCCATGATGTGTGGCCCCTCCTGCTGGTCGCCAAGTGCTTCGCACACCGCCTGCCCCGGATTCGCGATGCCATGCACAGCCGGTGCGAAACTTTTTCGCGCTCCTTCCGCCCGGGCCGCGCTCACCCGATCGGAGCAGCGTGCGGATCATGGCAAACTTGACCGAGCCCCACGCCCCCGGTGAGGCCGGCGGCACGAGCACAGAGGAACGGCGATGACGGTGACAGAGGACGGCCCCGAGATCGTGGCCGGTACCGAGACATTCGGTCCCGGTATCGACCCCGAGCGGCTCGCCGTCTGCCTGAGCGTGCTGGACGAACTCGACACCATCGAGGTCGACCACCCGGACGCCATCGCGGTGCGCCGGGCCACCGCCGGGATCTACCGGACCGTGAAGCAGCGCCGCCGCCAGGAGCGCCGGGCCGCCAAGACCGCGCACGACAAGGCGGTGACCGAGGCCACCGCCACCGGCTCGGCCGAGCGCATCGACGACGAGACGCAGGGGGTCCTGCCGTCCTCGTCCGCCAAGAGCGAGATCGCCGGCATCCTCCAGCGGCCCCGGTCCTGCTACGTGTGCAAGACGCGGTACGTCGAGGTCGACGCGTTCTACCACCAGCTCTGCCAGGACTGCGCCCGGGAGAACCGGGCCCGCCGCGACGCGCGCACCGACCTGACGGGCCGCCGGGCGCTGCTCACCGGCGGCCGCGCCAAGATCGGCATGTACATCGCGCTGCGGCTGCTGCGTGACGGGGCGCACACCACGATCACCACGCGCTTCCCCAACGACGCGATCCGCCGCTTCAAGGCGATGGAGGACAGCGACGACTGGATCCACCGCCTGAAGATCGTCGGCATCGACCTGCGCGACCCGGCCCAGGTCGTCGCGCTCGCCGACTCGGTGGCGGCCGAGGGCCCGCTCGACATCCTGATCAACAACGCGGCCCAGACGGTCCGCCGTTCCCCGCAGGCGTACAGCGAACTGCTGGCCGCCGAGTCCGCCCCGCTGCCCGCCGGTGAGCTGCCCGCCGCGGAGGTCATCGGCACCTACGGCAGCGGCAGCGTCGACCGGGTCGCCGCCCTGCCCGCGGCGCGCAAGGAGGCGTTGAGCGCGCAGGAGGTCACGGACCTGGCCCTGGTCAGCGGTTCGGCGTCGCCGGCCCGGATCGCCGCGGGCACCGCGATCGACGCGGGCGGTCTGGTCCCGGACCTGCACGACACCAACAGCTGGATCCAGACAGTCGACGAGGTCGAGCCGATCGAGCTGCTGGAAGTCCAGCTCTGCAACTCGACCGCGCCGTTCATCCTGATCAGCCGGCTCCGCCCGGCCATGGCGGCGACCGCGGCCAAGCACTCCTACGTGGTCAACGTCTCCGCGATGGAGGGCGTCTTCGGGCGCGGCTACAAGGGCGCGGGCCATCCGCACACCAACATGGCCAAGGCCGCGCTGAACATGCTGACCCGCACCAGCGCCCAGGAGATGTTCGAGAAGGACGGCATCCTGATGACCGCCGTCGACACCGGCTGGATCACCGACGAGCGCCCGCACCCGGACAAGATGCGGCTGGCGGAGGAGGGCTTCCACGCCCCGCTCGACCTCGTCGACGGCGCCGCCCGGGTCTACGACCCCATCGTGCGCGGCGAGGCCGGCGAGGCGCTGTACGGCTGCTTCCTGAAGGACTACGCCCCCGCCAACTGGTAGGGGAGCGGGGGCGGTCGCCCCGGAGTGCGGAGACCCGGCGGGGATGATTTCCTGGCCGGGTCTTTTCCGTCCGCGGTGGCTGAAAGTGACTCATGGCACACGTTCCATCGAGCGCAGGCGCGCTCATTTGGTTACTCTGATGTGAACGGACGTCATCGAGGAGTCCACGAACCCTCCTCGACCGTCCTGGGACAGGCTTGTCAACCAAGTCGCCGTCCCGCCCCGTACCCGGCGCCACCGCGACCGAACTGTTCCTGCCCCTGCCCCGCATGGGCGGCTGATTCCCGGCAATGAGAACCGGCGCGTCGGCGACGCCCGGGGCTACGCGACACGAAGGAGTGCGCGGTGACGACACCGGAATTGACGAAGCAAGAGGAGCGTCCGGCCGAACGGCACGGAAAGCCGGGACGCGGCAGCGACAAGCTCCAGAACATCGAGGTCTGGGCCAGATCCGCGCCGATCCGCCTGGCCGGCTACGAGGACGACCTCGCCGAGCCGCACATCCTGCCCGGCATCGACTGACCCCTCGGACACGCGCTGTGGCCCGCCCCCCACCGGGGCGGGCCACAGCGCGTTCCACCGTCCCTCAGAACGCCGCGCGCGCCACGGCGGCCCCGGCGAAGGAGAGCCCCACCCCGGCGCCGACGGTGAGCAGCAGATAGGCCGCCGCCAGCCCGAGCCGACGGGCCGAGCCGAGAGTGAGCAGTTCGTACGAGAACGTCGACCACGTCGACAGGGCCCCGCAGAATCCGGTGGCCAGCAGCAGATTCAGCCGGGCCCCCAGGTCGCCGTCGGTCGCCGCCTCCGCGAGGAAGCCGAGGATCAGCGCCGCGCCCGCGTTGGCCGCGAAGGTGCCCCACGGGAAGACGCTGTGCAGGCGGAACTTCGCGTCCACCCCGAGCAGATAGCGGACCGGTGCCCCCACCAGACCGCCGGCCAGGACGAGCAGCCAGTCGGTCATGACGCCTCGTCCCGCGCGCCGTAGGACCGGCCGAAGGCGAAGTGCGCCGCGAACGCCCCCGCCGTCACGGCGGCCAGGGCCGCCGCCACCGTCAGCACCAGGCAGCCGGTCGCGTAGCCGGGCTGATGGTTCTCGAACAGCTGCCGCACGTTGTCCGTGTAGTGCGAGAACGACGTGAAGCCGCCGAGCACGCCGGTGCCGAGCAGCGGGCTGATCAGCCGGGGAGCCCCGGGGAAGCGCAGCTTCAGGGTGACCATCAGGATTCCCATCAGGAAACAGCCCACCGTGTTGACCAGCAGGATCGTCCAGGGGAAGGCGAAGGTCCCGGTCGGCCACAGGCGTTCGGCCGCGTACCGGGCGCAGGCCCCGGCGGCCCCGCCGACCGCGACGGCCACCACGACCGGGAGCTGTACGCCCGGATGGTGATCGGGGTGGCTGTGCCTGTGCAACCGCATCTTCTGGGTCATCCCGCGAACGTACGGACGGCGGCCGGGTGCCGGGAGACGGGGCGACGGCGTGCCCCCGCGGTCTACCCGAGTGGGCTACCGGAAGCACTCCCAGCGCGAAGAACCCAACTTTGTATGACTTCATGGCATATGACGGATGTCCACGTGTATCCGCCGCGCCACGACCCCGCCCCCCATCGAGACGCCGGAGCACGCCTTGTCCCTCGCCGAGCCGGACCTGGTCCGGAGGCTGGAGCGCCGCCAGCCGTCCGCGTTCCTCCTGGCGTCACTGCGTGGTGTCGGGCAGGTCGACTTCCAGGCCAGTCTGTACACCGGCGCCGCCATCCTCGCCGGCCTGTGGGTGGCGGGCTGGCAGACCGGCCTGTTCGCGACGATCGGGACACTCGTCGCCACGGCCGCCGCCTACGCGCTGGCAGTCGACCGGGGGAGCATCGCACTCGGCATGCAGGGGTTCGCGGGCTGCCTCACCGGCATCGCCCTCGTCTCCTCGCTGGGCAACCACCCGGCCACCTACGTGCTGACCGTCGTGGGTGCCGTCCTCTGCGTCATCCTCATGGCGACCCTGGCCACGTTCCTCACGCCGTACAACCTGTCACCCATGACCGCGCCCTTCTGCCTGGTCTCCGGAGTGATGGTGGTCGGGGCCCCCTCCTTCGACCGGGTCTGGCACGGCGCCCCGGCGGCCGTCTCCAGCACGACCAGCGGCGACACCGGGATCACCTGGAACGACCTCTGGCACGCCTTCTTCAACAACGTCTCGCAGATCTTCCTGGTCGAGAGCTGGTACGTGGGACTGATCATGCTCGTCGGCCTCGCCCTGGCCGGGCTGCGCGTCGTGCTCTACGCCGCCGCCGGCAGCATCGCCGGAATCGTCGCCGCCTGGCTGCTCGGCGCCCCGACCGACCTGATCGCCAACGGCATCTACGGCTACAACGCGGTGCTCGTCGCCATCGGCCTCGGGGCCGTCTTCATGGCCAACACCGCCTGGACCGCGGCCTACGCGATCTTCGGCGCGATGGTCAGCACCGGCCTCACCGCCAGCCTGACCTCCTTCTTCAAACCGTTCGGCGGCCACACCTTCACCTGGCCGTTCATCCTCACCACCTGGACGCTGCTGGCGGCCGTACCCCTGCTGCCACGCCTGCGCCGCAGCTGACCGCAGCCGGGTCAAGCAACCCTCCCACCGCACATCCCGAGGAAGGTACCCACGATGAACCTCGCCCCCCGCGAGATCGACAAACTGCTCGTGTACGTCGTGGCCGACCTGGCCCGCAAGCGCCAGGACCGCGGTCTCAAGCTCAACTACAGCGAGTCGGTCGCGCTGATCACCGAGGCGATCCTCGAAGCGGCCCGCGACGGCAAGAGCGTCGCGGACTGCATGGAACTGGGCCGCCACATCGTGGGCGAGGACGCCACCATGCCCGGGGTGCGCGAGATGCTGGGTCTCCTCCAGGTCGAGGCGTCCTTCGTGGACGGCACCAAGCTGGTCTCCGTCCACGACCCCATCGGGGGCTGACCGTGGCCGGGAACGCGGCCGTCATCGCCGTCTGCGGTCACGAAGCCGCGTACGGCCGGGCGCTGGAAGGACGGCTCGGTCCGGCCGTGGACGCCGTCCCCAACGGGCGCGCCCTCTTCCGCGCCGTCGCCGCCCGTCTGCGCGGGGGCGAGCGCGTCGTCGTCGTCCCGATGACCCTCGGCCGTGAACCCGGGCTCGTCGCGGACACCGCCCGCACCCTGCGCGCCGTTCCCGGTGCCGCCCGGGGAGCCGTGCTGCTCGCCGAGCCGTTCGGCACCGCGCACCACCTCGTCGCCTGGCTGCGCGCCGCCGCCGGCCGGGTGCCCGCCGGCTCCGCGCTCCTCGTCGCCGCCCCGTCCGGCGACCCGTTCGAGGACGCCGAACTCCACCGCGTGGCCGCCCTCGTACGCCGGTACGGGCGCCACGACCTGGTCGAGGTGGCCTTCGACGGCGGCGACCCCGACCCGGCCGGTGGCGTCCGACGCTGCGCCCTGCTCGGCGCGGAGCGCGTGGCGCTGCTGCCCGCCTCGTTCGCGGCCGTGGACCCGGGGGACACGGCGCCCGTGCCGGTGGCGGACGCGGGCCCCCTCGTGCCGGACCCGGCGCTGCGCCGGGTGCTGGACGAGCGCGTGGCCGACGCGACCCGGCGCTGGGACGAGCACGGCGACGACGGCATCACGACCGGCCTCGCGGCGGCCGACCACCACGGCCACGCGCACACCCACCCACCGGGCGAGGGCCACGGCCACGCGCACGGACATCCGCACGACCACGGCCCCGGGACCGGGCACCGGCACCACCACCAACCGTCCGCCGCGGCGGACCTCGGCATCAGGAGCATCGCATGACGTTCCGTCAGCAGTACCTGTACGGGGACGACCCCATCGAACTCAACGCGGGCCGGCGCACGGTCAAGGTCACCGTGAGCAACACGGGCGACCGGGCCGTGCAGGTCGGCTCGCACTACCACTTCTTCGAGGTGAACTCGGCGCTCTCCTTCGACCGCGAGGCGACCCTCGGCACACACCTCAACATCGCCGCCGGCACCTCCGTACGGTTCGAGCCCGGCGGGACGCGCGAGGTGGAGCTCTGCGCGTACGCCGGAACCGGCCGGCTCACCGGCTTCAGCGGGCTGCTCAACGGCAGCCTCGCCTCCCACCCGGCACGCGTCGAAGCCGTCCGCAAGGCCATCGAACGCGGCTTCCAGGGCGCGCGGAACGCGCCCGCCGGGACCGGCTCCAAGACGGGGTCCAAGGGCTCCGGCAAGGACGGGTCCAAGGGTTCCAAGGCCGCCAAGGACAAGAAGAAGGGTTCGCGCTGATGCCCATCCTGCCCCGCAAGCAGTACACCGACATGTTCGGTCCGACGGTCGGTGACCGCTTCTACCTCGCTGACACCAACCTCGTCGTCGAGGTCGAGAAGGACTACAGCGAGGGCCTGTACGGCGACGAGGTCGTCTACGGCGGCGGCAAGACCATGCGCGACGGCATGGCCTCCGATCCGCAGGCCACCGCCGCGCAGGGTGCGCTCGACACCGTCATCACCAACGTGGTCGTCATCGACCCGGTGGTCGGCGTCGTCAAGTGCGACATCGGCATCAAGGACGGCTTCATCGTCGGCATCGGCAAGTCCGGCAACCCGCAGACCCAGAACAACGTCGACCCGGATCTGGTCATCGGCCCCGGCACGGAAGCCATCGCGGGCGAGCACCTGATCGCCACCGCGGGCGCCATCGACAGCCATGTGCACCTGATCGCCCCGCAGCAGGCCGAACAGGCGCTGACCAACGGCATCACCACCCTCATCGGCGGCGGCACCGGCCCCACGGACGGCTCCAACGGCACCACCTGCACCCCGGGCCCGTACAACATCGGCCTGCTCCTCCAGGCGGCCGAAACGCTGCCGGTCAACCTCGGCATCATGGGCAAGGGCAACGGCAGTCTGCCGGGCGCCCTGGAGGAGCAGATCGTCGCCGGTGCCTGCGCGCTCAAGGTGCACGAGGACTGGGGCTCCACCCCGGCCGTGATCGACAACGCGCTGAACGTCGCGGACGAGCACGACGTCCAGGTGGCCATCCACACCGACAGCCTGAACGAGGGCGGGTTCTTCGAGGACACCCGCTCCGCCATCGACGGGCGCGCCATCCACACCTTCCACAGCGAGGGCGCGGGCGGCGGCCACGCCCCCGACATCCTGCGCGTGACCGGCGAGCCCAACGTCCTGCCGTCCTCCACCAACCCGACGCTGCCGTACACCAAGAACTCGGTGGACGAACTCCTTGACATGGTGATGGTCTGCCACCACCTGAGCCGCGACATCCCCGAGGACGTCTCCTTCGCGGACAGCCGGGTCCGGGCCGAGACGATCGCCGCCGAGTCGGTGCTGCACGACCTCGGTGTGATCAGCATGTTCTCCTCCGACTCCCAGGCGATGGGCCGCATCGGCGAGTCCGTCACCCGGGCCTTCCAGACCGCGCACCACTGCAAGGACAAGCTGGGTGTGCTGGAGGGCGACTCGGAGCGCAACGACAACCAGCGGGTGCTGCGCTACCTCGCGAAGATCACCATCAACCCGGCCATCGCCACGGGCATCTCCGACTACGTGGGCTCGATCGAGAAGGGGAAGCTCGCCGACATCGTGCTCTGGCCCATCCACTCGTTCGCCGCCAAGCCGAAGATGGTCATCAAGGGCGGCCTGGTCTCCTGGGCCCAGATGGGCGACCCCAACGCCTCGCTGCCCACCCCGCAGCCGGTCACCTACCGGCCGATGTTCGGACAGTACGGCAAGGCGCTCCAGGCCACGCACGCCACGTTCATGTCGCAGGCGGGCATCGCCGCCGGCGTGCCGGAGCGGCTCGGCCTGGACCGCAAGATCCTGCCCGTGTGCCGCACCCGCACCATCGGCAAGCACAACATGGTCCGCAACGACGTCCTGCCGGACGTCCAGGTCGACCCGGAGACGTTCAAGGTCACGCTCAACGGCAAGGTCGCCACCATCGACCCGGCCGAGACGCTGCCCCTGAACCACCTCTACTTCCTGGTCTAGGGCCGATGTACCGCAAGGAGGGCGACATCGCGGGCGACCCCGGCCCATCGGGGACCACGGCGGCCACCGGCCTCGGGCCGCTGCTGGTCAGCCTCCAGCTGACCGACTCGGCGTTCCCCAGCGGCTTCTACACCCTCTCGCACAGCCTGGAGGGCTTCGCCCAGGCGGGCGCCGTGGACGCGGCGAGCCTGCCGTCGCTGCTGTCGGGCCTGCTGCTGCACGGTGTCGGGCCCGCCGACGCCACCGCGCTCGCCCTCGCCCACCGGGCGACCGCGGCGGGCGACCCGGAGACCGTGGTCCGCGTCGACGAGCACCTGTTCGCCACGAAGCTGGGCCGGGAGATGCGCCAGGCCGCCACCCGGACCGGGCGACAGCTCCTGGACCTGGGCCACGAGGTCTTCGGCCGCCCGGAGATCGGCGACTACTACGACCGGGTCGTGCGCCGCGAAGCTCCCGGCACCCAGGCGGTGGCGGCCGGGGTCGTCTACGCGGCGACCGGGGTCCCGGTCCGCCAGGCGGTCGCGGCGGACCTGTTCGCGTTCTGCGTGAGCTTCGCTGGTGCCGCCCTGCGGCTGAGGCTGACCGATCACCGTACGGCGCAGACCCTGCTCAGAGGTGCCGCGCCCGTCATCGAGACCACCGTCGACGCGGCGCTGCGCAGGGAATTGGACGACGTGGGCGCCACCGTCTTCGCCTCGGACGTCATGTCGGGCCGTCACGAACGCGCCGAGGCCCGCCTCTTCGCCAGCTGAGCACCCACCACGACACCCCTAGGAGCACCATGGACGACAACGTACTCAGGGTCGGCATCGGCGGCCCCGTCGGCTCCGGCAAGACCGCGCTGATCGAGGCCCTGGTCCCGGTCCTGATCGCACGCGGTCACCGCCCCGCCGTCATCACCAACGACATCTACACCCAGGAGGACGCCCAGCACGTGCGCCGCACGCTGGCCGGAGTCCTGGAACCCGAGCGTGTCGTCGGCGTCGAGACGGGGGCCTGCCCGCACACCGCCGTACGCGACGACCCGACGATGAACCTCGCGGCGGGCGCCGAGATGCTGGAGCGCTTCCCGGACACCGACACGCTCCTGTACGAGTCCGGCGGCGACAACCTCACCCTGACGTTCAGCCCGGCCCTGGTCGACCTCTTCCTCTTCGTGCTCGACACGGCGGAGGGCGAGAAGATGCCTCGCAAGCGCGGACCCGGCATCACCGACTCCGACCTCCTGGTCATCAACAAGATCGACATCGCGCAGTACGTGCGTACGGACATCGGCGTCATGGAGTCCGACGCCCACCGGGTGCGGGGCGACCGTCCCGTCGTCCTCACCGACTGCCTGACCGGCGTGGGCGTGGACGAGATCGCCGGCTACCTCGAATCGCGCCGCAAGGTGCTGATCTGACATGGCGCTCGCCCCGCAACGGCCGAAGGCCCGGCTCGCCGAGGACTACTACACGCCCGTCCGCGTCCCCCCGGAGGTGGCGGCCCTGGCCTCCGTCCCGGACACCCTGGCGCCCGGCTCCCCGGCCAAGGTCGGCATCCTCGACCTCGCCTTCGCCGTGCGGGGCGGACGCACCGAACTCGTCGGGCGCTACCAGAAGACCCCGCTCCAGATCATGCGCCCGCTGTGGATCGACCCCGCGCAGCCCGGCATGGCCTACGTCTATCTCATGGCGACCGGCGGCGGTATCGCCCAGGCCGACCGCTACCGGATGGACTTCCACTGCGGCCCCGGCACGCAGGTCCATCTGACGACCCAGGCAGCCACCAAGGTCTTCCGGATGGAGCACGACTACGCGAGCCAACGCGTCCACCTCACCGCCGAGGCCGGCAGCTACGTCGAATACCTCCCAGACCCGCTCATCCCGTTCCGGGACGCGAGGTTCTACCAGCGCACCGAGGTCACCGTCGCGCCCGGCGCCACCGTTCTCGTCGGCGACACCCTCACCGCCGGCCGGCTCGCCCGGGGCGAGCGCCACGCGTACCGGGCGCTCGCCACCGACCTCCGCGTCAGCAGGCCCGACGGCACCCTCCTCGCCGTCGACACGCTGCGCCTGGCGCCCGGGCAGCAGGGGAACGGTGAGCCCGGGCCCGGAGTCCTCGGCCCCGGGGTGTTCGCCGGCCACGACCACGTCGCCTCGCTCTTCGTGGTGACCGACCGCGTTCCCGCCGCCGGGCTCGCCGACACCCTGCACGAGGCCCTCGCCGGGCTCGGCGTCCTGTACGGGGTGAGCGTGCTTCCCCGGGACTGCGGGGCGTGGGTGCGGCTGCTGGACGACAGCCCGGTCCGGGTCGCCGAGGCACACCGGGCCGCCTGGCACGCCGTACGCCGGCTGCTGACCGGCCACCGCCCGCCCGACCTGCGCAAGCCGTAGCCCTTCCCGCCCCCTACCCGAGGTACCGCCGATGATTACCGCTCCCGCGCCCATGCCGGCCGCGTACGACTCCGGGGACACCGCCTGGCTGCTCGCCGCCACCGCCATGGTCCTGCTGATGACGCCCGGCCTCGCCTTCTTCTACGGCGGCATGGTGCGCACCCGGCACGTGCTCATGATGATCAAGATGAGCTTCGCCGCGCTGGCCTTCGGCACCCTCGTCTGGTGGGTCATCGGCTACACCCTGGCCTTCGGGCCGGACGTCGGCGGTGCCGGGCTCATCGGGAACCTCGACCACGTGTTCATGAAGGGCATCCAGCTCAACACGCTGACCGGGGCCATTCCCACGTACATCTACAGCACCTTCCAGATGGGCTTCGCCATCATCACCGTGGCGCTGATCAGCGGCTCCATCGCCGACCGTGCCACGATGCGGGGCTGGCTCGTCTTCGTCGTGCTGTGGCTGCTGATCGTCTACATCCCCGTCGCGCACTGGGTGTTCGACAAGGACGGCTGGATCGTGAAGCACCTCGGCGCCCTCGACTTCGCGGGCGGGCTGCCGGTGGAGCTCAACTCCGGGGTCGCCGGGCTCGCCGTCGCCCTCGTGCTGCGCGCGCCCCGCGACTTCGCCCGCCGTGAGGAGCGCCCGAACAACATCCCGCTCGTGGTCGTCGGCGTCGGGCTGCTGTGGTTCGGCTGGTTCGGCTTCAACTCCGGCTCCGCGCTCACCGACCAGGGCACGGCCGCGGCCGCCTTCATCAACACCCAGCTCGGTGCGGCGGGCGCCATGGTGACCTGGCCCCTGGTCGAGAAGTGGCGCACGGGCAGGGTGACCACGATGGGCGTCGTCTCCTCGGCCGTCGCGGGCATGGTCGCCATCACCCCGGCGTGCGGTGAGATCAACACCCTGGGCGCGGTGATCACGGGCCTGGTCGTCGGCGCGGTGAGCGCGTACGCGATCACCCTCAAGTTCCGCTTCAACGTGGACGACACGCTCGACGTGGTCGGGGTGCACGGGGTCGGCGGCTTCATCGGCCTGATCATGGTCGGCCTCTTCGCCACGGCCCGGATCAGCGGCAAGGAGGGCCTGTTCTACGGGGGCGGCTGGGGCCTGCTCGGCAAACAGCTCGTCGCGATCGTGTCCGTGATCGCGTTCTCGTTCATCCTCACCTGGCTCATCGCCAAGGCCGTCGACCTGACCGTCGGCTTCCGGGCCGGGGAGGAGTACGCGAACGTGCCCGGCGAGGAGGCCGAGCGCGCCTACGACTTCCAGACCGCCGAGCGCCTGGGTGCCCTGGTCTCCGGGCGGCGGGTGGCGAGCGACGACGAACTGGTCCAGCAGATCAGCCGCCTGCTGCGGGCCCGCGAGAGCGAGAAGTAGCCGCTCACGCCCTGGTCGGGCGCAGGAAGTCGCGTACGAACGTGCGGTGCCACCAGCGGCCGGTGGCCCGCAGCTCGCGCCAGGTCGTGAACCGGTAGCGGAAGACCCTGGCCCGCACCTGGGCGGGCGGGGCGTCCGGGAACGGGTTGTGCCGCAGCAGCCGCAGCGTGTCCGGGTCGTTCTCCAGCAGCCGCTCGACGAACGGCCCGAACCAGGACCTGGCGTACGCGGGGGAGAGCGCGGCGAACCACATCATCCAGTCGAGCCGGAGATGGTACGGGGCGAACTGGCGCGGCATCCGGCGCGGATCGCCCGGCTTGCCCTTGAAGCCGTACTCCTTCCACACCGTGCCCGGGTGCACCACCGCGTCGTCCGTGCCCTCGACCGCCACCTCCAGGCGGACCCGGCTGATGCTGCCGAACGCACCGTACGTGTTGACCAGGTGCAGCGGGTCGAAGGACCGGTTCATCACCTGGCGGCGGGAGACCAGATTGCGGGCCGGCCGGTAGCTGAGGGCCAGGACCAGCGCGGTGACCGCGATGACCACCGCCTCGTACCAGACGGGGGCACCCCGCTGGGCGGGCGGCTCGGTCACCGGCGACCAGTCGATGGCCGGCAGGGCCAGCGTGATGGTCAGCCAGTTGAGCCAGGCGAAGTTCCCCGAGAGCACCAGCCACAGCTGCGTGACGATCATCAGCGCGGCCGCCGCGCTCGCCACCGGCTGCGGGGTGAACAGCAGCACCGGTACGAGCAGCTGGGTCACATGGTTGGCCGCCACCTCGACCCGGTGCACGGGCCGGGGGAGCCGGTGGAAGAACCAGCTCAGCGGGCCCGGCATCGGCTGCGTCTCGTGGTGGAAGTCCAGACACGTCAGCTTCCGCCAGCAGGCGTCGCCGCGCCACTTGATGAGCCCGGCGCCGAACTCCACCCGGAACAGCAGCCACCGCAGCAGCCAGAGCACCAGCACCGGTGGCGCCGTGCCCGCGTTCCCCAGGAAGACGGCGAGGAAACCCGTCTCGAGGAGCAGTGACTCCCAGCCGAAGCCGTACCAGACTCCGCCCACCTGAACGATCGACAGGTACAGCAGCCACGGCACCGCCCACAGCGCCATCGCCGCCCCCAGCGGCAGGTGGTTGTCCGCCCCGGCGACCAGCGCGACGGAGACGGCGCACCCGGTCCACGCGACCACGGCGAAGAAGCGGTCGGAGCAGTGGAGCCGGAAGAGTCCCGGGGCGGTGCGCCAGGACGTACGCCGCAGCTCCCCGGCCGCGGGCAGCATGCCGCGCTCCCCGATCAGCGCCCGGAACTGAAGCGCCGCGGTGAGGAAGGCGGTCAGGTAGACGACGGCGAGGGCCTTCTGGAAGACCAGCCGGCCGAGCCAGTACCCGTCAGCGGTGAACCACTCCATCGTTTCCAGTATCGGCCGTGCGCCTGCCGCCCGCCGGATCGCCCCGCCCCGTCCGTTTGCGGCGGACCGGGAAGTGCGGCAGACATGAGAGGAGCGACCGGGAGACCGGTGACCAGGCAGGAGACCCGCCCGTGCCCTCACGCATACGACCGCGCCGCACCGTCCCCGCCCTGCTCTGCGTGTCCCTCCTGCTCACCGCGGGCTGCGCGCGGGGCACCTCCGGCCGCGCCCCGGCCACGCGAACGGGCGACGCCGCCGGACCCGTCCTCCAGCCCGCGGCCGACCCCGGGACCGCTCCCTTCACCGCCTCGACGGCGGGCGGCCCGGCGCTGCCCCCGGACGCCGTGCGGACCGGTGCCCCCCGCTCCCCGGCGGCGCGCGGGCAGGCGGTCGAGCGCGCGGGATCGACGCCCGGACTGTACGCCGGAACGCGCGCCGTCCCCTCCTGCGACGTCGAGGCGCAGATCCGGATGCTTGCCGTGGACCCGGCGCGGGAAGAGGCGTTCGCGCGCACCGTGTCCGTCGCACGCGGCCAGGTCGCCGGTTTCCTGCGGGGCCTGACGCCCGTCCTGCTGCGGGCCGACACCCTGGTCACCGGGCACGGCTTCCGGGACGGCTCCGTCACCACGTACCAGGCCGTCCTGCAGGCGGGCACCGCGGTCATGGTCGACGCACGGGGGCTGCCCCGGGTCCGCTGCGCCTGCGGTAACCCGCTGGAGCGGCCGTCCGGGGCGGGCGACGCGGCGGCCGGGCGGGGCAAGCGGTGGGAGGGGTTCGACCCGGCGCGGACCGTCGTGGTCGAGCCCGCCGCGCGGCCCGTGGCGGAACTGGTGATCGCCGACCTGGCCCACCACAGCTGGATCGCCCGTCCGGCCGGCGACGAGGGCACCGGCGACCGCGTTCCCGAAGAGCCGCCGCCCTACACCCCCGACACCGACATCACCGGTCCGCTTCCCGACGTACCGCCGCCCGGCACGAAGCGGCCCGAGGAGCCGTCGGAGCCCCCGCCGTCCCGGTCCCCGGAGGACTGCCCGACGCCCGACGTGCCCGCGCCGGAGACGCCCACACCTCCCGGTGAGCCGGTGGCGGCCCGCGGCCTGCTAGCCCGGGTGCCGGGGGAGACCCGCTGCCCGGAGCCGACCGGAGAGCCCACGGACGGGCCCTCCGGGGTGCCGCCGGTGCCGGACCGGCCGCCCGGGTCCGACGAGCCTCCGACGTCCATCCGGCTGCCCCGGGGCGTGGCGGACGGTCCGGCCGCGCGGTGGTGAAGGGACGGCCCCGCACACCCCTTCCGGGAAGTGCGGGGCCGTCGTCGTGGTGTCAGTGGCCGGCCTCCGAGGCGTCCAGCATCGCCTCGCGCTCCACGACCTTCACGCGCTCGCGGTCCTGCTCGGCCCCGAGGGCGCGCTCGTGCGCGTCGAGGCGGTACCAGCCCTCACGGGTGGTGTAGCGGATGCCGCGCTCCTCCAGGAAGGCGGTCACGGCCTCCGGCTCGGGCCGCGCCGGGGCGGGCAGCCGTCCGGCGGCGTGGTCCTCCAGCAGGCAGGCGACCGTCTCGTTGGCGTCGCCCTTGGTGTGGCCGATCAGGCCGACCGGGCCCCGCTTGATCCAGCCGGTGACGTACACCGACTCCATCGGCTCGCCGCCTTCGAGGACCCGGCCCGCGGCGTGCGGGACGGTGCCGGAAGCGACGTCGAACGGCAGCTTCGGCAGCTCGCGGGAGTAGTAGCCAACGGCCCGGTAGACGCTCTGGACGTCCCAGTCGTGGAAGGTGCCGGTGCCGCGCACGTTGCCGGTGCCGTCCAGCTCCGTGCGCTCGGTGCGCAGACCGGTCACCCGGCCGTCCTCGCCGGTGATCTCGACGGGGGACTCGAAGAAGTGCAGGAACAGCTTGTGCGGACGGTCGCCGACGTCGCGGATCGCCCAGTTCTCCAGCGTGGAGGCGACCATGTTGGCCTGCTTGTTCCCGCGCCGGGTCTCGATCGACCCCGCGTCGTAGTCGATGTCCTCGGGGTTGACGATGACCTCGATGTTCGGCGAGTGGTCCAGCTCGCGCAGCTCCATCGGGCTGAACTTCGCCTGGGCCGGGCCGCGCCGCCCGAAGACGTGCACCTCCAGCGCCTTGTTCGCCTTCAGGCCCTCGTAGACGTTGGCGGGGATCTCCGTCGGCAGCAGCTCGTCGGCGGTCTTCGCGAGGATGCGGGCCACGTCGAGGGCCACGTTCCCCACGCCCAGCACGGCGACCTTCTCGGCCTCCAGCGGCCAGGTGCGCGGGACGTCCGGGTGGCCGTCGTACCAGGAGACGAAGTCGGCGGCCCCGTACGAGCCGTCCAGGTCGTGGCCGGGGATGTCGAGCGCGCGGTCGGCGTCGGCGCCGGTCGAGAAGATCACCGCGTCGTAGAACGTGCGCAGCTCGTCGAGGTCCAGGTCGTTCGGGTAGTCGACGTTGCCGAACAGGCGCAGCTGCGGCTTGTCCAGCACCTGGTGCAGCGCCTGCACGATGCCCTTGATGCGCGGGTGGTCGGGCGCCACGCCGTAGCGGATCAGGCCGAACGGGGCGGGCATCCGCTCGAAGAGGTCGATGGAGACGCCCGGGTCGGCGGCCGCGTCGGATTTGAGCAGCGCGTCCGCCGCGTAAATGCCGGCGGGACCGGCTCCGACGATGGCGACGCGGACGGGGCGTGTCATGGCGAGCTGTTCCTTCGAACGGGCGAGCAGGATCGGGGCCGGTTGGTAAGGCAAGGCTTAGTCGACCCCTCGCACACGTTATCCGCTGCTCGGACCCGCTTTCGGGGCGGGGCGGCGTTACCGGCAGGTATTCGGGCCTCCCTCCCGCACCGCCGTGCCGGAAATCCTTGGGATGCGGGCCTCCGGCCTGCTCCGCGGATGTGTCCTATCGCACGTTCACCAAATGGACGGTTCAGTCGAAGAATCGGACAAATGGTGGCAGAGTGACGCACATGGATGATCGGGTAGCGGGTGCCCTGTCACTCCCGGACGACTGGCCCGCCCACCCGGATCTCAGCCTCGCCCTGAACCGAATGGGCAGCTTCGACTGGGATCTCGACAGCGGCCTCATGCACTTGGACCGGCCCGCCCTCGACGTGTTCGATCTGAGGGCCGACGAATACGACAACCGGCCCGAGACGCTCGGGTTGCGCGTGCCGCCCGACGAGGGCGTCCGGCTGGACGCCATGGTCTCGGAGACGCTGAAGAGTGGCCGCAGCAACTACGGGGCGTACTTCCGCCTCCAGTCGCGCGACGGCACCCTGCGCTGGGCGCACACCCAGGGCTTCGTGCGCCGTGACGACAGCGGCCGCCCCCGCCGGATCATCGGCATCGTCAGGGACGCCGGCCCGGAGCTCGCCGAGTCCGCCGCCCGCCGCGAGCTGGACGAGGAGCTGCGCCGCCGCACCAGCCTGGTCGACTCCACCACGGCCGCCCTGGCCCACGCCCGTACCGTCAAGGACGTCATCGAGGTCCTGAAGAACTCCGAGGGCCTGGCCCTGCTCGGCGCGACCAGCCTGGTCATGGGCCTGATCGAGGCCGGGCGCATCCACCTGGTGGCCGACGGGCCCGAGGGGTCGTTCGTGCCCGGCACCCGGTACACCCGGACGGACGAGCAGTACCCGATGAGCGAGGTCGTCCGCACGCTCGGCCCCCGGTTCATCGAGTCGGCCGAGGACTTCGCGGCCTCCTACCCCGTCCTGTGGCCGCACATCAGCCACCTCGGCATCACCTCCGCCGCCTATCTCCCGCTGATCGCCCAGGCCCGCCCCATCGGGGCGCTCGGCCTCCTCTACAGCGGCAAGGACGGCTTCACCGCCGACGAACGGAACCTGCTGCTGGCCCTCGGCAGCTCCATCGCCCAGAGCCTCCAGCGCGCCATGCTCTACGAACAGGAGCACGACCTCGCCGAGGGGCTCCAGCAGGCCATGCTGCCGCGCCGGATTCCCGACGTGCCCGGCGCCCGGATCGCCGTGCGCTACCGCTCGGCCCGGCTCGGCCGGGACATCGGCGGCGACTGGTACGACGTCATCCCGCTGCCCGGCGGCCGGGTCGGCGCCGTCATCGGGGACGTCCAGGGCCACGACACCCACGCGGCCGCCGTGATGGGCCAGCTCCGCATCGTGCTGCGCGCGTACGCAGCCGAGGGACACAGCCCCGCCACGGTCATGGCACGGGCCTCCGTCTTCCTGCACGAACTCGACACCGACCGCTTCGCGACCTGCACCTACGCCGAGGCCGACCTGACGACGGGCGTGGTCCAGCTGGTCCGCGCCGGACACGTCGACCCGCTCGTCCGGGACGCCGACGGCGGCTGCCGCAGGGTGCCGTCCGAGGGCGGGCTGCCGCTCGGGCTCTCCGCCGAGTTCGGCCGGCTCGAGTACCCGGTCAGCACGGTCGAGCTGGACCCCGGCCAGACCATGGTGCTGTTCACCGACGGACTGGTGGAACTCCCGGGCGCCGATCTGGACGAGGGGACCCAGCGGCTCACCGCCCTCGTCACCAACGGCCCGCAGGACCTCGACCAGCTCGCCGACCGCCTCTGCGCGTCCGTGGACGAGCGCGGCGGTGAGGACGATGTGGCCCTGCTGCTCCTGCGCCGCAAGGCCGCCCAGGCCCCGCAGCCCGGCGGCCGGCTCCAGCAGCACGTCGCCCAGAACGACCCCGAAGCGCTGAGCTCGGCCCGGCACATGATCCGCGCGGCGGTCCGGGCCTGGGGCGCCAAGGACCGGGCCGACGAGGTCGAGCTGGCCGCCGACGAGCTCGTCACCAACGCCCTGATGCACACGGACGGCGGAGCCGTCGTCACGATCCGGGTCCTCACCGGCCCCGAGCGGCGGCTCCGGGTCGACGTCGAGGACCGGTCGAGCGCCCTGCCGCGCCGCCGGGAAGCCGGCGAGGCCGGGGTCTCCGGACGCGGCCTGCTCCTGGTCGACCAGCTCGCGGACTCCTGGGGCGTGGAGTCCCGGGGGACCGGCAAGTGCGTCTGGAGCGAATTCGTCGTTCCGCCACGCGACTGACCCCGCGCCCGCCCCTCGTCCGGACGGGCGAGAAGTGACGCGCAATAGGAATGTAACTGAACGTAACGTGTCTGTACTTGACCGTGATGGACCGCCGGAGATTGACTGCGAACCGGTCGGTCTCCGTCTTCGACGACATTGAGGACCCGTTGGGCACTGAGCTACTGGCACCCCTCGATCTCGCCTTCTGGCACCTCGAGTCCGATGCCCACCCCATGCACCTCGGCGCGCTCGCCGTCTTCGCGCCGCCCCCCGGCGCCGCCCCCGGCCCCGACGCGCTCCTCGGCCTCCTCGGCGCCCGCGCCGCCGCGATTCCCCGGCTGCGCATGCGGGTGCGCGACGTGCTGCTCCCCGTGGGCGGCGCGGCCTGGTCCGCCGATCCCGAGTTCGACGTGCACCGGCACGTCCGGCGCGTCCGGCTGCCCGCCGATGAGGCCGCGCCGGGCGGTGCGGGCTTCATGGCGGCGGCGACCCGGCTCGCCGGAGAGCTGATGGAGCGGCCGCTCCGACGGGGCCTGCCGCCCTGGGAGATGTACCTCATCGACGGACCGGACGGCGGCCCGTTCGCGGTGCTGGTCAAGCTCCATCACGCGCTCGCCGACGGGATGCGCGCCGTCGCCATCGGGGCCGGCATCTTCGACCAGATCGCCTCCGTGACCGCCCGTCCCCGTCCCCCGGCCCGGCCGCGTCCGGTCCCGCCCCGGTCCTGGATGCCGGGCCCGCGCCAGGTGGCCGGTTTGGCGCTCGGCCGGATCGAGGACCTGGGCCGCGCCTTCGGGGTCGGGGCCTCGCTGGTCCGGGCCGGCCGCCTCGATCCGCGCGGCGCGCCTGTGCTCCGGGCCGGCTCCAGCGGGACCCGGCGGCTGGCCACGGCGGACCTCGACCTCGACGCCGTGCGACGCGTCCGCCGCGTGACCGGGGGCACCGGCAACGATGTGCTGCTCGCCGTCGTGGCGGGTGCGCTGCGGCGCTGGATGCTGGAGCGCGGCGAGACCCCGCCGCGCGACGACCCGCGCGCCCTGGTCCCGGTCTCCCGCCGTCGGCCGGGCGGCGCGGCCGTGGCCACCGGCAACCGGCTCTCCGCCTACCTCCTGGACCTCCCCGTCTCGGAGCCGGACCCCCGGGAGCGCCTGCGGGCGGTACGCGAAGCGATGGACCGGAACAAGGCGGCGGGCCCGCTGCGGGGGGCCGGAGCGGTCGCCGTGCTGGCCGATCAGCTGCCGTCGCTGGCCCACCGTTTCGGCGCGCCGCTCGCCGGGAACGCGGCCCGGATGCTCTTCGACCTCCTGGTCACCAGCGTGCCCCTGCCGCGCTCGCGCCTCTCGTTGGCCGGCTGCCCGCTGAGCGCCCTGTACCCGATGGCGCCGCTCGCCCGGGGGCAGTCGATGGCCGTCGCGCTGACGACGTACGGCTCGCGCGTCCACATCGGAATCGTGGGCGACGGCAAGGCGCTGCCCGGCCTGGACGGCCTCGCGCGGTGCGTCGACGCGGAACTGGAAGCGCTCCTGGCGGAGGTGACCCGGCAGGGGTGATCGAGCAGGGGTGATCAAGGCATAGATCGGACAGATCGATGCCTGTGCGCTGTAAGTGGCGGCTGCAGCCGTGTTGACGCGCCCAAGTGATCCGATGAATATTCGCTGTGTGGCAGCGATCACCGGGGAGGGCGACGACAGGATGCGGCGCGGCAGGCTGGGCGGCAGCACGGTCGAGATCACCGAACTCTCCTTCGGCGCGGCCGCCATCGGCAACCTCTTCAGCGAAGTGGAACCGGAACGGGCAGCGGCCACCGTCGACGCCGCCTGGGACGCGGGCATCCGCTACTTCGACACCGCGCCGCACTACGGACTCGGCCTCTCCGAACGCCGCCTCGGGGAGGCCCTGCGCCACCGCCCCCGTGACGCGTACACGCTCTCCACCAAGGTCGGCCGCGTCCTCGACCCGCTGCCCCCGGAGCGGACCGCCGCGTCCGACGGGCTCTCCGAGGGCTTCGCGGTACGCGCCACGCACCGCCGCCGCTGGGACTTCAGCGCGGCCGGAGTCCGCCGCAGCATCGAGGACAGCCTCGGCCGCCTGGGCCTCGACCGCATCGACATCGCCTACCTCCACGACCCCGACGACCACGCCGAGCCCGCCTTCCGCGAGGCGTATCCGGAACTGGAGAGGCTCCGTGCCGAAGGGATCGTCGGAGCGATCGGCGCGGGCATGAACCAGACCGCGATGCTCACCCGCTTCGTCCGCGACACCGACGTCGACGTCGTCCTGTGCGCCGGCCGCTTCACCCTCCTCGACCAGTCGGCCCTCACCGAGCTGCTGCCGGCCGCCGCCGCGCGCGGCCGGAGCGTCGTCGTCGGCGGGGTCTTCAACTCCGGCCTCCTCGCCGACCCGCGCCCCGGCGCCACCTACGACTACACCACCGCCCCGATCGGTCTGCTCGACCGCGCCCTCCGGCTGAGGGGCGTCACCGAGGCCCACGGAGTCCCCCTCCGCGCCGCCGCCCTGCACTACCCGCTCACCCACCCCGCCGTCGCCGGAGTGCTCGTCGGCACCCGCTCCCCGTACGAGGTGCGCGACGCCGCCGCGCAACTCGACCGGGAGATCCCCGGCGCGCTCTGGGACGACCTGCGCGAACAGGGCCTGCTGCCCGGGAACGGACACTGACATGCGCATCGCCCTGCACACCAAGGTCCGCGCCGACCGCATCGCCGAGTACGAGGCCGCGCACCGCGAGGTCCCGCCGGAGCTGACCCGGGCGATCCGGGCGGCCGGCGCCGGCTCCTGGACGATCTGGCGCAGCGGCACCGACCTCTTCCACCTCATCGAGTGCGACGACTACCCGCGCCTCCTCGCCGAGCTGGAGCAACTGCCCGTCAACGTAGCCTGGCAGGCCCGGATGGGCGGTCTCCTCGACATCGCCCACGACTACTCGGCCGACGGCGCCGAAGCCGGGCTCCCCGTCGTCTGGGAGCTGTGAGATGACCGCCGCGTCCCGTGTCGTGGACGCCCACCACCACGTGTGGGACCTCGCGGTCCGCGACCAGGACTGGATCACCGGGGAGGCGCTGGCCCCCCTGCGCCGCGACTTCACCCTGGCCGACCTGGAGCCCGAGGCCCACGCGGCCGGGGTGAGCGCCACCGTCCTCGTCCAGACCGTCACCGTGGCCGAGGAGACGCCCGAGTTCCTGGCGCTCGCCGACCGCCGCGAGCTGGTCGCCGGAGTCGTCGGCTGGACCGACCTCACCGCGCCGGACATCGCCGACACCCTGGCCGCCCTGCGCGAACTCCCCGGGGGCGACCGCCTCGTCGGGCTGCGCCACCAGGTCCAGGGCGAACCGGACCCCGAGTGGCTGCTGCGACCCGACGTGCTGCGCGGTCTGGCCGCCGTGGCCGACGCCGGGCTCGTCTACGACCTGGTGGTCCTCCCGCACCAGCTGCCCGCCGCGACCCGGGCCGCCGCGGCGCTCCCGGAGCTCGTCCTCGTACTCGACCATGCGGGGAAGCCGCCCGTCGCCACCGGGCGCACCCGGCCCTGGGCCGACGACCTGCGTGCGTTCGCCGCCCTCCCCAACACCGTCTGCAAGCTCTCCGGACTCGTCACCGAAGCGGACTGGCGCACGTGGACCACGGACGGCCTGCGCCCGTACGCGGAGACCGTCATCGACGCCTTCGGGCCCGGGCGGCTCATGTTCGGCTCGGACTGGCCGGTGTGCCGCCTCGCCGCCACGTACACCGAGGTCCTGGACACCGCCCGCGCTCTGATCCAGGACCTGAGCGACGACGAGCGGGCCGCCGTGCTCGCCGCCACCGCCGAACGCGTCTACGGCCTCCGATAGGCGTCCCGGGCGCGGCTGCGGCAGGCTGGGAGCATGCCCGAACTGCCGGAAGTCGAAGCCCTGCGGCTCTTCCTGGACGACCACCTCGTCGGCAAGGAGATCGACCGCGTCCTGCCGCTCGCGATCAGCGTCCTCAAGACGTACGACCCGCCGCTCACCGCCCTGCACGGCGGCACGGTCACCGACGTGCGGCGGCACGGCAAGTTCCTCGACATCGGCGTCGGCCCGCTCCACCTGGTCACCCACCTCGCCCGGGCCGGCTGGCTCCGCTGGAACGACGCCTTTCCCGCTGCCCCGCCGCGCCCCGGCAAGGGCCCGCTGGCGCTGCGCACCGTCCTCACCGGCGGCGACGGCTTCGACCTGACCGAGGCCGGCACCACCAAACGCCTCGCCGTCCACCTCGTGCACGACCCGGCCGAGGTTCCCGGGATCGCCCGCCTCGGACCCGACCCGCTCGGCCCGGAATTCGACCGGGACGCCTTCGCCTCACTGCTCGACGGGGAACGCCGCCAGATCAAGGGCGCCCTGCGCGACCAGTCCCTCATCGCCGGCATCGGCAACGCGTACAGCGACGAGATCCTGCACGTCGCCAGGATGTCGCCGTTCAAGCTCACCGCGAACCTCACCGACGACGAGATCACCCGGCTCCACGACGCCACGCGCTCCACGCTGGAAGAGGCGGTGGCCCGGTCCGGCGGCGTCGAGGCGGGCCGGCTGAAGGCCGAGAAGAAGAGCGCGATGCGCGTCCACGGACGTACCGGCCTGCCGTGCCCGGTCTGCGGGGACACCATCCGCGAGGTCTCCTTCAGCGACTCCTCCCTCCAGTACTGCCCGACCTGCCAGACCGGCGGCAAACCCCTCGCGGACCGCCGCCTGTCCCGGCTGCTCAAGTAGGGGCGCGATGCGCGGGGCACGCCCTACACTCCGGCCTCATGCTCCGCGTACTCGCCGTCGACGACGAAGAACCCGCCCTGGAGGAACTGCTCTACCTCCTGCGCGCCGACCCCCGCATCCGCAGCGCGGAAGGGGCCACCGGGGCCACCGAGGCCCTGCGCCGCATCGGGAGCGCCGTCGACGCGGGGCCCGACGACCCGTCAGCCATCGACGTGGTCTTCCTCGACATCCACATGGCCGGTCTCACCGGGCTCGACGTCGCCCAGCTCCTCGCCGGGTTCGCCGCGCCGCCGCTCATCGTCTTCGTCACCGCCCACGAGGGCTTCGCCGTGCACGCCTTTGACCTCAAGGCCGTCGACTACGTCCTCAAACCGGTCCGCCGCGAACGCCTCGCCGAGGCCGTACGGCGCGTCGCCGAGCAGGTCCAGGACCGTTCCGCCCCCGTCGTCCACGACACCGCGCAGGACCAGATAGCCGTCGAACTGGGCGGCGTCATCCGCTTCATACCGATCGGCGACATCACCTATGCCGAGGCCCAGGGCGACTACGCCCGGCTGCACACTGCCCACGGCAGCCACCTCGTCCGCGTCCCCCTCACCACCCTGGAGGAGCGCTGGCGCACCCGCGGCTTCGTCCGCATCCACCGCCGCCACCTCGTGGCACTCGGCCGGATCGACGAACTGCGCCTGGACGCCGGCAGCATGAGCGTCCGCATCGGCACCGCGGAACTCGCCGTCAGCCGCCGCCACACCCGCGCGCTGCGCGATCTGCTGATGCGGCGGACCGGCCGCTGACCAGCGGCTACCGGCCCGTGAACCCCTTCCCAGCAGGGCCGGGTGCCGCCTACACTCCGGCCCCATGTCCGCAGAGCCCACACCCCGGCGCGAAGTGGTGACGGGGGAGCCCCGGCGGGTGCGCCCGCTGCCGCGCTACCGCACCCAGTCGGAGATCGACGAGCAGACCGCGCTCGGCGGCGCCTACGTCCGCTCGCTGATGCGGGGGCAGCTGCGGGCCGGGCTCACCGCCTTCGCCGTCCTCGCCGCCGTCGTGGGCACCCTGCCCCTCGTCTTCGAGGCCCTGCACAGCTCCGCCGTCGTCTGGGCGGTCCTCGGCTTCGCCGCCTACCCGCCGCTCACCGTGCTCGCCTGGTGGTACGTGCGCCGCGCCGAGCGCAACGAGAGCGACTTCGCCCGGCTCGTGGAAGGCCGCTCCGCCCCGTGAGCCGCACGTACGCGGTGGCGGCCGTCGCCGTCGTCGTCCTGGCCACCGTCCTCGTCGGCGGCTTCGGGCTGCGGATCTCCCGCACCACCTCCGACTTCTACGTGGCTTCGCGCACCGTGCGCCCCCGGCTCAACGCCGCCGCCATCAGCGGCGAATACCTCTCCGCCGCCTCCTTCCTCGGCATCGCGGGCCTGGTCCTCGTGCACGGACCCGACATGCTCTGGTACCCGGTCGGCTACACCGCCGGCTATCTGGTCCTGCTGGTCTTCGTCGCCGCGCCGCTCCGCCGCTCGGGGGCGTACACCCTGCCCGACTTCGCCGAAGGGCGCCTGGAATCCCGGCAGGTACGCCGACTCGTCAGCGTCCTCGTCGTCGGCGCCGGCTGGCTCTATCTGGTGCCCCAGCTCCAGGGCGCGGGACTCACGCTCAAGATCCTCACCGGCGCGCCCGGCTGGCTCGGCGACGTGCTCGTCGCCTCCGTCGTGGTGCTCGCCGTCGCGGCCGGCGGGATGCGTTCGATCACCTTCGTCCAGGTCTTCCAGTACTGGCTGAAGCTCACCGCGCTCCTCGTCCCCGCGATCTTCCTGGTGCTGGCCTGGCAGGGCGACGGACAACCCCGCATCACCTTCGACGAACACCTCTCCGCGTTCCGCGCCGACCACCCGCTGTACGCGACCTACGGCCTCATCGTTGCCACCTTCCTCGGCACCATGGGCCTGCCGCACGTCGTCGTCCGCTTCTACACCAGCCCCAACGGCCGCGACGCCCGCCGCACCACCGTCGCCGTCCTCGCCCTCATCGGCGTCTTCTACCTCCTGCCGCCCGTCTACGGCGCGCTGGGCCGCCTGTACGCCCCCGAGCTGATCCACGGCGGGGACGCGGACGCCGCCGTGCTCCTGCTGCCCGGCCGCGTCATCGGCGGCCTCGGCGGCGACCTGCTCGGGGCGCTCGTCGCGGGCGGCGCGTTCGCCGCGTTCCTCTCCACCGCGTCCGGGCTCACCATGGCCGTCGCCGGGGTCATCACCCAGGACGTGCTGCCCTCGCGCGGGGTGCGGCACTTCCGGCTGGCCACCGTCCTCGCCATCTCCGTGCCCCTGGGCGGCTCGCTGATGGTCAGCCGGGTCCCCGTCGCCGACTCCGTGGGCATGGCCTTCGCCGTCTCCGCCTCCTCCTTCTGCCCACTGCTCGTCCTCGGCATCTGGTGGCGGCGGCTCACCCCGCCCGGGGCGGTGGCCGGACTCCTGCTCGGCGGCGGCTCCGCGCTGCTCTCCGTCGCCATCACGGTCAGCGGCGCGGTGCGCCCGCCCGGATGGCCGCACGCCCTGCTCGCCTGGCCCGCCGTCTGGTCCGTCCCCGTCGGCTTCCTCGCCATGATCCTGGTCTCGCTCGCCACGCCCAGCCGGATACCGCCCGGCACCAACGCCGCCATGACCCGCTTCCACCTGCCCGAAGCGCTCACCACCGGGAGGCACCGGTGACCGGGGCCGGATACGCCGCCGTCGTCGTGCTCGCCCTCCTGCTCTTCGCCGGGGGCCTCCTGCTCGGCCGCCGCACCGCTCGGCCCCTGCGCACCAGCGACGTCGGCACGCCCGTCGAGCACGCCACCTTCGAGACCCTGCACACCGCGTCCCTTGCCGCGCCCCCGCTCCGCGCCGGGCTCACCGAGGACAGCGCCCGCCGGTCGGCGCGCCGGCTGCGTTCCCTGCTGGGCACCGACGCGCTGTGCCTCACCGACCGCGACGGAATCCTCGTCTGGGACGGCGAGGGCGACCACCACGGCCGGGACGTCATGGAGCAGGTCGCGGGCGTCCTGGAGACCGGCCGCGACACCGCCTTCCGCAGCGACTGCGACGACCTGGACTGCCCGCTGAGGTGGGCCGTCGCCGTGCCCCTCACCGTCGACCACCGGGTCCTCGGCACCCTCGTCGCCTACGCCCCGCGCGAATCGGCCGTCCTGGCCCGCGCGGCGGGCGAGGTCGCCCGCTGGGTCTGCGTCCAGCTGGAACTGGCCGAACTCGACCGCTCCCGGACCCAGCTCATCGAGGCCGAGATCAGGGCACTGCGCGCTCAGATCTCCCCGCACTTCATCTTCAACTCACTGGCCGCCATCGCGTCCTTCGTCCGCACCGACCCGGAACAGGCCCGGGAACTCCTCCTGGAGTTCGCGGACTTCACCCGCTACTCGTTCCGCAGCCACGGCGACTTCACGACCCTCGCGGACGAGCTGCACTCCATCGACCAGTACCTCGCCCTGGTCCGGGCCCGCTTCGGCGAACGGCTCTCCGTCACCCTCCAGGTCGCCCCCGAGGTCCTGCCCGTCGCCCTGCCCTTCCTCTGCCTCCAGCCGCTCGTGGAGAACGCCGTCAAACACGGCCTCGAAGGCGCCGTCACCTCGAGCCGCATCACCATCAGCGCCCTGGACGCCGGCTCCGAGGCCGAGGTGGTCATCGAGGACGACGGCACCGGCATGGACCCCCAGCGGCTGCGCCACATCCTGCGCGGCGAGGGCGGCAGATCGACCGGCATCGGCCTGCTCAACGTGGACGAACGGCTCCGCCAGGTGTACGGGGACGACTACGGGCTCGTCATCGAGACGGGCATCGGGGCCGGGATGCGGATCACCGTACGGCTGCCGAAGTACCGCGCCGGGGTGCACGGGTCCTGAGCGGCGCGGGGGCTCCTCGTGCAGGCGCCTCTAGTAAAGGTGCACAGCGAGGTGTCCCAGCGGCAGGCCCAGCTGCCAGGCCGGGGTCCACACCTGTGCCTCCTCCTCCGGCTCCCAGGGCGGCAGCGGGCCGACGGCCTCCAGGTCGGCGGCCAGCAGCTCGGTCTCCTCCAGCCACCGCCAGGCCGACCGGGCCAGTGCCAGGTCCGCCTCGGTGCCGCCCGCCACCGGGGCGGCCAGCCGGGTGCGCACCCAGTGGTGCCACGGCGTCCCGGACGCGGTGAGCAGCCGCAGCTCGTCCACCCGCGCCGCCGGCAGCGTCCCGGCCACCGCACCGTCCAGCAGGAAGATGGTCAGCGCCAGCGCGTCCCGACCCGCCCGGAACTCCAGCGTCGCCGGCTCCATCAGGTCGCCGGTGCGCAGCAGTTCGTCCGCCAGGTACTCCGCGTACATCCAGGCCATCGGGACCGGCAGCTCGCCCGCGCCGGACCCCTCATGACGTTCCGGAGGCATCACGTATCGCCCCATTCCCTCGATCTCGGGGCCGTACGGCCGGCGGGGCCCGGCCGATCGCCCACGCAGCATTGAACCGGGGGAGCGCGTCCCGCGTGGCCGGAAAGGCAGGATCCGCCGCACTGGATGCGTCACATGTACGAGGCGCCGACGACCGTCCGTTCCCGGGAGGGGCGGCGCGTGTAGCCGGGGAGATTGCGGGAGAGCAGCCGGAGCGCGTAGTGCGAACGCGACTTGACCGTGCCCGCCGGTATCCCGAGGACCTCGGCCGTCTCGCCCACGCTCAGTCCGCGGAAGTAGATCTGCACCAGGACCGACCGGTGCTCCGGGCTCAGGGCACGCACCGCCTCGCGCACGTCGAGCGCCGCCACCGCGGACTCCGCCGTGTCGGCCCCGGCGGGCGCGCACTCCAGGCCGGCGTCGCTGACCTCGGCCGGCCGGGCCAGCCGGGAGCGCCGGGCGTCGATCGCCAGCCGGCGGGCCACGGTGAACAGCCAGGGCCGCATCGACTCGTAGGGTCCGTCGAACGCCTCCGGGTGCTGCCAGGCCCGCACCAGGGTCTCCTGGAGCAGGTCCTCGGCCCGCTGCCGGTCACCGAAGGTCAGGCCGAGCAGGAAGTGGAACAGGGCGGGGCCGTGTTCACGCTGGAGCTCCGCGAGCGCCCGCTCATCGGTCTTCGTCGTGGTCATGGTGAACGCCCTTCCCGCCAAGGTCCGCCTCGCTGCCGACCTGGCGTATACGAGCGCATTCAGGCCACGAGGAACAGGACAAAAGCCGCCCCGTGCGACGAGCGGTCGCTCGGAGCGGCGAATGGTGCGGTGAACGGTCGGGCGGCGCCCCGGACAGGCCGAGGGCGGAACCCGGAGGCTACGCGCCGAGCCGGCCCTCCTCGACGACAGGTGAACGCGGCGCATCCAGCCCCGCCGCACCGGGCCTGTCGGACATGCGGTGTGCCAGCCAGACGAGCGCGGGTGGCATCCGGTACTCCACGGCGTGGTGGCCTCCCTCGAAGAGCTCGAAGCGCACGACGCCGTCGTCGACTCCGGCCTCGGCGAGCGCGTCACGGAAGGCCAGTGCCCCGAGGTCCAGGAACCACTCGTCGCGGGTGCCCGCGTCGATCCAGATGCCCCGCTGGGAACGGAGGGCGTCCGCGTGGGCGGTGGTCATCCGGACGGGGTCCCAGTCCAGCCACCGTTGCCATTCGGCTTCGCGCAGGGCCCCGGTGCGGGGATCGAACGGAAGGGCCGGTGTTCCGTCGGGGCCAGGGGAGAAGCAGGCCGAGACGCCGAGGATCTCCAGGAGGTTCAGGTCCTCTTCCTTGGTGAAGGCGACCCGCGAGCGGAAGTCGTCCCACCAGCGGAAGATGTCGCCCCCGTAGGGCCGCAACTGGCGGGCGGCGGTCAGGAAGTGCGGCTGGTACTGCGCCTCGGACAGCGAGTCGCCCGAGTGGGTGGCGAAGGCGCCGAAGAGATCCGGGCGGAGCATGGAGGAGACCACCGCACCGAATCCGCCGCTGGACTTGCCGGCGACGGCTCGGTGCTCGCGCACCGGGAGGGTCCGGTAGCGGGCGTCGACGTAGGGCACGATCTCCTCGCACAGGTAGGAGTGGTAGCGCCCCGTGCCGGGCGAGTCGATGAACTGGCTGCCGCCGTACGAGGTCCACGCGTCCACGAAGACGAGCAGCGTTCCGGGCGCTTCCCCCCGGGCGAAGATCTCGTCGGCGAGTTCGGGGACCGGCTTCCGGAAGGCGGTGCGATTGCGCCAGACCGGGAGCGTTCCCGCGTATCCCAGGAGCAGATAGGTGACGGGGTAGCGGCGGCCGGGCGCGTCCTCGTAGCCGGGCGGAGTGTAGACCCACAGCGGCCGTCGTGTCGGATCGCCGAGGGGGTTGCCACGGAGGAGCGCGCTGTCGATGACGTGCTCATCGAGGCGGCCCGCGAGCGTGAAGGAAGACATGACCGAGAAGGTACTACGATTTCAAAATATCTCAATCGAGAATATCTGCGGGGTAGGATGACGACGTGACATCACGGCACCCGGACACGGGAACAGCGCAGCGACACGACTCGGTCGACCGGCACGTCGCCCGCTGGGCGCAGGAGGTGCCCGGTCTGGTCCCGGAGTTGGAGGGTGCCGTCACCCGCATGCAGATGCTCGTGCGGTATCTGCAGCAGCGGAAGGAGGCCGCCCTGACACGCCATGGCCTGAGGCTGTGGGAGTACGAGATCCTGTGGCGTCTGCGCGCGGCGGGAGACCCCTACCGCATGACACCTACACATCTCGCTCAGGGCCTCGGTGTCCATCCCGCGACCCTCACCAATCGCCTCGACCGCATGCAGTCTGCCGCCCTGATCGCTCGGGAACACGCGGCCGAGGACCGCCGCAGTCTTCTCGTGGGCCTGACCCCGCAGGGCGCCGCGACGTGGGCAGCGGTGATCGACGACCAGCGGAAGGCCGAAGCCGCGCTGCTCGCTCCCCTGGCCGCAGAGGAGCTCCGCGACTTGGCGGCTCTCCTGCGGGTCGTGTCCCTGGCGGTCGAGGAGGACGGCCCGCCCCTCATGCCGCATGCCGGGCCACCGATCGCTTCGGACTGAGCCGAGCCGTCCCACAGCCGCCGACGAACCAGAGTTACCGCCGTCCGGCCTCAGCCGTGGCTCGGCTGGACCATCTTCCGGCCGGCGGTGCTTCCGCCGTCCACGGCGACGGAAGCGCCCGTCATGTAGGGAAAGTCGTCGGACGCGAGGCCGAGCACCGCGCTTGCGATCTCATCGGCCTCGGCCATCCGCTCCAGGCCGTCGATGTTGAGCGGGCCGAACGCCTTCTTGTACGCCGCCCAGTCATCGTCCGGAATTCCGGGCGGACGAACGAAGGGGGTGTCGGTGGTGCCCGGCAGCAGAGCGTTGACCCTGATGCCCTGGGTCCCGTATGCGAGCGCCGCGGCTTTGACGATGCCCTGCACCGCCCGCTTGCTCGCGGTGTACGCGGCACCGTTCGGCCGGGCCTGATCGGCTGCGGATGAGGAGGTGCATACGATGACCCCATGGCCGGCCTCCAGCATGTACGGGACCTCGTACTTGATGGAAAGGAAGACACCCCGGGCGTTGGTGGCCTGGACGTCGTCCCACTCCTCGACCGTCAGCTCGTGCGGCAGTTTGCCGCTGCCGATGCCCGCGTTGTTGAAGGCCACATCGATGCCGCCGTACCGGCCGGCGACCTGGTCCACGAAACGTCGGACCTGATCGGCCACCCGCACATCCGCCTGAATGTACGTGGCCTCGCCGCCCGCGTTCCGGATCTCCCGTTCCACCCGGCGCCCCCATTCGGCCCGCCTGCCGCAGAACCCGACACGTGCCCCGGCCGCCGCGAAGGCGTGGGCTGTCGCCCTGCCGATGCCCGAGGTGCCGCCCGTGATGAGCACCGACTTCCCCTGGAAGCGCCCGCTCTTCGCGTGCGCACCCGTCTGCGCGGCGCTCGCCGCGTGGGTTCCCGCACCCAGGGCCGCGCCCGCCAGACCGAGGGCGACGGCGCCACTGAGCAGCGACCGACGCTCCACGGAACCGTTCTTCACGTAGTCCGACGCATTGGTGTGTGTATCCATGGCGACCACGCTCGCAGCCCGGCCGCGTCTCCGGTTCCACCCGCGGGCCGGTCCTTGCGGCCAGGAGAACGAGGCGCCCTCCTCCCGTGGCAGGACACGGACCACACCGGCCTCCTCCTATCGTGGAGCCTGTGAGTCGATCAGGGATTGAGCGCGTGTTCGATCAGAGGTTCGCCGCGGTGAGGGCCGGGGTGCTCGCCGGACTGCTCGTCGGCGATCTCCTGCTGTTGCACCAGCCCTCAGGACCAAAGGACTTGGGTCTCGCTGCCGCCGGGCTCGCCCTGTGCGCGGTCGCGATCCGGGAGGCCCTGAGCGCGCTGCTCACGCTGTCCTGCCTGCTCGTCGCCGCACACGCGCTCGGCTCGGACATCGTTCCCGCACTGAAGGTGCTGACAGCCGTCATCCTCTTCGAACTGGCCGCGCGGGAGCGTGGACGCCGACCGCTGACCGGTGCCCTCGCCCTGGCGCTCGCCGTCGCCGCCAACCGCCTCGCCGATCTTCCCGTTGAACTTCCCTCAGTGCTCTACAAGATGGGCATCGTGGCGGGCCTGCCGCTGCTCATGGGCTCGTACGTACGGGTCACCCGCGACGCGGCCCGCACGGCCCGCGCCCACGCGGAGCAGGAGAAGGCGCGTGCCGGACAACGGCTCACGGCTGCCCGCGCCGCGGAACGCACGGCCATCGCGCGCGAGTTGCATGACCTGGTGGCCCATCACGTGTCGTCGATGGTGCTGCGCGTCGGCATTGCCCGGCACGTCATCCCGGACACAGCCGATGAGCGCGTCACCGAGGTCTTCGACGACCTGCACTCCAGCGGCAGCGAGGCACTGGCGGATCTGCGCCGCCTGGTCGCCTTCCTGCGCGACCCGGACACCATCGCGGCAGCCGGACCGGCCACGGCCTTGATCACGCCGGGCTCACTCCCGGCCGCGCTGGACGTGGTGCTGGAGAGCAACCGGCGCGCCGGTCTGGGTGTCACCGCGGTCATCGATCCCGCCCTGGCGCGCCTCGACGCGGTGCGCAGCCTGGCCGTGCTCCGTCTGGCCCAGGAAGGCCTGGCCAATACGGCCAAGCACGCCGGCTCCGGCACAAGGGCCGACCTGACCATAAGGGTGACCGACGACGGCGCGGTGCGCCTGACGCTCCAGGACGACGGTGCGGCTCGTCCGGCGCACCCGGCCCCGGGCCCATCGGGGCATGGCCTGATCGGATTGCGCGAGCGCGTGGACCTGTGCGGCGGCCACTTCGAGGCGGGCCCGACATCCTGTGGCTGGCGTCTGACGGCCGAGCTTCCGGCCCCGCTCGCCGGACAACGAATCCCGGAGGGGGCACGGTGATACGCGTCCTCGTGGCCGATGATCAGCACCTCGTCCGGATGGGCCTGCGCATGCTCTTCGAGCAGGTCCCGGACATCGAGGTCCTAGACGAGGCGGAGAACGGCGCAGAGGCGGTGCGGCTGGCCGAGCGACTCCTTCCGGACGTCGTCCTCATGGACCTGCGGATGCCCGTGATGGACGGCGTCACCGCCACCCGCCGCATCATGGCCGCATGCCCCGCCGCCCGCGTCGTCGCGCTCACCACCTTCGACGACGACGAGCACCTCTACCCGGCGCTCACGGCCGGAGCTCGCGGCTTCCTCGTCAAGGACACCCCGCCGGGCGAGTTGGTCGACGCCGTACGCCGGGCCGCGCACGGCGAGGCCCCGTTCAGCCGTGACGCCCTCGACCGGTTGGTCGGTCAAGCCGTCGATGCCCGTACCGGGGCGTCTTCCGGCATCCGCGCCGAGGAACCGCTCACGCCTGCCATCACCCCGCGCGAGCGGGAGGTGCTCGGCATGATCGGCAACGGCCTGTCCAACAAGGAGATCGCCGACCGTCTGCACGTGGGAGTCACCACCGTCAAGACACATGTGGCGAACCTGATGGCGAAGACGGGCCGGGACAACCGTGTTCGCCTCGCCGTCCACGCCGTCGCCACGGGCACAGCCGAGGGCCGGCCGCCGTCGGCAACGCTCCAGGGCCGGGCGTCAAAAGATCATGCTTAGTGGATCATGGTCGGTGCCCGGGCAAACCGCCCATCCGCTCCGGCCGAGCCCGGCCCGGCAGGCGTCACACCGACAAGGGCTACTACGACTGCCGTCACCTGTGGCACTGGCCGTGCCGAAGCGGGATCGGGCACCGCATGCTCGCAAAGGCCGACTCACCACATGAGATGTCTTCTAAGGCACCACGGTGACCGGCCAGCGACCCGCCTTGACCAGGCGGACGGCCACCGAGCCGATGAAACGGTGCCCCGCCGACTCCGATGCGCCCACCACCACGGCATCCGCCTTGAGTTCGTCGGCGGCGGTCACCAGACCGTTGTAGGGGTCGCCCCGGAAAGTGTGGAACTCCCAGCGAACGTCCCATATGTCCTTCATCCGGGCCGTCGACCGGCGGATCTCCTCCACCAGGCCCTCGGCCACCTCGGCGGTGGCGTCGCCGACCGGAGCCCCGAGCGCCGCGCCCGCCGCCAGCACCGGCTGGACGTACACCAGCGCCAGCATGGCCCGCTGCCGTCGCGCGAGCCCGGCCGCGTAGGCCGCCGCGCGCATGGAGGATTCGGAGCCGTCCAGGCCCGCGACGATCACCTTCGGACCGTCTGTGCCACGTTCGAACTGGTGGGAGTGCTGATCTGTCACGGCAGTGAGGCTATCGGCTCGCCCCACGGCTTCCGGCCCGGCCTCCCGGCGGCCGCGCCCCGTTCATCGCCGCTGCCGGGGCTTCCCCGCCATCCGGGTGCAAAAACCCCGGCGGCCGGTGTCGCCGAGGCGGGCGGAGGGGCTGGCGTGCGAGCAGTGGGGGATGAAGAGTGATCACAGGCCGCTGCTACGGAGAACGGTCCTGCGGCTGGCCGCCGGCCTGGGCGCCGCCACCGCCGTACGGCTCGCCTCCGCGGACCCCGTCACCTCCCCGGCCCGTCCGACGACCCCCGTCGAGGGCGCGGCGGGCGCCCCGGCCACCGCCTTCCGCGGCCGGGCACTCGCCTATAGGCTGCGGCCCATGACGGGACAGACGCCGCCCCGGTACCGCCCGGCGGCCCCGCCGGTCCGCACTCGGCCGTTCGAGCACGTGCCCGACATCGGGCACGCCATGGTGCTGTCCTTCGACGACGGCCCCGACCCGCTGTACACCCCGCACATCCTGGACACGCTGCGCGAGCACGACGTGCGGGCGATGTTCTTCGTGTGCGGGGAGATGGCGAACGACAACCGCGACCTGGTCCGCCGGATCTCCGACGAGGGGCACACCGTCGGCAACCACACCTGGACGCACCCCCTGGTCACCGAGCTCCCCCGGGCCGGGATCACCGACGAGCTGGGGCGCACCAGCGACGTCATCGAGGAGATCACCGGCGAGGCGCCGCTCTGGTACCGGGCGCCCTACGGTGCCTGGAACCGCGACTCGTTCGAGATCGGCGCGGCGATGGGCATGGAGCCGATGGCCTGGACCGTGGACACGCTCGACTGGACCGAGCCCGGCACCGACACCATCGTGCGCCGGGTCAGGCAGGGCGCGGGCCCCGGGGTCGTGGTGCTCTCGCACGACGCGGGCGGCGACCGCTCGCAGAGCGTGGCGGCGCTGCGCCGGTATCTGCCGGAGCTGCTGGACGGCGGATACCGGCTCACGGTGCCGCGGCGCCGCTGACGGGGCGGTTCAGCGGGTGTCCACCAGGCGGGCGAAGACCACGACGTTGCCGTCGTAGCCGTTGGCCTTGGTGTAGCCGCCGCCGCAGGTGATGACCCGCAGCTCCGGCTGCCCGGTGTCGCCGTAGACCCGGGCGCCGGGGAAGTCGTTCTTGGCGAAGACCTCGACGCCGTACACCTCGAAGACCGCCACCCGGTCGTCGCTGCGGTCGACCTCGATGTGGTCCCCCTTCTTCAGCGAGCCGAGCCCGTAGAAGACGGCGGGGCCCGCCTTGTTGTCGACGTGGCCGACGACGACGGAGGTGCCGGTCTGCCCGGGGGCGATGCCGTTCTGGTACCAGCCGGCCAGGTTGGGGTCCTCCGGCGGCGGGGTCTCGATCCAGCCGTCCGGGTCCAGGTTGACGTCGATGACCGGCGCGTCGACCTGGATGGCGGGGATCGCCACCCGGGCGACGGGCGCGTAGGGGAGCGGCTTGACGACCGGACCGGCGGCCGGGGCCGCGGGCGCGTTGTTCTGGTGGCCCACGGAGGCGGCGGCGACCGGCTGCGGAGGGCCGGGGGAGAGGTCCGCCCCGTTGCGCATGAGTGCCAGACCGGAGAGCATCGCCAGGGCGAGCGCGCCCCACGGCGAGTGTCGGATCCGCTCCGGTCGCCAGTTGTCCCGGCCCATGGTTCTCCCTTCGTCGCGACGAGCAGAACGCTAGGCGCGGTGCCACCGGGCGGCGATCAGAGAAGGGCGAACGGGTGGCGGCCCGCCACCCGGATGCTTATCGGAGTAGCGCGCGGATAAATCTTCTGACGGCCCGTGACCTGGGCATCCGTCAGCTTGCGAGGTGTCCCCACGGCGTGTCGGATCACCGGTCCGGAGCAGCCCCGAAATGCGGGCGATCAAGGTTCTGGTGAGGGTTCGTCATGGGAGGCGTTCTCGTCGATCCATCCCGGCGCACAGAGCCCCGGGGCGCTTCCCGGTGGAGGTTGGAACGATGCGTGCTACACGCGCTCTGGTGGTCGCGGCGGCCGCCGTCGCCGCCCTCGGGGCCGGCGCCCCGATGGCGACCGCCGGCGGAGACGTCGGGAACAACCAGAACAACAACCAGAACAACGGCAACAACCAGAACGACTGGAACGACCCGGGCGGCTGGAACAACGGCAACGGCAACGGCAACAACAACGGCAACGGCAACGGCAACGGGAACGGGAACGGCAACGGGCGCAACAACGGCCCGAACAACGTGACCGTCGACCCCGAGCGCGTGCACCAGGGTGCCGCCATGCAGGTCAGCGCCGAGGGCTGCGGCCGGGGCGGCAGCGTCTCGTCCAACGCCTTCCGCACCACCCGGCTCTCTGCCGGACGGGTCGGCCACGCCCGGGTCCGCATCTTCGACAACGCGACGCCCGGTACGTACAACCTGACGGTCCGGTGCGACGGCACCGACCGGACGGCGGGCCACCGCTTCACCGTGCTCGACAGCCGGGGCGCCCAGGGCGGGCTCGGCGGCTCGATGGCGGCGACCCCGGCGGAGATGGGTGTCGGTGCCGGTCTCGTCGCCTCGGCGGCCCTCGGCGGAGGCGTGTACATCATGCGCCGCCGGAGGACGGGCCATGGGGCGGTCTGACCGTCAGGACGCCCCCGCCGGACCCATAACGAAGTCGCCCCGAGTCCTGTGCCAGGACCGGGGCGACTCTCGTTGCCCATCCGCTCGTACCGGTCAGTGCGAGCGGCCCACCCTGCGGCGGCGCACGAAGAACACGACACCGGCCCCGGCGGCCACGGCGAGCGCGGTGCCCGCCACGATCTCACCGGAGTTCACGCTGTCGATGCTGCCGCCCAGACCACCCTGCACACCGGCCGGTGAGGCCGTGGCGGCCGCCGTGCTGGTCGAGCTCGTGGTGGGCGTGCCCGTGGCCGCGCTGACGGTGAGGTTCACCTTGGCCGTGGAGCTGGGCGAGGTGTTGCAGATGAACGTCACCTCGTAGGCGGCGCCCGGCTTGGCGTCCCAGTCCACGGTGGCCTGGGCGCTGCCGTTCACCGGGATGGTGACGGTGTCGAACACCCCCGAGGACGCCGTGGCCGTCGTGGAGCAGGCCCGGGCCGCCAGGGTGACCTTGCCCCCGGGCGCGACCACCGACGGCGTCACGGTGTACCCGTTCCCGCCGCCCGACGGACCGCCCGCGGTCGCGGCGTACGCGGTCACGGCCGGGCCGGTCAGGGTGAGTGCGGCGGCGCCGAGCAGAGCGACGGGGGCGACACGTATTGCGCGCATGGTGAATCCTCCGGGTCCCCGAGGAGCAGCTGCGGAACGGATTTCCACAAAGTGTCAGAAATGCACCTCGAACGCCGCCCACGCTAGAAGTGGCGCATTTCGCCCGCGATCGGGGTCCGGCGAATGGGGCACCGCTGTCCCCCGGGCGGCGCACCGGCCCGGCTATCCGTCCGCCGCCCCCGGGAAGAGGTCGAGGAACGGGGCCGCGGTGGCCGAGAAGCCCCGGCCGAACGGTGAGTCGAAGTCCCAGATCAGGAAGAGGAGGAAGGCGATCAGCACACTGAAGAGCCCCGCGAGCAGCAGTTCCCGGAAGGTGCGGCGGATCTGCAGCGTGAAGATCAGCCCCACCGTCACCAGGGCGCCGATGACCAGCCCGAACCACACCACCCCGGGCATGGTCGCGCCCGCGCTCTGGCCGCGCGCGCTGCGGGCGTCGTCGGCCGCTGCCACCTGGTCGACCAGCGGCTGATACGCCTGCCCCTCGTGGTCCGTCTTGGGCCGGTAGTCCGTGACGTCGTCGCGCACCCGGTCCAGCAGTTCGGCCCCGCGGTCGCTGAGCGTCCCGTGCTTGGTCATGGTCCGCCACTCGTCGTGCACCACATAGCTCACGTACGCGTCGACGTCGGCCCGGATGCGGGTGCGCACCTCTCGCGGATAGACGGCGGATCGCTCGCTCACCTCGTGCAGGGCCTGGGCCTCCTGGCGGACGTACTCCTGCGCGGCGCCCCGGCCCTCCCAGACGCCCGCGATGGCGAGGCCCAGCACGATCGCGTAGATCACTCCGATCATCATCGTCATGTACTCGATGACGTCGGGGGTTTCGGACGGGTCGTCGTCCTCCGGGAGTCTGCGGTTGCTGAGGACGGCGATGGTCAGGACGACGGCGGTGGCCGCGACCATGGCGAGCGTGAGGACGAGCCATTCCGACATGGGCGTCTCCGGAATTCATCGGGAACGGGGGCGCAGCACGGCGACGGCGAACACCGCGGGGGCCGTGATCATCAAGGTGAGCGTGACCAGGGAGGTGTGGCGCTGGGGTGGCTTCCGCACCGGTCTGCGGTACGCGGGGAGGGCGATGCGGGCGGAAGGCGAGGGCCGTACGGACGGCGAAGGACTCGGCTTCGGCTTCGGCTTCGGCTTCGGCTCGGGCTTCGGGGCAGGCGGGGGAGGGGGCGGCGGCGCCGGTACGGGCTCGGGTGCCGGCGCCGGTGGAGGTGGAGGAGGGGGCGGCGGTGGAGGAGGGGGCGGCGGTGGTGCCGGTTTCGGCGGGGGTGGGGGCGGTGGTGGCGGCTTCGGCTTCGGTGTGGGCTCCGGGCCGGCGAAACAGCTGCCGTCGCCGCTGACGGCCACGGCCGTGCCGCCGTCGCCGTCCCCGATGGACGCGTACGCGCAGCTGTCGGCGGCCGCGGGGGCGGGGGCGGTCAGCAGCCAGGTGAGCGCGAGCGCCGCGGCCAGCCGCCAGAAGAGTGATCCGTACACGACCGGGAGCATGTTCCGGGCCGTGCGGCGGCACGCCGGACGGCGAGCGGATTCGCCTGATGGAGGGGACCTGGGGTGCGCGGGGTTTGCGCCGGTGAAATGGAACGGGCGCCTGCCGGGCCCCGGTCTCCGGAAATGGCCGATTGTCGACCCTCTTCGCGGGAATGGCGCCAAAGGCTGTGTCACCGGCCCCGCGCATTCCCGGGCTTGGGACCGCCGCGAGGAGACACGTGCCGGTCTCCCGGTGCCCGGACGGGCCCGCCCGGCCCCGAGCGCATCCGGTGCGCGAACGCCAACGTCCAAGGCCCTCGCGGGACATGATGCCCCTCCTTCACGGGGGCCGACGTCCCTGACGTGCCAAAGTAGTCCGGGAGTGAACTATTTGATGCGTCTCGTTCGGCGAATGTGACGGGCAGCGACGAGGCGGTCGCACATGCCATAGGAGTGTGACCAATAACGGACGGCTAATTTCCGTTTCCGCTCGCTCTCTTGGCGGTCGATCAGTAGCCTCTGGTCCACACTGACCATGGACATGGCCGGATCGCCGTGGCGACTTGTTGGAGACATCGATGGAGCGTCCCGCCTGGGCACCGCAAGGCATTGACATTTCGGTGCCGAGCGTGTCCCGAATGTATGACTTCTATCTGGGCGGCTCGCACAATTTCGAGGTGGACCGGGAAGCGGCCCGGAAGGCCATGGAGTTCATGCCGGGACTTCCCAAGGTCATGCAGGCGAACCGGGCCTTTATGCGCCGCGCGGTGCGCTACGCGCTGAGCGAGGGCGTCGGCCAGTTCCTCGACATCGGTTCCGGGATACCCACCTTCGGCAATGTCCACGAGGTCGCCCAGGCGATCGACCCCGCGGCCAAGGTCGCCTACGTCGATCACGACCCGGTCGCCGTCGCGCACAGCCAGGCCGTCCTCGAAGGCAACGACGGCGCCACGATCGCCTCGGCCGACCTGCGCCGCCCCTGGGAGATCCGGGACAGCCCCGAGGTGAGCAAGCTCCTCGACTTCGACCGCCCGGTGGCACTGCTGCTCGTGGCCGTCCTCCACTTCATCGAGGACGCGGACGACCCGCAGGGCGCCGTCGCCGCGCTCCGCGACATGCTCGCCCCGGGCAGCCTCCTGATCGTCACGCACGCGACGTACGAAGGCATTCCGCTCAGCCGCGAGGAGGCGGGCGGCGCGGTCGGCGTGTACCGGAACATCCGCAACCCGCTGATCATGCGCACGCGCGATGAGGTTGCACGCTTCTTCGACGGCTACGAGCTGGTCGAGCCCGGCCTCGTGGCGATGCCGGAATGGCGCCCCGAGAACGCCGCGGCCCCCGAGAACGAGGACCCGTACGCCTTCTCGGGCATCGCGGGAGTGGGACGCAAGGCGTGAGCATTCCCGCCCAGCCGCCCGGGTCCCCGGAGGCGGCGCCCGACGGCCCCGAGGACCGGCTCCGGAGGTTCGCCACCATCTGGAGCCGGGCCATCTTCCCGTCGACGGCCACTTCCCTGACCCGGCCCGAGTTCGAGCAGCACCTGCTGCCGCTGGCCCGTACGCTCAGCGACACCCTGCACGCCCGCCCGTTCGACCCGGCCGCGGCCACCGGGGTGGGCGGCGCGCTCGTCGCCGCCCACTGCACCGACCCGGACGCGCTCAGCTCCACGCTCGGCGTCGTCGACTCGTATCTGGTGCTCTACTGCGGCAGCAACGGGCCGGTGGCCCTCGCCACCGAGGACAGCCGGTCCCGCTGTGCCCGCATCCAGCACGCGGTGGCCGCCGGCTTCACCCAGGCCCTGCGCGAGCGGACGCTGGCCGAGCAGGAGGCCATCGCCCGCTCCGCGCTCGCCGCCCGCTCCCACGCCGAACAGGCCCTGCACGCCACCGAGGCACGCTTCCGCGCCGTCTTCAAGGACGCGGCCATCGGCATCGGCATCGCCGACCTCGACGGCAACGTGCTGGAGGTCAACGACACCCTCACCCGGATGTTCGGCGGCCTGGAGAACCACGTCCTGAGCCACCGCGTCAACGAGTGGGTCCACCCCGAGGACTCCCCGCAGGTCTGGAAGTACTACAACGAGCTGGTACGCGGCGAACGCGAGCACTACCGGGTCGAGAAGCCGTACTACCGCAACGACGGCACCGTCCTGTGGACCAACCTCACGGTGTCGCTGCTGCGCGACGCCGAAGGGCGCCCCGAATACCAGCTGGCGCTGCTGGAGGACACCACCGAGCGCCGTCTGCTCAACCTCCGTCTCCGCTACGAGGCGACCCACGACGCGCTCACCGGCCTGCCCAACCGGACGCTCTTCTTCGAGCGTCTTGAGAAAGCGCTCTCAGCGGGCGACGGCAGCCGCTTCGGCCTCTGCTACCTCGACCTGGACGGCTTCAAGGCGATCAACGACAGCCTGGGCCACGCCGCGGGCGACCGGCTGCTCGTGGAGGTCGCGGACCGGCTCCAGAGCTGCGCGACCGCCTCGGGCGAGATGGTCGCCAGGCTCGGCGGCGACGAGTTCGTGGCGCTCACGACGAGCTTCGACAGCCCCGCCGAGGTGGACGAGCTCGCCTGCCGCATCCTCAGTGTCCTCGGCACGCCCATCCGGCTGGACGGGCGTGAGCTGACGGTGCGCGGCTCGATCGGAGTCGTGGAGGGCCCCGCCGGGGAACGCAGCGCCGCCGAGGTGCTGCGCAGCGCCGACATCACCATGTACCGGGCCAAGTCCGCGGGCGGCAACCGCTTCGAACTGGCCGACGCGGAGGCGGACGCCAGGGCCATCACCCGGCACGGTCTGACCACGGCCCTGCCGGCCGCCCTGGAACGCGGCGAGTTCTTCATCGAGTACCAGCCGCTGGTGCACCTCGACGACGGTACGGTGCACGGCGCCGAGGCCCTGGTGCGCTGGTGCCATCCGCAGCACGGGGTCCTGGGGCCCGACCGGTTCATCGCGCTGGCCGAGCACACCGGGCTCATCGTGCCGCTCGGCCGCTGGGTCCTGGAGGAGTCCGTCCGGCAGGCCAACTTCTGGCAGGAGCGGCACACCGACGGCGGCCCGCTGCGGATCAACGTCAACCTCTCGCCCGCCCAGCTGCACCACCCGCAGCTGGTCGCGGAGACCGTCGAGGTCCTGGAGCGCTCCGGACTCGAAGCGGGCGCGCTCTGCCTGGAGGTCACCGAGTCGGCGCTCATCGGGGCCGACGAGGACGTCCTGAAGCCGCTGCGCCAGCTCGCCGAGATGGGCGTCGACATCGCGCTGGACGACTTCGGCACCGGCTACTCCAACCTCGCGAACCTGCGCAGGCTTCCGGTGAGCGTGCTGAAGCTGGACCGGTCCTTCACGCAGGGGATGCAGCACCATCCGGCGGACCCGGTCGACCTGAAGATCGTGGAGGGGATCGTGTCGCTCGCGCACAGCCTCGACCTGGCGGTCACCGTGGAGGGCGTGGAGACCGGTGCCCAGGCCGAGCAGCTGCGGCAGCTGGGCTGCGACACGGCCCAGGGCTGGTACTACGCGCGCCCCGGCGCTCCGGACCGCATCCACTCGCTGCTGCTGGCCGACGCGGTGTGAGCCGGCCGGGCGCGGCGGCCCTCAGGGGCTCGCCGCGCCCACCCGGCCCCTGGGCCTGTCTGACCGTTCCCGTCTGCCGGGCGGACGACGGGAACGGTCAGACAGCCCCCAGCAGGACCCGTTGGAGCTCACGGGCCGCGCGCGGCGGGGCCACGTCGCTGCGGTGGGCCAGTGCGATGGTGCGGCGCAGCCCGGGCCGGGCCAGCGGGGTCGCTCGCAGGTCGGCCCCGGAGCGGGCGGCGACCATGTTCGGGACGACGGCGATGCCCAGGCCCGCGCGGACGAAGCCGAGCACCGCGTCCATCTCGCCGCCCTCCACCGTGAACGACGGCTCGAAGCCCTCCGCCCGGCAGGCGGCCACCGTCAGCTCCCGCAGGTCGTAGCCGTGCCGGAACATCACCAGCGGCTCGCCCTCCAGATCCGCGATCCGGACCCGCCCGCCCCGCCCCGGCCGGGGACGCTGCGCCGACGAGACGACCACCAGGTCCTCCTGAAGCAGCTCGACCGTGGTCAGCGCCGGTGAGGCGGCCGGCAGCGGCAGCACCACCAGGGCCAGATCGAGCGCCCCGCGCGCCAGCTCCCGTACGAGATCGTGCGAACCGCCCTCCTCCAGCAGCAGCTGGATGCCCGGATGGAGGTCGTGGAAGGCGCGCAGGACCTCCGGCAGCAGGCCCGTGCACACGCTGGGCGTCGCCCCCAGCCGCACCCGGCCCCGGCGCAGCTGCGCCAGCTCCTGCACCTCGTGGCGCGCCGTGTCGGCGTCGGCCAGGATGCGCCGGGCCAGCGGGAGCAGGGCCTCGCCCGCGTCCGTCAGCGTGATGTTGCCGCGCGCCCGGCTGAACAGCTCGGCGCCCAGCTCGTTCTCCAGGGCCCGGATCTGCTGGGAGAGCGAGGGCTGCGAGACGTGCACCTCCTCGGCGGCGCGGGTGAAGTGCCGGGCCTCGGCGACGGCCACGAAATAGGTGAGCTGCTGGAACTGCATCACCCCAAGCTACCCCGCTTCATAGGCATGGGCTATGGAGATCAGCTGATCGATGACTTGGACTGATCGGAGATCCGGCCCTAGCGTCGTGTTCATGGCATTGGCAACCCGGACGGACCGACGGCCGTCCATGACGCGTACGCTCTGGGGCTCGACCGTCGGCAAGAAGGCGATCATGGCGGTCAGCGGACTGGTCATGCTCCTCTACTTGGTCGTCCACATGATCGGAAACCTGAAGATCTTCTTCGGGGCCGGTGAGTTCAACGGCTACGCGCACTGGCTGCGTGTGGTGGGCGAGCCGTTCCTGCACCACGAGTGGGCGCTCTGGATCGTGCGCGTGGTGCTCGTCGCCGCCGTGGTGCTGCACGCGGTCTCCGCGTACCAGCTCAGCCGCCGCGATCTGCGGGCCCGGCCTGTCACGTACGCGCACAAGCGACCGCGCGCGAGCTACGCCACCCGCACCATGCGCTACGGCGGGGTCATCCTCGGGCTGTTCATCGTCTGGCACATCCTGGACCTGACGACCGGCACCGTGCACTCCGGGGGCTTCCAGTCCGGCCACCCGTACCAGAACGTCATCGACACCTTCTCGACCTGGTACGGCAATGTCATCTACATCGTCGCGATGCTCGCCCTCGGGCTCCACGTCCGGCACGGGTTCTGGAGCGCCGCGCAGACCCTCGGCGCCGGCCGCTCGAGCCGCGACCGCGTCCTGAAGACCCTCGCCCATGTCCTCGCGCTGGTGCTGACGGTGGGCTTCATCTCCGTACCCGTCGCCGTCATGACCGGAGTCGTGAGCTGACATGAACGACTACACGCACTACACGACCGGCGAGCCCGTCGCCGACACCAAGGCCCCCGCCGGCCCCGTCTCCGAGCGCTGGGACACCCGCCGCTTCGAGGCCAGGCTGGTCAACCCCGCCAACCGGCGCAAGCACACCGTCATCGTCGTCGGCACCGGCCTGGCCGGCGGCTCGGCCGGTGCCACCCTGGCCGAACAGGGCTACCACGTCGTCCAGTTCTGCTTCCAGGACTCGCCCCGCCGGGCACACTCCGTCGCCGCGCAGGGCGGCATCAACGCCGCGAAGAACTACCGCAACGACGGCGACTCGGTGCACCGCCTCTTCTACGACACCGTCAAGGGCGGCGACTTCCGCGCCCGCGAGTCGAACGTGCACCGGCTGGCCCAGATCTCCGTCGAGATCATCGACCAGTGCGTCGCGCAGGGCGTCCCCTTCGCCCGTGAGTACGGCGGGCTCCTCGACAACCGCTCCTTCGGCGGCGTCCAGGTCTCCCGCACCTTCTACGCCCGCGGCCAGACCGGACAGCAACTGCTCCTCGGCGCCTACCAGGCACTGTCCCGGCAGATCGCCGCGGGCAACGTGGAGCTCCACCCCCGTACCGAGATGCTCGACCTGGTCGTGGTGGACGGACGGGCGCGCGGCATTGTCGCCCGCGACCTCGTCACCGGGAGGATCGACACCTACTTCGCCGACGCGGTGGTCCTCGCCAGCGGGGGCTACGGCAACGTCTTCTACCTGTCGACCAACGCGATGAACTCCAACGCCACCGCCATCTGGCGGGCCCACCGGCGCGGTGCCTACTTCGCCAACCCCTGCTTCACCCAGATCCACCCCACCTGCATCCCGCGCACGGGTGACCACCAGTCCAAGCTGACGCTGATGAGCGAGTCGCTGCGCAACGACGGCCGCATCTGGGTGCCGAAGGCCAAGGGCGACACCCGGCCCGCGAACGAGATCCCGGAGGACGAGCGCGACTACTACCTGGAGCGCCAGTACCCCTCCTTCGGCAACCTGGTGCCCCGCGACATCGCCTCGCGCGCCGCGAAGAACGTCTGCGACGAGGGGCGCGGCGTCGGCCCCGGCGGCCAGGGCGTCTACCTGGACTTCGCCGAGGCCATCGGACGGATGGGCCGGGCCAAGGTCGAGGAGAAGTACGGCAACCTCTTCGACATGTACGCCCGGATCACCGCCGAGGACCCGTACGTCACCCCGATGCGGATCTACCCGGCCGTGCACTACACGATGGGCGGCCTCTGGGTCGACTACGACCTCCAGACGACGATCCCGGGCCTCTTCGCGATCGGTGAGGCCAACTTCTCCGACCACGGCGCCAACCGGCTCGGTGCCTCCGCGCTGATGCAGGGGCTCGCCGACGGCTACTTCGTCCTGCCGTCCACCATCAACGACTACCTCGCCCGCAATCCGCACCGCGACGACCTCGACGCCTCGCACCCGGCCGTCGAAGAGGTCGTCGCGGAGACCGAGGACCGGCTCAACCTGCTGCTGGCCGTCGACGGCGACCGCACCCCCGACTCCTTCCACCGCGAGATCGGCGAACTCATGTGGGAGTACTGCGGGATGGCCCGCAACGAGGAGGGGCTGCGCACCGCGCTCGCCCGTATCCCGCTGATCCGCGAGGAGTTCTGGCGCCGCATCAAGGTCCCCGGAACCGGCGAGGAGTTCAACCAGTCGCTGGAGAAGGCCAATCGCATCGTGGACTACCTGGAGCTCGCCGAGCTCATGTGCCTCGACGCCCTGCACCGCGCCGAGTCCTGCGGCGGTCACTTCCGCGAGGAGTCCCAGACCCCGGACGGCGAGGCCGCCCGGCGCGACGAGGAGTTCTCCTACGGCGCCGCCTGGGAGTTCACCGACACCGGCGAGGCCCCGGTCCTGCACAAGGAAGACCTCGTCTTCGAGTACGTCCACCCCACCCAGCGGAGCTACGCATGAAGCTCACCCTGCGCGTCTGGCGCCAGAAGAACGCCGACGCCCCCGGCGCCATGTCCACGTACGAGGTGGACGGCATCTCGCGGGACATGTCGTTCCTGGAAATGCTCGACACCCTCAACGAGGAGCTGATCCTCGCCGGCGACGACCCCGTCGCCTTCGACCACGACTGCCGCGAGGGCATCTGCGGCGCGTGCAGCCTCGTCATCAACGGCGACGCGCACGGCCCGGAGCGGACGACCACCTGCCAGCTCCACATGCGCGCCTTCCACGACGGCGACACCATCGACATCGAACCCTGGCGCGCCTCGGCCTTCCCGGTCGTCAAGGACCTGGTCGTGGACCGCTCGGCCTTCGACCGGATCATCCAGGCCGGCGGCTACATCTCCGCCCCCACCGGCACGGCCCCCGACGCGCATGCCACGCCGGTACCGAAGCCGGACGCCGACTTCGCCTTCGAGCACGCCGAGTGCATCGGCTGCGGCGCCTGCGTCGCGGCCTGCCCCAACGGTTCGGCGATGCTCTTCACCTCGGCGAAGGTCAACCACCTCAACGTGCTTCCGCAGGGTGCCCCCGAGCGGGAGACCCGGGTGCTCGACATGGTGGAGCAGATGGACAGCGAGGGCTTCGGCGGCTGCACGCTCACCGGTGAGTGCGCCACCGCCTGCCCCAAGGGCATTCCGCTGCCGTCGATCTCGGCCATGAACAAGGAGTGGCTGCGGGCGACCCGCAAGGCCCGCCGCTGAGCGCACGAGATGTGCCGTACAGGCCCGAGGGCCCCGGAGGCCGCCCGCCTCCGGGGCCCGAAGGCCGTTACGCGTACCGGGTCAGGACTTGGTGACCGAGAGGTCGTCCCCGTACACCGTGCCCTGGCCGTACCAGCCGTGCAGGTAGACCGTGACCGAGCCGCTGGAACCTGTGGTGAAGGTCGTCGACTGCTTGGTGTAGCCGTTGAAGAGGCCCCAGGTGCTGGCCGTCGCGTCGCCCCGGACGCCGAGGTAGGCGTAGTTCCCCTGCACGTAACCCGCCAGGGTGTACTTGGTGTTGGGGGAGAGGGTGAGCGTCTGCGCGCACTCGCCGGTCTGCGACGAGGTGGCCGCGACGGACAGCGCGTGCGTGCCGCCGTGCACCGGTGAGGAGACGACCGCGCCGCCGGACTGGCAGGTCCAGGGGCCGAGCGCGCCGGTCTCGAAGTCACCGTTCACCAGGGACCCCGTCCCGCCACCCGGGCCGGGCACCGTCAGGGTGAACGGGGCCGAGTGGCTGAGGGTGCCGGAGGTGCCGGTTACGGTGACGGTGTACGTGCCGGGGGCGGCCGACGCAGAGGCGCTGAGCGTCAGCGTGGCGGAGCCGCCCGCCGTCACCGAGGTCGGGCTGAGCGCGGCGGTCACCCCGGCCGGGGCCCCGCCGACGGTCAGCGCGACCGTCTTGGCGGCGCCCGAGGTCACCGCGGTCTTCACGGTGGCGGTGGTGGACTTGCCCGGCTCGACGGTGGCCGACGAGGGGGTGACGGCCACCGAGTAGTCGTCGGTCACCGGGCCGCTGCCGCCGCTCGTGAACGGGGCGAAGGTGTGCGTGAAGTACCAGGTGTCCTGCGCGATGCCGGAGCAGGTGTCGCTCCCTCCGGTGCCCGGGCAGCCGCCGTTGTCGCGCTGGAGCGCCCAGAACGACAGGGTGCTGACGCCCTTGGAGACGGCCCAGTCGTACACCACGGGGGCGTTGGCCGTGGTGAAGGTCTCGGCCGGTCCGTAGTCGTCGATGCCGGGCATCTCGATGATGCCGGTCATGCCCCACAGCTGGGCGTCGGTCTTCGAGGGGTACAGCGAGGCCAGCTGGCCCTTCAGCCCGGTGATGGACGTCTGGGTGTCCTTGGCCATGTCGTGCGTGGCGCCGTCGTAGTAGTCGAACGTCATGAGGTTGACGACGTCGACCTTGGTGCCGTTCGACACCGCGTTCTCCAGCACCGCGAGCCCGGACTCGGCGAGCCCGTGCGTGGTGGTGGGCAGGGTGTACGAGATCTGGAGCGGGCGCCCGTTGGCGGCGGCCCAGTCCTGGACCTTCTTGAGCGCCTTGTTGCGGCGGTCGATCCCGGCGCTGTTGTCGAGGGAGTTGTCCTCGATGTCCATGTCGAGGCGCGACACGTCGTAGGTCGTGATGACCTTCTCGTACGCGGCGGCGATCGAGTCCACACTGGTGCAGCTGTCGGCGATCTCGGTGCCGGTGTTGTCCGCGGTGTAGCCGCCGAACGACGGGATGACGTCACCGCCGCGCGACCGCATGGTGGTGAAGTCGGCGCCGAACTCGGACTGGGCGATCGGCATGCTCGAATCGCCGTTCCAGTACGGGGTGCAGGAGCCCTTGGTGGCGGTCTGGATGAAGGCCATCGTCAGGTACTTCGCACCGGACGCCTGGGCGAGCGCGGCCGGGCTGTCGCCGTTCCACGCCTCGAAGTACGGGGCGAAGACGTGCGCGGGCATGGGGGTGGCGGCGGTGGTGGCGGCCTGGGCGCCGGCGCCTGATCCGAGGACCAGACCTGCGGACGCGACGGCGGTGGCCAAGGCGCTCAGGACGGCGCCGACTGTTCTTGGACGTCTCATGGGGCAGCTCCCAGCGGGGTGGGACAACGGGCGGATGCACGGCTCGGCCGCGCCCGGGGAGGGGCGCGGCCCGTTCCTGTGATTCCCGGCCGGGGGTCACATGCCGCACGGCGGTGTACGACCGTGTGGCATGCCCATGATTGGTATGGACCAGATAACTGTCAACATTCTTTACTGTTTCATTTCCCTTCCCCGTGATGACCGCCAACCCGCAGCACGACCCGGGGAGTTGAGACGGGCCGGTCGCTCAGGCAAGCCCCAGGGCCGCCCGCAGATACCCCGCCGTACGGCTCTCCGGCGCCCGCGCCACCTCCGCCGGCGGCCCCTCGGCCACGATCCGGCCACCCCGGTCACCGCCACCCGGACCGAGGTCGATCACCCAGTCCGCACCCGCGACCACGGCCATGTCGTGCTCCACGACCACCACCGTGGACCCGGCCTCCACCAGCCCGTGCAACTGCCGCATCAGCACCTCGACATCGGCCGGATGCAGCCCCGTCGTCGGCTCGTCCAGGAGGTACAGCGTGTGCCCCCGGCGCGTCCGCTGGAGCTCCGTCGCAAGCTTGATCCGCTGCGCCTCGCCACCCGACAGCTCCGTCGCGGGCTGCCCGAGCCGCAGATAGCCGAGCCCCACGTCCAGCAGCGTCCCCAGGCTGCGCGCGGCGGCCGGGGTCCCGGCGAAGAACCCCGCCGCCGCCTCCACCGTCAGGTCCAGCACCTGGGCGATGTCCAGCCCGCGCAGCGTGACCTCCAGCGTCTCCGGGTTGTACCGCGCGCCGTGGCAGTCCGGGCAGGGCGCGTAGGTGCTCGGCAGGAACAGCAGCTCCACCGAGACGAACCCCTCGCCCTGGCACGTCTCGCACCGCCCGCCGGCCACGTTGAACGAGAACCGGCCCGCCCGGTACCCCCGCTCCCGGGCCAGGGGAGTGGCCGCGAAGAGCTTGCGCACCACGTCGAAGAGACCGGTGTACGTGGCCAGGTTGGAACGGGGCGTACGCCCGATGGGTCGCTGGTCCACCTGCACCAGCCGGTCCACCGCGTCCAGCCCCTCGGCGCGGGCGTATCCGGCGGCCGGCTGCTCGTCGCCCCGGTCCTCCTCGGCGCCGCGCCGGTCCGCCAGAGCCCCCGCGAGGACCTGCCCCACCAGCGTCGACTTGCCCGAGCCGGAGACCCCGGTCACCGCGGTGAACACCCCCAGCGGGAACGCCGCGTCCACCCCGCGCACGTTGTGCCGCTCCACCCCGTACAGCCGCAGCCACCCCGAGGGTGCGCGGACGCCGCGCGGCGCGGGCGGCGCGTCCGGGAACAGGAAGCGCCGGGTGGCCGACTCCGTGACCCCGGCGAGCCCGGCGGGCGGCCCGCTGTGCAGCACCCGGCCACCGTGCTCACCGGCCAGCGGCCCCACATCCACCAGCCAGTCCGCCCGCCGCACCACGTCCATCTGGTGCTCCACCACGAAGACCGTGTTCCCGGCCTCCTTCAGCCGCCCCAGCACCGCGAGCAGCGCCTCGGTGTCCGCCGGATGCAGACCGGCGGACGGCTCGTCCAGGACGTACACCACACCGAAGAGCCCCGCGCGCAACTGGGTCGCCAGCCGCAGCCGCTGGAGCTCACCGGAGGAAAGCGTGGGAGCCGTGCGGTCCAGGCTCAGGTAGCCGAGGCCCAGTTCGGTGACGGTCCCGATGCGGGCCAGGAGGTCCGCCGTGAGCACCCGGGCGGTTTCGTCACCGCCCGCCGCCGCGAGCACACCGGCGAGCTCGGTGAGCGCCAGGCCCGCGAGCTCCGCGATGGTGTGCCCCGCGAACGTGACGGCCATCGCCTCCGGCCGCAGTCTGCTGCCCCCGCACACCGGGCAGGGTTCGCTGCTCAGGAAGCGTTCGGCCTTCGCCCGCAGGGTGGCGCTCTTCGAGTCCGCGAACGTGTGCATCACATAGCGCCGCGCGCTCATGTACGTGCCCTGGTAGGGCCGTTGGATGCGCCCCGCCTCGCGCACCGGATGGACGGTCACCACCGGCTGCTCGTCGGTGAACAGAATCCATTCCCGGTCGGCCGGGGCCAGCTCCCGCCAGGGCCGGTCCACGTCGTAGCCGAGGGCGTCCAGCACATCGCGCAGGTTCTTGCCCTGCCAGGCGCCCGGCCAGGCGGCGATCGCGCCCTCCCTGACCGACAGCTCCGGGTCCGGGACCAGCAGCTCCTCGCTGGTGCGGTGGACCCGGCCGAGGCCGTGGCAGCGCGGGCACGCCCCGACGGCGGTGTTCGGCGAGAACGCGTCCGAGTCCAGCCGCTCGGCCCCCTCCGGATAGTCCCCGGCCCGCGAGAACAGCATCCGCAGCGAGTTGGACAGCGTCGTCACCGTGCCCACGGACGACCGGGCGCCCGGCGCCGATCTGCGCTGCTCCAGCGAGACGGCCGGCGGCAGCCCGGTGACCTCCCCGACGGCGGGCGCGCCGACCTGGTGGATCAGCCGCCGGGCGTACGGGGCGACGGACTCGAAGTATCGGCGCTGGGCCTCCGCGTAGATCGTGCCGAAGGCCAGCGAGGACTTGCCGGACCCGGAGACGCCGGTGAAGACGGTGAGGGTGTCGCGGGGGATGTCGACGTCGGCGTTCCGCAGATTGTGCTCGCGGGCGCCTCGGACCCGTACGTACGGATCGTGGGGCGAGGTCATGGGGGAGAGGTCTCCGTGCTCGGTGCGGTCTGCCGGGGCCGGCCGGTGGTCGTGCCGGTTGGCCGGACGGGGCGGCCGCTTGGTTTGCTGGCCGCATGACAAACGACGTCCGGCCAGTGGCCGTGTTCGATCTCGACGGTACGCTCGCCGACACCGCGCACCGCCAGCACTTCCTGGAGGGCCGCCGGGACTGGGCCGCCTTCTTCGCCGCCGCCGTGGACGACCCGCCGCTGGACGAAGGCGTGCGGCTGGCGCTGAGCAGCGCCGAGGAGTGCGAGATCGTCTACCTCACCGGCCGGCCGGAGCGGTGCCGCAAGGACACCGTGGCCTGGCTCGCCCGCCAGGGGCTGCCCGAGGGGCGGCTGTACATGCGGCGCAACGACGACCGCAGGCCGGCCCGCCGGACCAAGCTGGAGATCCTGGAGCGGCTCGGCCGTGACCGCACCGTACGCATGCTCGTGGACGACGACGAACTCGTCTGCGACGCCGCCGAGCTGGCCGGATTCACCGTGGTGCGGGCCCGCTGGACGTCGGCCTCGCCGGCGCTGAAGGACGCGCAGGAGCGCGAGGGGCGCACCTGAACGGGCCGCGCACCCGTGGGGCGGCGGGCGGTCGCGTCACTTCGGGTCGTCGAGCCGGAAGCCCACTTTCAGGCCGACCTGGTAGTGCGCGATTCGGCCATCCTCGATCTGCCCGCGCACCTGGGTGATCTCGAACCAGTCGAGATTGTGCAACGTTTCCGAGGCTCTTGCGACGCCGTTTCGGATCGCCTCGTCCACGCCTTCCTGGGAGGTTCCTACGATTTCGGTGACGCGATACGTGTGATTTGACACGGTTTGTCTCCTCTCGTCCCTACCAAGGTGCCCTACCTCGGCCCGGTTCGCGAGGGAACGCGGACATCGCGCATGTCCGTGACGGAGCTTGACCAAAGTATTGGTCCATACCAAAATCCAGCCACGCCCGTGCGAGCGCAGCCCGCAGTCCCCCACACCGGGTCCGCAAATTTCGTCCTGCCGTTCCGCAGAAGGTGAATCGTGAAAAACCGCATGCTCGTCGGAGCTGTCGCCCTTATTTCCACTGCTGCGCTGGGTGGCTGCGGTGTGATCCCCGGGACCGGCGGCTCCGGCGGCGAGAAGGTAACGATCTGGCTGATGAAGGACAGCGTTACCGCCGACTTCCTGGACCGTTTCAAGAAGTCGTACGAGGACGAGCACTCCTCGGTCGATCTGGAGTTCAAGATCCAGGAATGGGGCGGCATCGGCCCCAAGGTCCTGGAGGCGCTGGCCGGCAAGGACACGCCCGACGTCATCGAGGTCGGCAACACCCAGGTCGCCCAGTACGCCGAGAGCGGCAACCTGCGCGACCTCACCCTCGAATCCATGCGTGACCTGGGCAGGGAGGACTGGCTGCCCGGTCTCGCCGAGCCGGGGAGCATCGGCGGCGTCCAGTACGGAATCCCGTGGTACGCGGCCAACCGCGTGGTGATCTACAACAAGGACATCTTCGAGGAAGCGGGCATCAAGAACCCCCCGAAGACGCGTGCGCAGTGGCTCGAGGACACCGGGAAACTGAACCGCGACGGAATCCAGGGCATGTATCTGCCGGGGCAGAACTGGTACGTGCTCGCCGGCTTCATCTGGGACGAGGGCGGGCAACTCGCCAGCGATGGGGAAGGCGACTGGGAGGGCACTCTCGACACGCCCGCCGCGCTCAGGGGCATGGAGTTCTATTCCAAGCTCCAGGCGCTGGGCGACGGACCCAAGGACGCCGACGAGGAAAAGCCCCCGCAGGCCAATGTGTTCGCCAAGGGGAATGTCGCACAGATCATCTCCACCCCCAGCACGGCGACCCTGATCGAGAAGAAGAACCCCGAACTCAAGGGCAAGCTCGGCTACTTCCCCATTCCCGGCAAGACCGCAAAGGCGCCCGGCTCGGTGTTCACCGGCGGCTCCGACCTGATCGTGCCGCAGAAGTCCGACCAGCGCGCCGCCGCCTACGAGGTCATCAAGGCGCTGGCCGGGGCCAAGTGGCAGGAGGACCTGGCCAAGACGATGAGCTACGTGCCCAACAAACCCTCCCTGGCCCATGTCATCGAGGGCGAGGAGAGCACCGCCGCGATGGCCGAGGGCGCGGCGCAGGGCCACGCCACGCCCAACTCCCCGCAGTGGGCGGCGGTCGAGGCCGACAACCCCATCAAGAGCTACATGACCGCGGTTCTCCAGGGCGGTGACCCGGCGACCGAGGCGAAGACCGCCTCCGAGAAGATCACCGCGGTGCTCGCCGGCAGCTGACGCCCGGCGCGGGTACGGGACCGGACACCGCCGGCCCCGTGCCCGTCCCCGGTCAGTTCACCGTCGACAGGGAGAGCGCGAACCGGTCCGCGGAGTCCGTCCACCAGTGGGCCAGCCGGAGACCGGCCGCGGCCAGCTCACCGCGCACCCCGTCCTCGCGGAACTTCGCCGACACCTCGGTGCGCAGCTCCTCACCCGCCTCGAACGGCACCACCAGATCCAGCTCCGGAATCTTCACCGTCAGCGACCTGCGGGCCCGCAGCCGCATCTCGATCCACTCCTCGCGCGGATTCCACCGCGCCACGTGCGCGAAATCCTCCGGCACGAAGTCCGCGCCCAGCTCCCGGTCGACGACCGACAGCACGTTGCGGTTGAACGCCGCCGTCACCCCCGCCGCGTCGTCGTACGCCGCGACCAGCACCTCCTCGTCCTTCACGAGATCCGTGCCGAGCAGCAGAGCGTCCCCGGGCACCAGCAGATCGCGTACCGACTTCAGGAACACCGACCGCTCGCCCGGCAGCAGATTGCCCAGGGTGCCGCCGAGGAACGCCACCAGCCGGGGCCCCGGCGTCTCCGGCAGCGAGAGCCCGGCCGTGAAGTCGGCGATCAGCGCGTGCACGGACAGCCCGGGCCGCTCCGTCAGCAGGGCCTCGGCCGCCCCGCGCAACGCGCTCTCGCTGACGTCGACCGGCACGTAACTGTGCAGGTCCGGCAGCGCGTCCAGCAGATGGCGGGTCTTCTCCGACGAGCCGGACCCCAGCTCCACCAGTGTGCGGGCGCCGGACGCGGCGGCGATCTCGCCCGCCCGGTCGATCAGGATCTCCCGCTCGGCGCGCGTCGGGTAGTACTCGGGGAGCCGGGTGATCTCCTCGAACAGTTCGCTGCCCCGGGCGTCGTAGAACCACTTGGGCGGCAGCGTCTTCGGGCGCCGCGACAGGCCGTGCAGCACATCGGCGCGCAGCGCCGCGTCCGTCGCGTCCTCGGGCAGGGTGCGGGTCAGCAGGAAGGGACTCAACGGCGGGGCTCCTTCAGCGGGGTCAGCAGGACGTCGCCGGCGGTCGCGGTCAGCAGGGTGCGGTCGGGCACCTCGGACCAGCGGGGATCGTCGTCGTACGGCTCCGAGGCGACGACCGTGTGGCGGCCGGGCTCGGTGAGATGCCACAGGGTGTCGCCCCAGGCGGTGGCCACGATGGTGCGGCCGTCGGTGAGCAGCAGGTTGAGCCGGGAGCCCGGCGCGGCCTCCGCCACCTCGGGCACGGTGTCGGCCACGGCCTGCGCGAGTGCGTCGCCGGTCGCGAGCCGGTGCCGCACCAGCGCCCACACCAGGGCGGAGTCGCAGCGCGCCGCGAGCCGCAGCAGCTCGGCCGGGGGCAGGGTCGCCGCCAAGGAGGCCATCGAGCCGGGCCAGCCCCGCACCGCGCCGTTGTGGCTGAACAGCACCCGGTCCGCGGCGAACGGCGCAGCGGCCGCCTCGCCGTCCGGATCGGCGCCGGTCGCGTCCCGGACCGCGGCGAGCAGGGCGTGGCTCCGGACCACCCGGACCAGATCGGCGAAGGTCTGATCGCCCCAGACGGGGCCCTGGCGGCGGTAACGCCCCGGCACGGGGTCGCCCTCCGCGTACCAGCCGACCCCGAAACCGTCGGCGTTGACCGTGCCGTGGCGTTGGCGGCGGGGCGCCCAGGACTGCCGTACCAAGGAGTGCGCCGGGCGCGACAGCAGCTCGCCCAGGGCGACCGGCGGCCCCAGGTAGGCGATGTGCCGGCACATCAGAGGTCCCTCGCGGTGCGGAACCCCGCGAAGATCTGCCGCCGGACCGGCAGGTCCCAGTTGCGGAACGTACCCCGGCAGGCCACCGCGTCCACCGCGAACGAGCCGCCCCGCAGCACCTTGTGCTCCGGGCCGAAGAACACCTCCGAGTACTCGCGGTACGGGAACGGCGCGAACCCCGGGTACGGCAGGAAATCGCTCGCCGTCCACTCCCACACGTCACCGATCAGCTGACCCGCCCCGCACGGCGCACGCCCGGCCGGGTACGCCCCGGCGGGCGCGGGCCGCAGATGGCGCTGGCCCAGATTGGCCCGCTCCGGCGTCGGGTCCTCGTCGCCCCACGGATAGCGGCGCGAGCGCCCGGAGACGGGATCGTGGCGCGCCGCCTTCTCCCACTCCGCCTCGGTCGGCAGCCTGCGGCCCGCCCAGCGCGCGTACGCGTCGGCCTCGTACCAGCTGACGTGCAGCACCGGCTCGTCGTCCGGCACCGGCTCGGTCACCCCGAAACGCCGCCGCAGCCACTGCCCGGCGTCCCGGTGCCAGAACAGCGGGGCGCGCAACTCGTGCTCCCGGACCATCGCCCAGCCCTCGGGCGCCCACCAGCGCCGCTCGCCGTAACCGCCGTCTTCGATGAACGCCCGGTAGGCGCCGCACGTCACCGGAGCCGTGTCGATGACGAACCCGGGGACGTCCCGCCGGTGCGCGGGGCGTTCGTTGTCCAGGGCCCACGGCTCGGCCGACGTGCCCATCGTGAAGGGGCCGCCGGGCACCAGGACCTCGGCGGGCAGCGCGGTGGCGTCGCCCGCCGGGCGCGGCGGCTCCGGGGCCGTCAGCGCGGCCGGCCCCGAACGCAGCTGATGCGTGATCAGCATCGTCTCGTCGTGCTGCTGCTCGTGTTGCGCGATCATCCCGAAGGCGAACCCCGACCTGACCAGCGCGGGCCCGTCACCGAGCGGGGTGGACTCCAGCACGTCCAGCGCCCTGCCGCGCACCTCGGAGGCGTACGAGCGGGCCTCATCGGGCGCCAGCAGCGGCAACGAGGGCCGGGTGGCGCGCGGATGCTCGAAGGCGTCGTACAGCCCGTCGATCTCCGGGCGCATCGCCTCCCGCCCCGCCACACCGCGCAGCAGCCACAGCTCCTCCTGGTTGCCGATGTGCGCCAGGTCCCAGACCAGCGGCGACATCAGCGGCGAGTGCTGGGCGGTCAGCTCGTGGTCGTCCACGCTGTCCGTCAGCAGCGCGGTGCGCCTGCGGGCGGTCAGCAGCGCGGCGAGCGCCCGCTCGCGCAGCGCCTCGGCGTCCCCGGTGTGCGGGGGCGCGGGGGATTCGGTCATGACAGGGTCCCCTTCGGATGGGCGGCGCGGCGCGCCCCGCCCGTGGTGAGCAGGTCCCGCAGGTCGTCGGCCGGGCATCTGCCCCGGGCGACATAGCGGTCGTGGAAGCCGGCGACCGCGTCCCGCACCGCGACGCCCGCGCCCAGCCGGGGCAGCGCCTCCAGGGCGAGCCGGAAGCAGACGTCCGCCGCCTGGCGCAGCTCGGGGTCGGTCAGGCCGTCGCGGGCGGCCGCGGTCCACAGCGGATTGCGTGGTGCGGAGCCCGCCCCGGCCGTCTCGGCGAGCGGCTTCACGGTCCGGTACACGGTCTCGGCGGCCTCCGGGTCGTCGAACAGGGCCGTCGTGACGGCGAGGGGCACGATCCAGCCGTCGTCACCGGACTGCGCGTCGATCATGCGCAGCTCCAGATGCCCGCGCGGCCGGGCCGGCGGGAACAGCGTGGTGAGGTGGTAGTCGAGGTCGCTCCGGTCCGGGGGCCGGGGCACCCCGGACCGGATCCAGTCGCGGAACGTGAGCCCGTCCGGCACCTGCCACGGCCCCTCGCCCCGTACGCACAGCACGGGCGTGTCCAGGACGTGCGCGGCCCAGGCGTCCCGGGGCGGCAGCAGCCCGTCGGGCGCCAGCGTCCGCTTCGGGTCGAGGTCGGCCCACAGCGCCTGGCGGGTGGACCGCCAGGGCGTCGGCGCGCCCGTCCGGAACGGCGAGTTGGCGAAGGCCGCCACCAGGACGGCGCCCAGCAGATGGGCGAGCTGCCAGCGCCGCGCGTAGCCGAGCGGGCCGGGCTCCTCCTCCCCGGCGTCCAGGCAGACCTGGACGGAGGCGGTGGTGCACATCATGGCGCGGCCGGCCGGGCCCCACCGGTCGAGGGCCTTCTCCATGGCCTCGTACCGGGGCTCGCGCAGGAGCCGGCGCGGTGCCTGCCAGGGATCGACGCCCAGACCGGCCGGAGCGAGGCCCAGCGCTCCGAGGGCATCGCGTACGGCGGTGAGATCGGCGGCGGTGTCCTCGACACACGCCATCAGGGAAGCGGCGGGCCGCGAGCTGAGTTCCAGCTGGCCGCCGGGTTCGAAGGTGAGCGCCGCGCTCAGCGGCAGCGCCCGGACGGCCGTCGCGGCCGCCTCCAGCAGGTGGGGCGGGACGGTGCGATGCGGGTGGTCACGGTCCTGCAGGAGCCATTCCAGCTCGACGCCCACCGTGCGCGGCGGCCCCGTCTTGAAGCAGATGCCGCGCAGTAAATCCTCCGCCTCGCCCTCACCGAGGGGCGGGGTCTGACCGGGTGGCGGACCGTGGCCGCCGGGTGTCTCGGATGACATGCCGGGCCTCCTTGTTCCGGTGCGTCCGTCCTACCCAAACCGCTGCCGAGGCATCGCACAAGAGTGCCTTCTTCGCCGGAAATTCGATTGCGTGTCCGGGAGAAGAACGCCGATCATGCCCCGTATGCACCATAAGGGGGAGGGCCCGTGAGCGCCCGGCTGCGCGGAATCGCGCGTGAAACGGAGGCCATCGTCCGGGCGGGTTCCTACCGCGCCGGAAACGGTCGCGACATCAGCATCGAGCAGGGTGTGGCGGCCGCCCTCGCGGGTACGCGGCTGTTCGGCCCCGAGCCGGTGCGGGTCGTGCCCGACCGGGACCGAACCCCGGTCATCGAGGTCACCGGCGAGAGCAGCCTCCAGGCGGCCGCCCGGATGACCCGCGAACGCCCCGGCGAGGTCGCCGTCCTGAACTACGCCTCCGCCCGCAACCCCGGCGGCGGCTTCCTCAACGGCGCCCAGGCGCAGGAAGAGGCCCTGTGCCGGGGCTCCGCGCTGTACGCCACGCTGCTGCGGGCGCCCGGCTTCTACGCCCACCACCGCGGCGAACGCGACGCGTTCTACACCGACCGGGTCATCCACTCGCCCGGGGTGCCGGTCTTCCGCGACGACCGCGGCCGGCTGCTCGACGCCCCGTACGCGGCCGGTTTCCTCACCTCGCCGGCCCCCAACGCCGGGGTCATCCGCACCCGGACCCCGCAGGAGGCGCACCGCATCCCGGCCGCGCTGGCCGCCCGGGCCGAACGGGTGCTGGAGGTCGCGGCGGTGTGCGGCTACCGCAGGCTCGTCCTGGGTGCCTGGGGCTGCGGCGTCTTCCGCAACGACCCGGCGGAGGTGGCGGGCGCCTTCCGCGCGCTGCTCACCGGGGAGGGGCGGTTCGCGGGCCACTTCGAGGAGGTCGTCTTCGGCATCCTCGGCCGCGACGAGAACGCGCCCACCCGGGTGGCGTTCGACCGGGTGTTCGCCGACCGGGGCTCACCCTCACCCTGAAGTCGAGGGTGAGGGCCGGGTGCGCCGTGCGCCCTCACGCCCAGCCGTAGCGCTCCCGCAGCCGCCCGACGACCAGGTCGAACCTGGCCCGGTCCAGGGCGCACGCCTCGCGCCGCATCCCGTCCTCGTGGACCCGCAGGACCCGGTCCAGATCCACCCAGGACGGACGCCCGGAGCTGTCCCAGGGGCCCGCGCCCAGCGACACCCACTCCCGGTCCATGTCGTGCTGCTTGCTGGACAGCTGCACGGCCAGCAGGGTGCCCCTGGCCTCCCGCGCCACGACCAGGACCGGCCGGTCCTTGCCGCGCCCGTCGTTCTCCTCGAACGGCACCCACGTCCAGACGATCTCCCCGGGGTCGGGCGCGCCGTCCCGGTCGGGCGCGTACGAGGTGCGGACCGGGCCCACCTCGCGCGGATCGGCCTCGGCGGTGGCCGCGGAACCGGTCCGGCCCGGGAACGCGGCCGGCTCGTCGTAACTGTCACGGTGCTGGATCGTCATCGGAACACCCTAGGCGGTCCGCCCGTACAGCCTGCGCGCCGGTGCTGCGCGGCGGTCTGGAAGACTGCGCGGAGCCATGAGTCAGTTACCCGATCAGCCCGCAGAAGGCCCCGTCCCGACCAGCGCCGACGTGGCGCGGCTCGCCGGTGTCTCCCGGGCCACCGTGTCCTACGTCCTCAACAACAACGCGCAGGTGCGGATCAGTGATGAGACCCGCCGCCGGGTACGGGAGGCCGCCGACGAACTCGGCTACGTCCCCCACGCCGCGGCCCGCACCCTGCGCGCCGGCCACTCGCGCATGGTGCTGCTGCCCACGGGCAACCTGCCGACCGGCCCGCTGCACCTGCGCTTCCTGCGCGACCTCGAGGCGGGGCTCCGGCGCCTCGACTACACGGTCGTCCAGTACGGCTCGCTCGGCCTCGGCGCCGACGACGCGGCCCGCGCCTGGGCGGAACTCCGCCCCGCCGCCGTCATCGTGCCCGGCTCCGTCCCCCTCGCCCCGCGCGGAACCGCCGTTCTCCGGCGCTCCGGGGCCAAGGCCGTCATCACCCTCGGCCCCCACCCGGTGGAGGGTGCCCACGCCCTGATCATGGATCAGCGGGAGGTCGGCGCCTGCGCGGTGCGCCATCTGCTGGAACGCGGCAGACGCCGCATCGGCGTCGTGATGCCGGAGGACCCCGCCACCGCGCTCTTCGCCGCCCCGCGCCTGGCCGGGGCCCGGGAGGCCGCGCTGAACGGCGGCGCCCGCGTCGAAGTGCTGCCGCTGCGCTACGAGGAGGACTCGGCCGCCGCCCTGGCCGCCCGCTGGCCCGGCCTCGGCCTGGACGCCGTGTTCGCGTACGACGACACCTACGCCATGCTGCTGATGCGGGCGCTCCAGGACGCCGGGATCGGGATACCCGCCGAGACCGCCGTGGTGGGCGCCGACGACTCCATGCTCGGGCGGCTGCTGCGCCCGAGGCTCAGCAGCGTACGGATGGAGCTGGCGACCGCCCAGCCGCTGGCCGACCTGGTGGACCGGCTCGTCCGGCACCCCCGGACCCCGCCGGAACGGCACGACCTGCTGCGCGCCCTCGCCGTACGACGGGAGTCCAGCTGAACGCGGCCCGACGACGTGCGGGGCGCACCACCCGTGCCTAGCGTCATGACCATGAGCCATCCGCAGAGCTACGAAATCCTCATCGTTCCCGAGTTCACCGACGACCGGGCCCCCGCGGCCGGAGAAGGCGCGACGGGGGCCAGTGTCAGGGGCGCGGCCGCCAAGGGCTCCGACGCCGGGGGGCCGGGCGCCGCCATCCGGTCGGCCGTGGTCACCGCCACGGGCGAGACGGGCGAGACGGGCTACCCCCGGTACGCGGGCGACGGCATGGTCGCCGACATCGACCCCAGGACCAAGGCCGTCGAGGGCCTGCTCGTGGACGGCTCGGAACTCCCGTACGGGCTCTCGGCCCGGGTCGCGGAGCGCGCCGCGGAGGCCTGAAGCCCGCTGGGCGGGGGAGGGGCGGTGCTACTGCTGCTGCCCCTCCGCCTTGCCCTTCTGCTCGGCCTCGACGGCCTTGCGGACCTCGTCCATGTCCAGCTTCCTGGCCTGGCCGATGACGTCCTCCAGGGCCGCCTCCGGCAGCGCGCCGGGCTGCGCGAAGACCGCCACGTTGTCCCGGACGATCATCAGCGTGGGGATCGACCGGATGTCGAAGGCCGCCGCCAGTTCCTGCTGCGCCTCCGTGTCGACCTTGGCGAAGACCAGGTCCGTGTGGCGCTCGGACGCCGCGTCGTACACCGGGGCGAACTGCCGGCACGGGCCGCACCAGGAAGCCCAGAAGTCGATCAGGACGAACTCGTTGTCGCTGACGACCTGGTCGAAGTTTTCCTTGGTGAGCTCTACGGTGCTCATGCGTTGCTACCTCTTCCTGTGCCCGTATGAGACGTGTCCGGGTCAACGGTGCCCGATCTCGTGCTATTCCGTGCCTGCCCATGTGGCCGACGCCCACACCCCCCGCCAGAATGGGGCGCATGACACATGCAGCGGAGCCTGTCGCGTACGACGTCGTGGTCATCGGAGCCGGTCCGGTGGGTGAGAACGTGGCCGACCGGGCGCGGGCCGCCGGGCTGACCACCGCCGTGGTCGAATCGGAACTGATTGGCGGCGAGTGCTCCTACTGGGCGTGCATGCCGAGCAAGGCGCTCCTGCGCCCCGTCGTCGCCCGCGCCGACGCCCGCCGTGTCCCCGGACTGAGCGGCGCCGTCCAGGGACCGCTGGACGCGGCCGCCGTCCTCGCCCACCGCGACGAGTACGCCTCGCACTGGAAGGACGACGGCCAGGCCGCCTGGCTCGACGGGATCGGGGCCGACGTCTTCCGCGGCCACGGCCGGCTGACCGGCCCCAAGCAGGTCACCGTCACCGCGCCGGACGGCACGGAACACCGGCTCACCGCCCGGCACGCCGTCGCCGTCTGCACGGGCAGCAGGGCCGTCGTACCCGGCCTCCCCGGCATCGCGGACGCCCGCCCCTGGACGAGCCGCGAGGCGACGAGCGCCAAGGAGGTGCCCGGCCGGCTCGTCGTGGTCGGCGGGGGAGTCGTCGGCGTCGAGATGGCCACCGTGTGGAACGCGCTCGGCGCGAAGGTCACCGTGCTGGTGCGCGGCAAGGGGCTGCTGCCCCGGATGGAGCCGTTCGCCGGCGAGCTGGTAGCCGAGGCGCTGACCGAGGCCGGAGCGGAGATCCGTGCGGGCGTCTCGGCCACCGCCGTGCGCCGCGCGGCCGGCGGAGGACCGGTCACCGTGGAACTCGACAACGGCGAGAGCGTGGAGGCCGACGAGGTCCTCTTCGCCACCGGACGCGCCCCGCGCACCGACGACCTGGGCCTGGAGACGGTCGGCCTGGAACCCGGCTCCTGGCTCACCGTGGACGACACCTGCCGGGTCGAGGGCACGGACTGGCTCTACGCGGCCGGTGACGTCAACCACCGCGCGCTCCTGACCCACCAGGGCAAGTACCAGGCACGCATCACCGGCGACGCGATCGGTGCCCGCGCGCAGGGCAAGCCGCTGGACACCGCCCGCTGGGGCGCCCACGCGGCGACCGCCGACCACGGGGCCGTCCCGCAGGTCGTCTTCACCGACCCGGAGGCCGCGTCGGTGGGCCTCTCCCTGGCCGAGGCGGAACAGGCCGGCCACCGCGTCCGCGCCGTCGACTACGACCTCGCCTCGGTGGCGGGGGCCGGGCTGTACGCGGACGGCTACCGGGGCCGTGCCCGCATGGTCGTGGACCTGGACCGCGAAGTCCTGCTGGGCGTCACCTTCGTCGGCCCCGGCATCGGCGAACTGCTCCACTCGGCGACGATGGCGGTCGTGGGCGAGATCCCCGTCGACCGGCTGTGGCACGTGGTGCCGTCGTACCCGACGATCAGCGAGGTGTGGCTGCGGCTGCTGGAGACGTACCGGGGGTAGGGCCCGCCTCGTCGCTGACCGCCCGGTCGCGGCGGGGGCCCCGGCGATCAATCCGGCTCAGGCCGCGCCCCGGCGTCCGCCTAGCGGCCGCCGGGCCCGTCGGCGAGCGGGCGCCCGGCACGGAGGTTCCAGCGCCCCGCGCGCCCGGTCAGCTCCGTCAGCGTGAGCGGGGCGACGTCGAGGCGCCAGAACGCCTGCGGCGGCAATGCCAGCGCGTGGACCACCGCCGCGCGGACCAGGGACGGTTCGGCGACGGCCAGCACCCGTCCGGCGCCGCTCAGCGAGTCGAGCCAGGACCCCGCCCTGGCGCACAGTCCGAGCAGTGACTCGCCGCCGTGCGGGGCGGCCGACGGGTCGGCCAGCCAGGCCGCGACCCCCTCCGGCTCCCGCGCGCTCACCTCGTCCAGCCGGGCACCCGCCCAGCGACCCAACTCCCAGTCCCGCAGGGCAGGTTCAACTGCCGAGCGCAGACCCAGCTCCTCCGCCGTCCGAGCGCAGCGCTCGGACGGCGCGTGCACCGTCCGGTCCGCGTCCGGAACGTGCGCCGCGGCCAGCCGGGCCGCCCGCGCGCCCGCCGCGTCGAGCGCGGCGTCACCGGCGAACCGGGCCTCGCGCAGCGCCCCGTTCATCGCCGGTGCGACCCACATCACCCGTATCGTCACTACCGCCCTCACCTCCCCGAACATCGGCCCCACGGCCAAGCACACCATGGCATCCGGGACCCGCGGACCGCTGAGACGCGGCATGGCGGTGCCCGGTGTCCAGGGGGTATGGTCGCGGCGACATGACGAGGGTGTGACGGAAGTCCGGTGAGAATCCGGCACGGTCGCGCCACTGTGTACCCGCGAACGCGGGAAGTCAGACCCGGCACCTTCGTCTCAGGCACCACGATCGGGACGCGTGTTCCCACAGGAGGTTCTGCCATGGCACAGAGCGCTGCCCCCACCACCGGCGCATCCGCCATCACCCCCATCTCCCTGAAGGCCATTGCCCCTTGGGCGGTCTTCTTCGGCATCCTCATGCTGGTCCTGCTCTACTTCGTCGGCGCCGAACAGGGCGCCACGGCCGTCATCTCGGGCGAAGGCGTCCACGAGTGGGTCCACGACGGCCGCCACCTCCTCGGCTTCCCCTGCCACTGACCGACCGGCCGATCCAGGGGAATCCCTCATGAACTCCATATCCGTCAGAGCCCTGCTGGTCCGAGGCATGCTGGCCGGACTGGTCGCGGGCGCCCTCGCGCTGCTCGTCGCCTATTTCCTCGGTGAGTCACGGGTCGACGCGGCCATCGCGCTCGAAGAGACGGCGCACCGCGCCCACGGCCACGACCACGGAGCCGCCGAGGAACTGGTCAGTCGCGGCGTGCAGTCCACCGCGGGCCTGGCCACCGGTGTGCTCGTCTTCGGCGTCGCGGCCGGCGGCATCGCCGCGCTCGTCTTCTGTTACGCGCTGGGCCGCATCGGCCGGTTCGGCCCGCGCGCCACGGCCGCGCTGATCGCGGGCGGGGCGCTGGTGAGCGTGTACATCGTGCCGTTCCTGAAGTACCCGGCGAACCCGCCGGCCGTCGGAAACCCCGACACCATCGGCCAACGCACCGCGCTGTTCTTCCTGATGGTCGCCCTGAGCGTGCTGCTCGCCGTCGCCGCGGTCATCGTCGGCAAGCGGCTGGCACCCCGCCTGGGCAACTGGAACGCCACGGTCACGGCTGCGGCCGGCTACGTAGTGCTCATCGCCCTCGCCTATGTGTTCCTGCCCTCGTTCAACGAGGTCGGCAAGGGCTTCCCGGCCACGCTGCTCTGGCAGTTCCGGCTGGCCACGCTCGCCGTGCAGGCCACGCTGTGGACCGCCTTCGGCCTGTTCTTCGGCCACCTCACCGAACGGCTGCTGGTGCCGAGGGCCGGCCTGCTCGCGGGCGGCCGGACGGCCACCGCCACGGGCTGACGCCCGCGCACGCGCCGCAATGCGGCGGAGCCCGCCGGGGATGACACCGGCGGGCTCCGCCCCTTCGCATGTACGCGGTCCACCCGGCCAGGGGCCGGGCCCCTGGAACACGGCGGGTACGCGTACCCGGTTACGCCTGCCCGAGGTCACCGGACAGCGCGGCGGCCAGCCGGAGCTGCGTGTCCGCCTCGGCCTGCCGGCCCTGGCGCTCCAGGGTCCGGCCGAGCATCAGGCGGGCGTAGTGCTCCACCGGGTCGCGCTCCAGCACGGCACGGAGTTCCGTCTCGGCCCGCCCGAGGCTCGCCGAGTGGTAGTAGGCGCGGGCCAGCAGCAGGCGGGGCGCGACCTGCTCCGGGACCTCAGCGACGAGACCGTTCAGGATGCGGGCCGCGGTCGTGTACTCCTTCGCGTCGAAGAAGAACCCCGCGCGCTCCCAGCGCTCGGCCGGGGTGCCGAACTCGTAGTAGGTGTCGCTCATGCCGTCTCCTCGGTCGGGCGGGTGTCCGATCCGCACAACACCCACAGGTGGTTTAACATTCCACTAATTGTCCGGCGTGGGCGTCACCCGCCCCCACCCGCAGCGGAATAGGTTGAGCGCCATGAGCAATCTCGATCGCCAGGCCGTCCCCAGCGTCTGCGGGGGCCGCGGGTTCGTCGTCGCGGAGCCCGTACGTGAGCTGCTGGCCCCGCGCAAGGTGCGGCTCGGTGAATCCACCGAGGTCCGCAGGCTGCTGCCCAACCTGGGCCGCCGGATGGTCGGCGCCTGGGCCTTCGTGGACCACTACGGCCCCGACGACATCGCAGACGAACCCGGCATGCAGGTCCCGCCGCACCCGCACATGGGCCTCCAGACCGTCAGCTGGCTGCACGAGGGCGAGGTCTTGCACCGCGACAGCCTCGGCAGCCTCCGGACGATCCGCCCGCGCGAACTGGGCCTGATGACCTCGGGCCGCGCGATCAGCCACTCCGAGGAGAGCCCCAAGCAGCACGCCGCGCTGCTCCACGGCGCCCAGCTCTGGGTGGCGCTCCCGGACGCGCACCGCTTCACCGAACCCCACTTCCAGCACCACAGCGACCTGCCCACGGTCACCGCTCCCGGCCTCACGGCCACGGTGATCCTGGGCGACCTCGACGGCGCCACCTCGCCCGGCACCGCGTACACCCCGATCGTGGGCGCCGACCTCTCCCTGACCCGGGGCGCCCAGGCGCGGCTCCCCCTGGACCCCGACTTCGAGTACGCCGTGCTCTCGATGTCCGGCGAGGCCGAGGTGGACGGCGTCCCGGTCCTCCCGGGCTCCATGCTCTACCTCGGCTGCGGCCGCACGGAGCTCCCGCTGCGCGCGGAGTCCGACGCGGGCCTGATGCTCCTGGGCGGCGAGCCGTTCGAGGAGGAGCTGATCATGTGGTGGAACTTCGTGGGCAGGACCCAGGACGATATCACGAAGGCCCGCGAGGACTGGATGAACGCTGATCGGTTCGGCACCGTACACGGCTACGACGGCCCGCGGATCCCTGCCCCGGTGCTGCCGGACGTGGCTTTGAAACCTCGTGGTCGCGTGCGCTGAGCTGCGACTCTTCGTTTGCACGGGGTGCGGCCTCCTTCTGGGAGGTGAGCCCTGTGGGGGCAGGCGCGCAAGCAGGGCGAGACCGCTCTGGACGGCGCTTGCTGCTGGGCGGGGCTACCTCATCTATGACAGCGTATTTCCGCGTGTGCCAGGACGGATGCTGACTCAATGCTGACCTTCCTGATGGGGCGTCAGTCGGTTACGTCCGATCGCCGGCCGGGATGCTAGCCCCGGGCGCTCCCCGGTGGGCGTGGCTGCGGCCCAGCAACGTCAGGCGCTTGCTCCTCGGGCTGCCATCGTCGCAACGGGCGCCGTGTTCGAGGGCTGGGCCACCGTTGTGACCATACGCATCGGCTAAGTCGTTGTTCCGCTCGTCAGCGCAGGTCTCAATAAGCTGCCGTATAAACTCGGATTCGAATGCTCCTACGTAAAGCCGTTGTGACCTGCCCAGGAGATGTTCTCCTTGCCTCTTCGGGCGCTGAAGACACTCAAGGACTGCAGCGTCTTGGCCGACCGGCTCGGGCAAGTGGGCTGGCCGCTCACCGAGTAGCTCTGTCAGTGCGGTTCTTCGATTTCCGAGATCGATTGCCCAGTACTACGGCGGCGGTTACCGTCCTGACATGGACGATTCGCTCTCATTCGGCAGTTTCTACAGGGGCGCGGTGAAGGCCGCCCACCGAGCCATGGAAGACCATGGGCGCCGAGAGTACGACGAGTTCGCCCTCCATGGTGGAGTCGCTGCCGAGCGGCTCGCCAAGGCCGTTTTGGTCTCAAAACACCCCACCTACCTTCTTGAGACTCGCAACGCCAGCTCGGACATGCTGCTGTACCTCGGTGGCCACTTGGAACTCGAAAGCAAGAAGGTCCGGACGGTGGGCGCGCTCGACGCCGTTAAGCGGGTTCGGCGCCTGGGCGTACTTGGGGCGGACCAGGACCTGGACCAGTTGATCGAGCTGCGAAACGGTACGGCCCACTCGACTGTGGGGGACGAGGCCAAGGCGCTGTTGCCATCCCTTGCTCAGAACATCGAGACGATGTTGCAGCACCTCGGAAAGCCGGTGGACGCCTTCTGGGGCCGCTGGGCCAGTGCCGTGAATGCAGCCGTCGACAGACAACGGAGCGACGTCGAGCGAGACGTCCAGCTACGCGTCCGACAGGCTCGGCATCTCTTCGAGGACCGGTTCAAGGGGTGGCCGGGAGCCACGCAGTCAAAGGCGAAGATCCTCGGAAGCGGACCCAGTTTCTCCTTCTACCTCGACACGACCGCTCCTGACGCGGACCCGGAGATCGTGACCGTATTTGGGACTGCGGGATGCCCAGGGTGCCGAGGTACAGCAACGGTGATGGTCGCGCCGGATCCGACTGCTAATGCTACGGATGCTGCTCTGGCACTCAGCTCTCTTCGCTGCTCCTGGTGCCAGCTTGAGCTGAATGGGCCAGAGGAGATAAGCGCGTCGGGCCTTGACGTCGAGGGGCTTCTAGAGGTTGCGACCTTTGCTCTTGATGCTCCCCTGAGCCCACTCTTCGAGGTGGACGACGACAAGCAAGTGGGGTGACCCCGTCTCTACCGAAGTCCTGGCGGACCCAGTCGGGGCTTCGGTACCTCTTGGCCCGCGCACACGCACCGTACCGCGTACCCGCGCAAGAAGGCTCCGTGATAAACGAGCTGAACATGGTGCTGCCGGAGAGCGTGCGACTGACGGACACGAGGAGGCCGTCCAGCGGCTGGCGGAATCCCTGGAGGAGCACGACGACGTCGAGGGTGCGACCGCGGCAGGCAGCAGACGAAGGCCGCCCCCACGTCCGGCGAATTCCCAGGCGAGCGAACCCGGTCGATGCACCGTTCGAGGTCGTGGCACCATGTACGGCATGACGACCAACCGAAAGGTCCATGCCGCGTAGACGGCCAGGACGCATCCGGGCCGAAGTCCCGGACCGGCAGCAGCCACAGCATTCAAGCCTGGCCATCGACCGCCTCTCCCCGCGAGCACTGTCTGAGATCGTCCGCCTTGAACGCACGCGGAACTACCTCCAGCCGGGAGACACCAGCGCGGCATTGCGCCTGTGGAGGGACTACGTCCACGGCCCCGAACGCGAGCTTTGGCACGACGACGAGTTCGGCAACGTGCACTGGTATTGCTGCGGCAACCCACTCGAAAGTCGTGCCCTAATCGACGGCGTGATCCAAGCAATGTCGCCTCGCAGAGCCCGCGAACTCCGCAAGATCATCGAAGAGCTTGACGCCTTCATGGGCCCGCCCGACCCAGCCACGGACCGCCGAAGATAAAGAACAAGCTAACCGCATCACCCCGATCGGGCCGGGCTGTTCTCGTCCTTCAGCACGCGTCAGCGTGAGGTTGGAACGGGCCCCGTGGCCTGGGCTCTGTCGTCGCGCCTACTTTCACACTAGATCCGCTGCTGCGTCCGTCGACCCCGAGACGCCGGCTCCGGTGTCGCCTGTCTGCCCTTCACGCGGAGCTGGAATAAGAGCATCTGGAAGGTACGGAAGGTGGGAGTGACGCAGGTAGTCGATTGCCTGCTCCACCGACGGGTCATGGAGCCTTTTCCAACCTCACGCTGACGCGTGGTGAAGGACGAGGATGGCCTGGACGATCGCGTTGATGCGGTTGGTGCTGCAGCGGAGCTTCCGCAGAAGGCGCCAACTCTTCAGAGTGGCCATGGCCTGCTCGCCGAGGCAGCGGATCTTGGCGTGCGTGCTGTTGTGTCGACGCTGCCACTGTTTGAGGCGTCGGCCGCGGAACGGGACGCGTACGGGGTGGCCGGCCCCCTGGTATGCCTTGTCCGCCCAGCACTTCAGCTCGGCCGCGGCGAGCGCGTCGATGATCCCGTGAGTGCGTGCGGCGGTCAGGTCGTGGGCGGAGCCGGGCAGGGCGGGTGACGCCCACAGCAGCCGGCCGGACGGATCGGTGAGGACCTGGACGTTCATGCCGTGGCGCTTGTGTTTCCCGGAGTAGTACGGGGTGTCGGCGGCGATCCGGTCGATCGGCAGGAGGGTGCCGTCCAGGATCACGAACGCCTTGGTCCGGATGGTCTTCATTGCCTCGGTCAGGGTCGGGGCGAGGGCGGCCAGGACGTCGATGACCTCGCGTATCTAGCGGTAGACCGTGGCGATGCCGATGCGGAACCCGGCGGCGAGCTGGGCGTAGGTATCACCGCATCGCAGGTGAGCCAAGGCGAGCAGGGCCTGCCGGCCTGCGGGTAGACGCCGCCAGCGCGTCCCGACCTCCCGCCGCCGAGCATGCAGCCGAGCGCTCAGATAGAGCAGTGTGCGGCTGGACAGATCAATCGACGACGGGTGGACAAGCACGCGAAGCTCCTGGTGGGGCACGGTGGATCTTGGTCGTGACACCTCCTACCAGGAGCTTCATCGCGTTGCAGACCGCCCAACTGGCGGACGCCGCAGACAGGTTGGAATCAGCTCACGATACCGAGTCAGGGCGGGGTGCGGATGGTTCTCCAGCTGTCATCGCAAGATCGATCCTTGCAACTTCTCAAGCCGGAGGGCTGGGGGCACGTCAGCACGTGCTGGCTGTCGTAACTGCTTTCGTTGGCTGGACTGTCAACGTGGTGAAGGCCGGTGAGGGTGCGGAGAGACGTACGCGCGCCTGGTCGGCTGACACACCCGCCATCGTGGCTGGACTGCCGGCGGCTGAGGTTCAGACGGGGTGCATCGAGGGTGTCAGCGTCAAGCGAGTGCTGCAGAGCTGGGCCGTCCCAGGGTCGTCCGACACCGCTCGTAACACACTCAGGGGTGATGGGTGTGGTCGCGCCTTCGGACAGGCAGGCGGCAGGCCCCTACGGTCAAAATCGGTGCGTCCCGACAGCGACCCTGAGGGTCTGGTCCCCGGCGTCAAAAGATCATTGGGTTCGGTGAGTTGATTCGGGCGGCGGCTGCGTCCCAGGCTGCGCTGTTGCCCTGGGGGGTGTAGTGCCGTAGATGCTGGGTGCGGTCCACGAGGCGGCGCATGTCGGAGAGGCCGCCCACCAGGCCAGCTGCCCGGGCTTGGACGAGGATGTTGCCGAGTGCGGTGGCTTCGGTGGGGCCGGCGACGACTGGCAGGCCGGTGGCGTCGGCTGTGAGTTGGCATAGGAGTTCGTTGCGCGCTCCGCCGCCGACGAGGTGGATGCGGGTGATGTCGCGGCCGGCGAGCTCGGCGGCTTGGCGCAGGGTGCGGCGGTGGGCGAGGGCCAGGCTCTCCAGGATGCAGCGGACGGTGGCGCCCTGGCCGCCGGGGAGGTGTTGCCCGGTGCGGGCGCAGTACTCCCGGATGCGGGCGGGCATGTCGCCCGGGGCGAGGAACTCCGGGGTGTCGGGGTCGAGGATCGCGGCGAACGGTTGCGCCTCGGCGGCTTCGGCGAGCAGCGTCGGGATGTGGGTGGGGAGGTCTTCCTTGTCCCAGGTGCGCCGGCATTCTTCCAGGAGCCACATCCCCATGATGTTGCGCAGGTAGCGCACGGTGCCGTCGATGCCGCGTTCGTTGGTGAAGTTCGCCGCTCGGGAGGCGGTGCTGAGGACGGGGGCGTCGAGTTCGAGGCCGGCCAGGGACCACGTTCCGCAGGAGATGTACGCGAAGTCGGGTTCGGTTGCAGGTACGGCGACGACTGCGGAAGCCGTGTCGTGGGAGGCGACCGTTGTTACCGGCGTATGTGTGGGGAGTCCGGTGTAGGCGGCTACGTGGGGGAACAGGGTACCCGCCGCGTCTCCGGCCCTGCGCAAGGGAGGGAAGAGGCCCGCGTCGAGGGAGAGCCGCTTCATGAGGTGGTCGGACCAGGTGCCGGTTCGTGCGTCGAAGAGACCGGTGGTGGAGGCATTGGTCTCCTCGGCGCCGACCGACCCCGTCAGCCAGTAGATCAGGAGATCCGGGATGAGCAGCAGGGTGCGGGCGGCGTCCCTTTGAACGGCACCCGTGTCGGCTGCGAGCTGGAAGACCGTGTTGAAGGGGAGGTGCTGGAGGCCCGTGATGCTGTAGAGCGTCTCGGCGGATACCTCGGCCAAGACGCCCGGGGCGATGCCTTTGGTTCGCGCGTCACGGTAGTGGAAGGGGTTGCCGAGGAGGGCGTTGTCGCTGTCCAGGAGGCCGTAGTCCACGGCCCAGGTGTCGACGCCGATGGAGGCGACGCCGCCGGAGCGGGCGCATGTGCGCAGTCCGTCGAGGATCTCTTGGAACAGGGCCAGGACGTTCCAGCGCAGGCCGTCCGGCAGCCGCACGGGGGTATTGCCGAAGCGGTGCACTTCGGTGAGGTCGAGACGGTCCGGGCCCACACGGCCGACGATCACCCGTCCGCTGGTGGCGCCGAGATCGACCGCGGCGAACGCGGAGGGCGGGGGAGTGTTGGTCACGGGGGTGCAACCTCTGCGATGCGGGGGCTATTCATCGGGAAGTGGAAAGGGCGGACCGGCGGCGCCGTGAGGGCCTGGTGTCAGGGCCGGGCCTTGGCCGGCATCGTGCCGCCGGTCCGCGGTGCACCGGGGCGGGTGCGTCAGTCACTCGCCCCAGGCGATCGAGGGGGTGCTCAGCGGAGGAAGGCCGCGGCGACACCGGCGTCGACAGGGATGTGCAGGCCGGTGGTGTGGGTGAGGTCACCGCCCGTGAGGGCGAACACCGCGTTCGCGACGTGCTCGGGCAGGACCTCCCGCTTCAGCAGCGTGCGCTGGGCATAGAACTCACCGAGCTTGTCCTCCTCGATGCCGTACGTCGCGGCGCGCTGCGCCCCCCATCCCGCCGCGAAGATGCCCGAACCGCGGACGACACCGTCGGGGTTGACCCCGTTGACGCGGATGCCGTGCTCGCCGAGTTCCGCGGCGAGAAGGCGGACTTGGTGGGCCTGGTCTGCCTTGGTGGCGGAATAGGCGATGTTGTTCGGTCCGGCGAAGACGGCGTTCTTGGAGGCGATGTACACGATGTCGCCTCCCAGGCCCTGCTCGATCATGATTCCGGCGGCCGTGCGGGAGACGAGGAAGGATCCCCGGGCCATGATGTCGTGCTGGAGGTCCCAGTCCTTCGCGGTCGTGGCCAGCAGCGGCTTCGAGATTGAGATCCCGGCGTTGTTGACCACGAGATCGACGCCCCCGAACGCGAGGACGGCCTCACGGAACGCGGCGCTGATCTGCTCTTCGGACGTGACGTCCACGGTGGCAGCGACGGCCGTGTCAGGGCCACCCAATTCTTCCGCCACGGCAGCGGCGTTCTCGCCGTTCAGGTCGGCGACGACCACGCAGGCGCCCTCGGCGACCAGCCGGTGCGCGATGGCCTTCCCGATGCCCGAGCCCGCACCCGTCACCAGCGCCACCCGTGTCGCCAGGGGCTTCGGCTTCGGCATACGACGCAGCTTGGCCTCCTCCAGGTCCCAGTACTCGATGCGGAACTTCTCCGCTTCATCGATGGGGGCGTAGGAGGAGACGGCCTCGGCGCCGCGCATGACGTTGATCGCGTTGACGTAGAACTCGCCCGCCACCCGCGCGGTCTGCTTGTCCTTGCCGAAGGAGAACATCCCGACACCCGGCACCAGCACGATCGCGGGATCCGCGCCGCGCATGGCCGGCGAGTCGGCGGTGGCATGCCGCGCGTAGTAGGCGGCGTACTCCTCCCGGTACTCGACATGCAGTTCCTTCAGCCGAGCCACGGCCTCATCCAACGGGGCCGTCGGCGGCAGATCCAGAACGAGCGGGCGGACCTTGGTGCGCAGGAAATGGTCCGGGCACGAGGTGCCCAAAGAGGCGAGACGCGGGTGCTGGTCGTGCGCGAGGAAGTCGAGGACGACCTCAGTGTCCGTGAAGTGGCCGACCTGCGGCCGGTCCTGCGAGGCCAGGGAGCGGATGACAGGCGCGAGCTCGGCGGCCCGTTTCTGACGCGCCATCGGGTTCAGCGCCCCGTAGCCGGCCAGCGGCGCGCCGAACGGCTGTTCCTTACCGTGAACCGTAAGGAAGGTCTCCGCGGTGCGGATCATCCACAGCGCGTTGGCCTCGCACTCCTCCGCGCTGACGCCCCAGGCGGTTATCCCGTGACCACCCAGGACCACCCCGACAGCCTCGGGGTGAGCTTCCTTGATCGCCACGATGTCCAGGCCGAGCTGGAAGCCGGGACGCCGCCACGGCACCCAGGCCACCTTCTCCCCATAACACTGTGCCGTCAGCTTCTCCCCGTCGGCGGCACAGGCGAGCGCTATGCCGGAGTCCGGGTGGAGGTGATCGACGTGAGCGGCGTCCACCAGGCCGTGCATGGCGGTGTCGATGGACGGCGCCGCTCCGCCCTTGCCGTGCAGGCAGTAGTCGAACGCGGCGACCATCTCGTCCTCGCGCCCGATCCCCGGATACACCTCCCGCAACGCACGCAGCCGGTCGAGCCGCAGGACGGCGAGACCGTCCTCGGTGAGGGTGCCGAGGTCGCCTCCCGACCCCTTCACCCACATCAGCTCGGTGTCGGAGCCGGTGACGGGGTCGGTGACGGTGCCCTTGGCGGAGGCGTTGCCGCCTGCGTAGTTGGTGTTGCGCGGGTCGGAGCCCAGCCGGTGAGCACGGGCGAGGAGGGCGGCGACTTCGGGGTGGGTGGCCATAGGAGATCGGTCCTTCAGATGCGGAGTGTGCGGAGAAAGAAGAACAGGGGGACGCTTGCTCGGCGCGGAAACAGGTCGGACCGGCCGGGCCGGACGACCGGCGCGCTCAGGCGCCCCAGCCGGCCTGCCGGCCGCCGACACGCTCGGATGCGATCTGTTCCTGCCAACCGGACGCCGCGTACGCGGCGACGGGGTCGGGGTGGAGCCCTTGTTCCTCGCGCACCTCCCGCAGCAGGGGGCGTACATCGGTGTTGTAGGCGTCCATCAGCACGGCATTCGCGGCGAGGACGTCACCGGAGAGCTGCGCGGCGGCGAGCGCGTCGAGGTTGACGAGGAGAGCCTTGGCGGTGGCCTCCTGGACGTTCATCACGGACCGGATGACAGCGGGGACCTTGGCCTCGATGTTGTGGCACTGGTCGAGCATGAAGGCCACGTTCCCGGAGGCTCCCAGACCGCCGTTCTTGGCGACCTCGTGCATGATCCGGAACAACTGGAAGGGATCGGCGGACCCGACCATCAAGTCGTCGTCGGCATAGAACCGCGAGTTGAAGTCGAAGCCGCCGAGCTTCCCCTCGCGCAGGAGAAAAGCGACGATGAACTCGATGTTGGTGCCCGGCGCGTGGTGGCCGGTGTCCACCACGACCTGTGCCTTGGGGCCCAGCTTGAGGCAGTGGGCGTACGACGTCCCCCAGTCGGGCACATCGGTGGTGTAGAAGGCCGGCTCGAAGAACTTGTACTCCAGCAGGAGCCGCTGGCCTTCGCCGAGCCGCTCGTACACCTCGGCCAGGGACTCCGCGAGCCGGTCCTGGCGGCCGGTGATGTCGTCCTGGCCGGGGTAGTTGGTGCCGTCGGCAAACCACAGCTTCAGATCCGTGGATCCGGTTGCGTCCATGATGCCGACGCACTCCAGGAGGTGATCGACGGCCCTGCGGCGAACCTTCGCCTCCGGGTGACAGACGCTGCCGAGCCGGTAGCCGTCGTCCTGGAAGGTATTGGAGTTGATCGCGCCCAGCTCCAGACCGCGCTCCTTGGCATAGGCGTCAAGGGCCGCGTAGTCATCGACCCGGTCCCACGGGATGTGCAAGGACACCTTCGGCGCGACACCGGTGAACTCGTGCACCTTCGCGGCATCGTCCAGCTTCTCCCACGGCGTTCTCGGGACACCGGGCTGGGCGAACACCTTGAAGCGGGTGCCGGAGTTCCCGTAGCCCCAGGACGGGGTCTCGATTCTCTGGGACTTGAGCGCGGCCTTCACAGCGTCCCGTACGACAGTCATTGGCAACCTCAAAACCAGAGCCGTGCTCTACGCATCAGTATTTGAATCGTTTCATCGACAATGAACCACGGGATCTTCTGGTAGTCAAGAGACTGCGTCTGCAGTGTATGAAAGGATTCAATCCGGCGCGAAGTGCTGGCATAGGATGGCGTCCATACGGACTCGAGGAGAACGGACGTCGTCAGTGGTGGGCATCAAGGAGGTGGCACGCCAGGCAGGCGTTTCTGTGGGGACGGTCTCCAATGTCCTGAATAGGCCCGACCGTGTCTCCCACGAGGTCCGGACCCGCGTCCACGCCGCGATCGACCTGCTGGGGTATGTGCGCAGCGAGTCGGCGCGGCAACTGCGTGCCGGTCGGAGCCGCATGCTCGGACTGCTGGTCATGGACACTGGGAACCCCTTCTTCGCCGTCCTCGCCCGGGGCACCGAGCGCGTCGCCGCCGAGGCGGACCTCGGCGTGATGGTGTGCAACAGCGCCGAGAGCGCGTCGGCCGAACAGGCATACCTGTCGCTCTTCGTGGAGCAGCGCCTCCGCGGGGTCCTGTTCGCGCCCGTTGCCTCACACGGGGAGCCATGGGGGGCGCTGCGGCGTGCGAACATTCCGTTCGTCGTCGTCGACCGGGCGGTCGATGAGCAGACGGCCTGTTCAGTGGCGGCCGACGATGTACTGGGGGGCCTGCTCGCGGGCAGGCATCTGATTGCCGGTGGTCACCGGCGCATCGCCTATGTGTGCGGCCCCGAGCATCTGCAGCAGGTCAGGGACCGGCGACAGGGGCTTGCCCGCGCGGTTGAGGAGGCGGGCCTCGACGCCGACGCGATCGTGGACATCCCGGCCGACAGGCTCGACGTCGCCGCCGGCAGGGACGCAGGGGCCCGTCTCATCGGCCTCGCGCCCCGCCCGACGGCCGTTTTCTGCGTGAATGACCTTATGGCCTTGGGCGTCATGCAGACTGCCTTCGACACGGGCGTGCGCGTCCCGGACGACCTTGCTGTCGTCGGCTACGACGACATCGAGTTCGCCGAGGCGAGCCTGATCCCGCTGACCTCGGTACGCCATCCCGCAGCGGAGATCGGCCGTCTCGCAGCAAAGCTCCTGCTGCAGGAGATCGAGGGGTCCGACGCCGCGCCCGAGCACCAGCACACCGGCATCATGCTTCAGCCGGAGCTGGTCGTACGCAGGTCGAGCACGCCGCGGTCCTGAGCCCACGGGGCGCCCGTGGGCCCGCCGTACGCCCCATGCTTTGCCCTCTTCGTGGACGTGCTGTCGTTGATCGGCCCGGGTCGGAACACTGCTCACGCCCCCTACTCCGCAGGGAAAGGGAGCAGCAGCTCACCACTGACCCATTTGCGGAAGGTACCCGTGATCAGCCGGCCGACTCGTTGGTTGCCTCCCTGGCGGTCCGTCTGCCCTCCGCCGGAGGGTGCCGGTACGGCCAGCGGCAGCGCTGTTCACCAGCGGACGGGGAGACGGAGGCTGAGAGGGCCGGCATGGCTGCGCTCTGCCACCGGCCCCGCGCGGCGACCCTTCGGCGACGTCCTGGGGCCGCCTCGCACGGGGTACGGGCGGGTCAGCCGCGGCGGTGCCCCGGCCGCGACGAGTACGGCGATGCTTGGGATCCGTCCACGCCTACTTCGAGGCGGCCGATCTTCTCGATCTCGACTACGACGCGGTCTCCGTGGCTGAGCGGGCCGACTCCGGCCGGTGTTCCCGTGGCGATCACGTCGCCGGGGTGCAGAGTCATCACGGAGGAGGCGTAGGCGACCAGTTCCCGCACGCCGAAGATGAGGTACTCGGTGTTGGTGTTCTGCCGGGTCTCGCCGGCCACGTGGCAGCGCAGGTCCAGCTGATCGGGGTCGGTGATTTCGTCGGCGGTGACGATCCAGGGGCCGATGGGGGTGAAGGTGTCGAAGGACTTTCGGGTGGAGCGGTCCTCGCCGGAGCGGACGGTGATGTCCAGCAGGCAGGTGTAGCCGAAGACGTGGTCGAGGGCCTTCTCGGCACTGACGTGCGAGGCGGTCCGGCCGATGACGACGGCCAGTTCGCCTTCCTGGTCGGTGCGGATGTCGGAGTAAGGCAGGACGATGTCCTGGTCCGGGCCGATCACGGATGAGTTGGCCTTCAGGAAGACGCCCAGGTCGGCGATGGAGGTGGGGTAGTCCATCTCGGCCTTGTGGTCGAGGTAGTTGACCGGGGCACCGATGATCTTGCCGGGCCGGGGCAGTGGGGCCTGCAACTGCACGTCGGTGAGCGCCACGCGGCGCCCGTCTGCCGGGGCGAGTACGGGGCCGGAGGCGTCGGACAGTGCTTCGATGTACTGCTGAAGTGCGCCGGCCGGGCCGGCGGAGGAGCGGGTGACCTGGTCGGACACGTCGGTGATGGTGTCGCCGTCGACGATGCCGAGGCGCCCCTTGTCGAACAGGGCCAGACGCATCGTGGCCTCCTTGGTGGTGTGGGAAGAGCGGGGGAGTGATCAGGCGTGGGGGTCGGCGCTCTCGCTGCGGTAGAGGCCCAGGGACCGCATCACGGGTTCGTCGCTGTATGAGAACAGGACCGCGTCGCCGGACGTCGAGGTGTTCAGGTGCCGGTAGGAGGCCCAGCCCGGGATGGCGAAGGTGTCGTTCTCCGTCCAGTCCAGGCGCTTGCCGTCCACGATGGTGGCGCCTTCGCCGCGGACGACGCTGAAGATGGTGGAGGCGGTGTGGCGGCGGCCTGCCCCCTTGAAGCCTGGCCGCAGCCGTTGGATCCGGCAGCTGATGGTGGGCATGACCGGGCCGCCGGTCCAGGGGTTGGTGTACTCCAGGACGATCCCTTCGACGTCGCTGCCCTCGGCAGTGTCGGCGATGGCCTCCAGGGCCCGGCTGGTCTCCTGCCAGGTGTAGCGGGTGACGGGCGAGTTCGGCCCGTCGGGGGTGATCCAGGTGGGAGTCAGTCGGCCGTGGAGGAACTGCCGGCTGCCTGCGTCGTCGGGACGGTTCACGGGCTGGAGCCGCTGCGGGTACTTCTCGTAGAAGCCCGCTTCCAAGGCGTTGACCAGGGGATAGTCCAGGGCGTCGAGCCAGATCATCGGCGCGTCACCCTCGTGGGTGTGGTCGTGCCAGTGCCATCCGGGGGTGAGGAGCAGGTCGCCGGGGGCCATGAAGACGCGCTCGCCGTTGACGGTTGTCCAGGCGCCGTCGCCTTCCAGGATGAAACGGAAGGCGTTGGAGGTGTGGCGGTGGGCCTGGGCGGTTTCGCCGGGCAGGATGATCTGCAGGCCGGCGTAGAGGGTGTTGACCGTGGCGGGCGGATCGGTGAGCCCGGGGTTGACCAGCATGAGGACCCGGCGTTCGGCCTCGTCCAGAGACAGCGTCCGGGAGAAGTGCAGCAGGTGAGGCCGCAGCTCCTTCCAGCTCCACCGGTAGGGGAGGGCCCTGCTGCGGGGCTGGGCCGGGAACAGGTTGCCGTAATAACGCCACAGCGGTGCGGCGCCGAGCTCATCGAGAGCCTTGTAAACGGGGTCGTCGGTCATGGTGTCTCCTCGCGGGTGGTTGCTCACAGGGTGGTTGCCGACGGGCGATCGCCGGCGGGGGTCCATACCCAAGCAATGTCGTCGAAGTCCTCGGGAGTGCGGTCGGAAAGGAGCTGGTTACGGAGAAAGGCGCCAGTGCCGTCCATGTGGCAGATCTCGCCGAAGCGTCGCGCGTTCGTCTGGATCGATGCAGCCCGCTCGGTACGCAGGGCGGCATACGACGCGAACGCGTCCTCCGGGCGGTCGTGATCGCGCAGAGCGTGGCCGAGGGCCACAGCGTCCTCCAGCGCCTGACAGGCGCCCTGGGCCAGGTACTGCAGCATCGGGTGGGCGGCGTCGCCCAGCAGCACGATGCGTCCATGCACCCAGTCGGTGATCGGGAGCCGGTCGAACAGTGGCCAGCGCCGGTCCCGGGCGACCAGAGGCAAGGCGTCACGCACGGCGTCGCAGGCCCCGGCGAACCGCTCCTCCAGTTCGGCCTCGGTTCCCCAGTCGTCGGAGTCGGGGTCGTAGTGGTCGCTCTCGAAGACGGCGACCTGGTTGTACAGCTCGCCGCGTCGCACGGGGTACTGAACGAGGTGCATGCGCGGTCCGGCCCACACGATGACCGACTCCGTCGTGGCGTGCTGCGCCATCGCCCCCGTCATGCTGGTGACGGGCAGGGCGCCGCGGTAGGCGACGTACCTGGAGCAGACGGGCGCGCCGTCGTTCACGAGGATCTGCCGGAGCCGGGAATGCAGGCCGTCAGCGGCCACCACTGCGTCCGCAGTGAGCTGTTGGGGCGACTCGGCGAAGTGCAGGCGTACCTTGGCCTGCGTCTGAACCGCGTCGGTGACGGTCCGCCCGGTGTGCAGGGTGATCGACGGGTGTTCCTCGCAGGCGGCCAGGAGGGCGCCGTGGAGGTCGGTGCGGTGGGTGACGAGATAGGGGTGCTTGAAACGGCTGCGGTAGGCGTCGCTGCGCAGGTCGAGAGCGGTGACCTGCTTGCCGGTGAGCGCGTCCATCATGACGAGTTGGGGCGGGGCGACGGCGGAGCGCCGCACGGCATCGAGGACGCCGAGTTCTTCCAGTGCCAGCGAGGCGTTCGGAGCCAGTTGGAGACCGGCTCCGATCTCGCCGAACCGGGCGGCGCGCTCCACCACGCTCACGCGGTGGCCGGAGCGGGCGATGGCGAGGGCGGCGGCCAGGCCGCCGATGCCACCGCCGACGACAGCGATGTGCAGGGGCGAAGTCGTCACGACAGGTGCCTCCTTGGGGCAGGGCCCGTCTCCCGACCTGGGGGTCTGTGTCGGGATCTTGGGTGTACGGGCCATCGGAGCAGGAGCGGGAATTCTCGGCGCGGGCCCACGCGGGGACCGGCGGGGGAGGGAGGGCGGTCAGCAGGCAGCGGCGGTGCTGTCGACGTGAATCAGGGCGCCCGTGCGGGCGCGGAGATGTTCGACGGTGACACCCGGGGCGGTCTCGACCAGGGCAAGGCCGCGGTCGGTGACGTCGAGGACGCCGAGATCGGTGATGATCCGGTCGACGCACCCGCGGCCGGTGAGCGGGAGGGAGCACTCCCGGATGATCTTCGGGGTGCCGTCCTTGGCGGTGTGCTCCGTCAGAACGATGACCCTGCGCGCGCCATGGACGAGGTCCATGGCGCCGCCCATCCCCTTGACCATCTTCCCCGGGATCATCCAGTTCGCCAGATCACCGGTGGCGGAAACCTGCATGGCGCCGAGGACGGCGGTATCGATGTGTCCCCCGCGGATCATGCCGAAGGAGAGGGCGGAGTCGAAGAACGAGGCACCGGGCAGGACGGTGACGGTCTCCTTGCCGGCGTTGATGAGGTCAGGGTCGACCTCGTGTTCCTCGGGGTAGGGGCCGGTGCCGAGGATGCCGTTCTCGGAGTGCAGCACTACGTGCACACCCGCCGGAACGTGGGCGGGGATGAGGGTGGGCAGGCCGATGCCGAGGTTGACGTACGAGCCGTCCGTCAGTTCGGCAGCGGCTCGCGCTGCCATCTGGTTGCGGGTCCAGGCCATCAGGCGCGCACCGTCCTCTTCTCGATGAGCTTGTCGGCCGCTTGGGCGGTGGTCAGGGGTACGACGCGCTGGACGAAGACGCCGGGGAGGTGCACCTCGTCAGGGTCCAGGCTGCCGGGTTCGACGAGTTCCTCGACCTCGGCGACGGTGATGCGCCCGGCCATGGCAGCGAGCGGGTTGAAGTTGGCGGAGGCGCGGCGGAAGACGAGATTGCCGTGCCGGTCGCCCCGCCAGGCCCGTACCAGGGCGAAGTCGGTGGTGATTGCGTGCTCCAGGACGTGGGTCCGGCCCTCGTACTCCCGGGTCTCCTTGACGGGCGAGGCGACGGCGATGGCGCCGTCGGGGGCGTACCTCCAGGGAAGGCCGCCGTTGGCGACCTGGGTGCCGACACCGGCTGGGGTGTAGAAGGCGGGGATGCCGCAGCCGCCGGCGCGGAGCCGTTCGGCGAGTGTGCCCTGGGGGACGAGTTCGACTTCGAGCTCTCCGCTCAGGTACTGGCGGGCGAACTCCTTGTTCTCGCCGACGTAGGAGCCGGTGACTCGGCAGATGCGCCGCGCCGCCAGCAGGATGCCGAGGCCGCGGTCGTCGACGCCACAGTTGTTGGAGACGACCCGCAGGCCGGTCGCACCTTGGGCGTACAGCGCACGGATCAGGGTCTCGGGGATGCCGTTGAGCCCGAAACCGCCGACGGCGAGTGAGGCACCGTCGGGGATGTCGGCGACGGCATCGGCAGGTTTCCGGATGACCTTGTCCACGGTTCCGGGTGTCCTTTCAGGTGAGGGGGCCGGGCAGCACGGAGGACCAGCCGCCGTCGAAGACGAGATGGGCGCCAGAGACGCAGGAGGCTTTCTCGGAGGCGAGGAAGGCCGCGATCCGGGCGATGTCCCGAGGGGTTCCGGGAAGGGTGCGCCGGGCCGCACCGATGCGGGGATGGGCCGCACCCAGCAGGTCCTCGCGAGAACCCTCGGCATCGGCCGGGCCCGGACTGATGCAGTTGGCTCGGATGCCATGCGGGAAGCCCTCGGTGGCGAGCCGGCGGGTCAGTGCACACACCCCTTCCCCTGCGGCGGAAGAGCTGCGGTGGTGGGACAGCGTGTTCCTGACCCCGCCCACTGGAGCGATGGCGACGAGGCATCCGCGGCTGCGGGTCAGATGAGGCCACGCGACACGGGCTACGAGCCGCACCGCATCCAACTCGGAGCGGACGGCGGCACCGGGCTGGTCGGGCAGGCACCCGCACCCCGTCGAGCCGGCGTTGGTGAGGACGATATCCACGCCGCCGAACGCCTCAGCCGCCTCCGCCACCCAGTTCCCGACGGAATCGGGCCGGGTGAGGTCCAAGGGACCCGGAGTGAGGGCGGTGCCGCCCTCGCGGCCGATCTGCCGTTGCGTCTCCACCGCCTCGTCGTGCAGGAGATCGCCGCCGACGACCAGAGCGCCCTCAGCGGCGAAGTGGAGAGCCGCGGCCCTCCCCAGTCCGCGGGCGGTGCCCGAGATCAGGGCGACCTTGCCCTCCAACCGCTTCACCGGTCTGTCCCGTCGAGGAGGGCGTCGGACACTGACTTCACTCCGCCGTGAGAGGTGAGGCCGCCGTCGACCGGGATGTCCGCGCCGGTGATGAAGGACGATTCGTCGGCGAGCAGGAACACCACCAGCGGCGTCACCTCCTCGACCGTGCCCACACGGCCCAGGGGCGTCTCGCGAATGTTGCTCTCCCGGAAGGCGGGAGCAGCGGAGGCCGTCATTTCGGTGTCGATGAACCCGGGATGAATGGTGTTGACCCGGATCCCCCGCCGGCCGAGCTCCAGGGCGGCGGTCTTCGACAGTCCACGCAATGCCCACTTGCTCGTCGTGTACGCCACCGGATAGTGGGCGGTCAGCGCGGCCGAAGAGCCGACGTTCACGACGGAGGAGCCAGGAGGCATCAGCGGGGCCAGGTGCTGCATCCCGAGGAGCGGACCGTTGACGTTGACGGCGTGGACGCGGCTCATGTCCTCGGTGGTGACCTCGTCGAGCCGGGCCCGCCAGGTGATGCCGGCGTTGTTGACCAGGCCGTGGACCGCCCCGTAGGTGTCACGGAGGAAGTCGGCCAAAGCCGCCCAGTCGCCGGCCCGGGTCACGTCGTGCCTCCGGACACCCTCCGCACTGTTCACGTCCGTGGCGATGACCGTGGCACCCTCACCCTCCAGGGCCACCACCTCGGCGGCGCCCTGGCCGCGGGCGGCGCCGGTGACGACGACAACCTTGCCTGCCAGACGTCCGCCGTTCACGGACGCTCCCGATCGCGGCGACGGCCCTGGGGCAGGGCTATGGGCTCGGTGCCGGACACCACACGGGTGGTGAGGGACCCGAGGGCTTCCACGGTGAGAGTGACGGTGTCGCCGGGCTTGAGAGGCGGTGGGACCTGTTCGCCGTTGCGGCCCCACAGCTCGGCGAGGCAGCCGCCGTTGCCGCATGTGCCGGAGCCCAGGACGTCGCCGGCGACGATCCGGGTCCCGCGCGAGGCGTAGGCGGCCATCTCCTCGAATGTCCAGCTCATGTTGGACAGCAGGTCGCTGCCCACACGGTCACCGTTGACCTCGGCCGTCAGGGCCAGACGCAGGAAACCGTCGGCGTCGCGGTAGGGCTCCAACTCGTCGGCGGTCACCAGATAGGGGCCGAGGGTGGTGGCGGAGTCCTTGCCCTTGCACGGGCCGAGACCGACCTGCATCTCGGCGGACTGCAGGTCCCGCGCGGACCAGTCGTTGAACACGGTGTAGCCGATGATGTGCTCCCGAGCCTGCTCCGGCGTCAGGTCCCGGCCCTCGCGGCCGATGACCGCCGCCACCTCCAGCTCGAAGTCGAACGCCGACGACCCAGGCGGCACGGGGACGTCGTCGTGGGGGCCGAAAACGGCGTGCGGGTTGGTGAAGTAGTAGGTCGGCGCCTCGTACCACTGGGCGGGTACTCCGGACTCGCCGCTGACGGAGCGGCGAACCCCCTCGACATGCTCCTCGAAGGTGACGAAGTCCCTGACGGATGAAGGCTGGAGCGGCGGGAGCAGCCGGACCTCGGAGGCGTGTGGTCCGGCCGGCACGTCCAGGGCCTCGGCTCCGGCGGCGAGAAGGCCGGGCAGGCCGTCGGTGTCGCGGATCAGGTCCGTCAGTGAGGTGACGCCGGGCAGCGGGAACAGCGTGCCGTCGTCCTCGACGACGGCTACACGGTTCCGGTGCCGGTGTGCGTAAGCGGCGAAGCGCATGGTGCGGCTCCCATATGGAAGAACGGGGGACACGGGACCGGGCCGTACGGTGTGGGGAGACGGCCCGTTGACGGCCCGGGCCCGTGGGTCGGGGCCGGGAACGCGGCGGTGGCGGTCCGGGCAGACCTGTGCCGGTCGCGTCCCCGGGTATCTGGTGGCCGGAGGCTAGACCGGCGGGGCGAGGAAGCAGCCGCGGTCGGGGTCGTTGAACGACTCCTTCGCGACGAGTTCGTTCATCGGGTTGGCGGTGCCCCACTGGTCGGTGACTTCGGGCTGGGAGAAGTCGTAGACGTGGGGGTGCCAGGTGTCCTCGTCGAGGTTCTCCAGCTCGGTGGTGTACTCGACGGTGTTGCCGTGCGGGTCGAGGAAGTACGTGAAGGTGTTGTCACCGGCCATGTGACGGCCCGGCCCCCAGAGCTTCGTGTGGCCGGCCCGCAGGACCCGGCCCGTGCCGCGCATGTACTCGTCGATGCCGCGCATCTCGAAGGAGACATGGTGCAGCGAGGTGTGCGGGCCCTTCGCCAGCGCCATGGAGTGGTGCTGCGAGCTGATCCGCATGAAGTGCATGACCTCGCCCATGTGGGGCGAGCTCAGTGTGTCCGACAGTCGGAAGCCGAGGTGCTGCTCGTACCAGGCGCGAGTCCGGTCGAGGTCGGGGGAGTTAAGCACGACGTGGGAGAGCTTGACCGGGATCGACTCCTTCTCCTCGATCTTGCGGTGCTCGCGGACCGCCACGTCGGCGGAGACCTCGATGGTGCGTCCGTCGACGTCGAAGAACCGGAATCCGTAGCCGCCGCCCGGTGTATCGACCGAACCGGGCCGTGAGATCAGCTGTACGCCGCCGGCCAGGAGCTGCTCGGCGAGCGTGTCCACGTCGGCCGGGCTCGCAGCACCGTAGGAGACGAGGTCGAGGCGCTTGTCGTCGGCCTTGCGCAGCCGCACGACGTACTGTTCGGGGCTGCCCTCGGCGGCCAGGAAGGAGATGCCGGAGTCCTCGGCGACCTTGGTGAGGCCCCACACACCGGCGTAGAAGTCGAGTTGCTTGTCGTAATCGGGCACGGCGAGGTCGACGTGCCGCAGGTGGGTGAGCAAGCGGTTGTTCGTCATGGGATGCCTCCTCAGGCGGGGGACAGGTTGAGCAGGGCGGCGGCGTTGGCGCCACGGACGGCGTCGAAGTCGCCCTCGGACAGGGCCGCCGCGCGCAGCGAGCCCAGGGGGTCGTCGGACCCCATGTCGAAGGGGAAGTCGGAACCGAGCAGCACCCGGTCCGCTCCCGCCGCATTCACCAGCGACCGCAGCACGGCCGGGTCGTGCACGAGCGAGTCGAAGTAGAGGCGCCGCAGATAGCTGCTGGGCGGTTCGGCGCAGCCGGCCGACGCGTCCGTCCGCGCCCGCCAGGCGTGGTCGCTGCGCCCGATGTGGGTGGGCAGGTAGCCGCCGCCGTGAGCCGCGACGATCTTCAGGCCGGGGTGGCGGTCGAGGACTCCGGAGAAGATCAGGTGCGAGAGGGCGACGGCGTTCTCGGTGGGCTGACCGACGGTGTTGGACAGGTACCACCGGTCCAGGCGCTCGTCGAGCGTGCAGCCGAACGGGTGCAGGAACACGACCGCACCCGTCTCCTCGGCGCGCGCCCACAACGGTTCGTACGCCGGGTCCGACAGCTCACGGCCGGGCGCGTGGCTGGAGATCTCCACTCCGGAGAGACCCTGCTCCAGGGCATGATCCAGGGCGGGTGCGAGCAGTCCGGGGTGCTGCAGAGGGACGAGCCCCAGGCCCCGCAGGCGGTCCGGCGCCGCCGCACAGTGCGCGGCGGTCGCTTCGTTGGCCAGTCGGTAGACCTTCTCGGCTGTGTCCGCGTCGGCCCAGTAGTGGTAGTGGGAGGGCGAGGGGCTGACGAGCTGGACGTCGACGCCCTGAGCGTCCATCCGGGCGAGCCGGACGGCGGGATCGGTCAGGGCCGGGATCCGGTCGCGGACCATAGGGCCGCTGACGGCGAGTGCTTCGGGCCCGTTGCGGCGGGCATCCAGCATCTTGGCATCGGCGTGTCCGGGAAGACCGGCGACGAGCGCCTCGACCTGCGGCAGCAGGACGTGGGCGTGCACGTCCACGGTGGGCGCGGTCACGGCAGCTCCCGCAGCATCGTCATCGTGCGGGCCATCAGACCGGGGACATCGGCGTCCCGGACGCCGTCGAGCTGCCACTGACCGATCTGCACCGATGCCTCCACGACCGGCCGAACACGTGCGATCCGCCGCTCGTAGTAGCCCTGGAGCAGCTCGTCGTCCCAGACGTCCGTGGCTGTGAGCATCTGGGCCAGGACCCAGGCGTCCTCCAGCGACAGTGCCGCGCCCTGCGCCAGCGTGGGCGGACAGCAGTGCGCGGCGTCCCCAACCAGCACGACACGTCCCCGGTGCCAGGCTCCTTCGACGAGCAGCCGGTCGAACCAGGTGTAGTTGACCTTCGACGGGTCGGTGATCGTCGCGGTGATCTCCGGCCAGGCACCCCCGTATGCCGATGCGAGGCGCACCATCTCCTCGGCGTACGACTCGACCGGTATGGACGCGCGGTCGCGGTTCTTCTCGACCACATACGCGTAGAGCGTGATGTCGCTGGTCGGGCAGTAGCCGGCGATGAACGCCGGGCCACCGTAGGCGAGGTCGGTGTGCTGGACCCCGGCGGGCCGGGGCGCCGCGACGCGCCAGATGGCCATGCCGGTCGGTTCGGGCTTTTCGGCGATGCCGATCTGCGCGCGGGTGGCAGAGCCGAGGCCGTCGGCGGCGATCACCAGGTCGTAACGGTGCTCGCTGCCGTCACTGAACCGGACTGTGACGCCGGAAGCGTCCTGGCCCAGGACCACGGCGGTCGTACCCAGCCGCACGGTCGCACCGCTCGCGCGGACGGCGTCGATGAGGATCTGCTGGAGCCGGGGGCGCTGCATACCGAGGGTGGCGGGCAGGTCGTCGCCACCGGTGCGCAGGTCGCGCTGGACGTGCAGCACGGTGCCGTCGGGCGCGGTGATTCCGACGGACCCGAAGGGGAAGCCGGACGCCTTAACCTCTTCCCAGACGCCGAGTTCGCGTAGGACGCGCAGGGCGTTGCCCTGGAGGGTGATGCCGGATCCTGCGGTGGCGTTCCAGTCGTCCTTCGCCTCGACGAGGTCGACGTCGATTCCGGCGCGGCGCAGCAGGATCGTGGCGGCGTTGCCGGCCGCGCCGCCGCCGACGACCAGGACCTTGCGGGGTGTGCTCATGGGGAACTCCCTTGTTCCTCGGGCCGTTGGCCCCGGGACTACTTGACGGCGACGGGATTGACGGGGGAGCCGACGGCGCCGGTGATGGGCAGAGGGGCGGCGGTCAGCCAGAACTCGTACACACCGTCGGCCGCGCAGTCCTCGGCAAGGGCGTCGAGGTCCCACATCTCACCGATCAGCAGACCGATGTGCGGGATGGCGACCTGGTGGAGCGGCTGGAAGGCATGGTCGAACTCATTGGGCCGCACCTCGAAGCCCCAGGTGTCGGTCGCGATCGCGGCGATCTCGCTGCCGTGTAGCCACGACGCGGTGGTGAACGACAGACCAGGGGCGGCACCGCCCGCGTAATCGCCCCACCCCTCCCGGCGCACCCGCGTGAGCTGCCCGGTGCGCACGAGGACGATGTCCCCGCGCCCGACACTGACACCATGGGCGTCGGCGGCGGCCGTCAGGTGCTCCTCGGTGATCGCGAAACCGTCGGGCAGCTCGCCGTCCTCGCCGATGGTGCGGCCGATGTCGAGGAGCACGGCGCGCCCCGCCACGTACGGAGCCATGTGCTCGATGCCGGTCACCTGGTCGCCGTCGGAGGTCACGACCTGCTCCGCGGGACGGCCGTTCCACGCCTTGCCGTGGTCGAAGATGTGGCCGAGCCCGTCCCACTGCGTGGAGCACTGCAGCGGCATGGCGATCACGTCGTCGGCGCCACCGATGCCATGGGGGAGGCCCTGGTTGCCCAGGGCGGCGTCCGTTCCGGTGTCGAGCATGGTGTGGACCGGGTTGGTACGGCGGCGCCAGCCCTTCTGCGGTCCGTCGATGTCGAAACGCTGGGACAGGGAGAAGCTCACCCCCCGGCGGATGAGCGCGGCGCCTTCCCGTCGCTTGCCCTCGTCGAGGAAGTTCACGGTGCCCAGGCGGTCGTCCTGGCCCCAGCGGCCCCAGTTCGAGCATTCATGGGCCGCTGCGGCGATCGCGCCGGCGGGATCGCTACGGTTCACGCTTCCTCCGCGATGCAACGGGTGCGTTGGGCACCGAGGCCGGTGATGGACGCGTCCATGACGTCGCCGTCGCGCAGCAGCCGGCCCCAGTGCATGCCGTTGCCCGCCGGGGAACCGGTGAGCACGAGGTCGCCCGGCAGAAGCTGTGCGCTCTGGGAGGCGTACGACACCATGCGCGCTACGTCGAAGATCATGTCCTTGGTCGACTCGTCCTGCATGACCTCGCCGTTGAGTTTCAGGGTCAGCTGCAGGTCACCGGTGTCACCGACGGCCTCGGCCGGCACGATCCACGGCCCGAGCGGCGTGAAGCCGGGAGCGTTCTTGCTGCGCAGCCAGTCGGTACCAATCTGCGGCATGTCCCTGCGGAACACGGTCGCCCGGTCGGTCAGGTCGTTCGCGATCGTGTAGCCGGCCACGTACTCCAGCGCTTCGGCGGGCGACACCCGGTGGGCCGGACGGCCGATGACCGCGGCGAGCTCCAGCTCCCAGTCCGGCTTCGCCGCCCACTGGGGAAGCGTGACGTCGTCGTAGGGGCCGGTGACCGAGCTCGGCAGACCGATGAACATGTACGGAAGGTCCTGGGCGGCCCGCCGGTCCATGATCTCGGCAGCCTCGGCGCGCGCCTCCTCATCGGAACGGCCGTCGGACGGGTCCCGGTGCGCGACGTGCAGATCGATGACGTGCTGGCGGTAGTTTGCACCGGACTGGAAGATCTGCCGCGGCTCGACGGGGGCGAGCACACGGAACTCCGACAGAGGGCGGCGGGGGAGACCCGTCTCGACGGCGAGGTCCCTCAGCCGCGGGAGCGTCGCCTGCCACTGCTCCAGCAGTCCCCGCATGGTCAGACCCGGGTCGGTGAGAGCCGCCCGCAGATCGAGAACCTGTCCCGCACGGTCGACGAGAGCGGGAAAAGCCGTGCCGTCGTCTGTCGAAAGCGTGCCGAGCGCGAAAGGCCCGGAGAAGAGCTCATTAGCTGTTTCAGGTTTCACCGACATGTCCTCCTGATTGCGATGCACCTAATCTGGACCCGCACCAGCAATCAGGGAAATCGATTCTATGGATCGCTACCATCTGCCTTACGAATAGTCGATGGTGCATCCCTCCGGACAAGGACATGCGACGTGAACTTGGCAAGTCTCGACCTCAATCTCGTCGTCGCACTCCGTGCCCTCCTCGAAGAGCGCAACGTGACGAGAGCCGGACTGCGCGTTGGACTCAGCCAGCCGGCGATGAGCGCCGCTCTGGCGCGGCTTCGCCGGCATTTCGGCGACGAACTCCTCTCCCGCGTCGGAAGTCAGTACGAGCTCACCGCCCTCGGCCAGGTTCTCCTGGACCGCACCGCCACGGCCTACGACGTCCTCGAACGGCTCTTCGCCAGCCAGGCGGCCTTCGACCCCGCGACCGAGACCCGGGAGTTCCGCATCGTCGCCTCCGACTACGCCGTCGACGTCTTCGGGGTCGAGCTCGCCCGCGTCATCCACGAGGAGGCTCCGGGCATTCGGCTGCGCTTCACCCGCACCCCCATCACCGTCGTCGATGACACCACCAGCCTGCTCAGCGCCACCGACGGACTGCTCATGCCCCACGGCGTCATCAGTGACTTTCCCGCCACCGACCTCTACGACGACCGATGGGTATTCGTCGTCTCCAAGGACCACCCCAGTGTCGAGGACCGGCTCACCCGACAGGACCTGGCGAGACTTCCGTGGGTCACGTATCAGCGCACCTACGACGCGCCCGCCGTACGGCAACTGGGCATGCTGGGCATCGAACCGCACGTCGAAGTCTCTGTGGACAGCTTCCACGCCCTGCCCGCGCTCGTCGCCGGCACCCGCCGCATCGCTCTGATCCAGGCCCGCCTGGCTCGGCTACTCGCGCCCGTGGCCGCCGTACGCGTGCTCGATCCTCCCTACGAAGCCGTCCCGCTGCGCGAAGCTCTCTGGTGGCATCCCGTCCATACTCACGACGCCGCGCACATCTGGTTGCGCGAAACCGCAGCCAGGGTCGGCCGGCGGATCGCCGACTCGGACAGGTGAGCGCCGCAGCTCAGCGCTGCCACCGGGAAGCCATCCACGGGGTGGATCGAATCCATTCCGGACTTCGATGACGCAAGGGGTGGGCAGGCCCCTCGCTGGTGCGCATAGTCGAAGATGTCCCGACTCGGGCGACGCCGTGCGCGGGCGGATGCCCAGGCATGGGCCCTTCTCCGTCCTCGCTTTTCCGGAGCGCTTGCATGCCCGCGGTGCTGTCTTTTGTCCCCCACGTCGCGTGGCTGCGACCGATACGCGGGGAGCGCGCCGGTTCCGGGAATCGGTGTCTAGGAGCCCTGCGGCGCGGCGGTGCTCCGTCGCACGACCAGCCGTGGAGTCATCGTGGTCCGCATGGCGCGGTCGCGTCGTCCCTCGACACGCTCGATCAGCATCCTGGCCGCTGTCGCTCCCATGTCATGACCGGCTTGGTCGACGCTGGTCAGCTGGACGGGGGCGAGCGAGGCGATCGCGGTGTTGTTGTAGCCCACGAGCGAAACGTCGTCGGGGACGGACAGGCCCAAGTCGTCGGCGGCGCGGTAGACGCCCAGTGCCGCGACGTCGGCTCCGGTGAGGATGGCTGTGGGCCGTTGGGCGCCGGACAGCAGCGCCAGGCCGGCAGCGTGGCCGCCGTCGTCGGAGTAGGCGGCGTGGTGCACGCAAGCGTGGTGACCGAGACCGTGTCGGTCCATGGCCTGAAGATACCCGTCGGCCAGTGCGATCTCAGGAGGCCGCTGCCAACGGCCGGTCTTGCTTCCGGCGGCCGAGACCAGCGCGATGTCCTGGTGCCCGAGCGAAACGAGGTGATCCACGACCAGGCCCGCGCCGAGATCGTCAGCGTCGACGACCGAATCATGCACGTCGGACGTGTCATGGTGGCCGATGACCACCGTGGGTGTGGCGGCTGCCGTGGCCAGTACCTCGGCCCGCGGCGTCCCCGGAGCGATGAGGATCAAGCCGTCCATCTGACGATCCACCATCGACCGAATAGTGCGCGACTGCTCATCCGCCCCGAATCCGGCCGCTCCGATCAGCACGGTGTACTCGCTTTCCTTCAGCGCGTCACGGATGCCGTCGAGGATGTCGGCGAAGAAGGCGTTCCGGACGTTGTCGAGCAGCACTCCGATCGTGTACGTGCGGCCGCGCATGCCGCGGGCGGCGGCATGGGGGCGGTAACCCAGCTCTTCCATGGCCGTCCGAACGCGCTCCTGCATCGCGGGACTCACGCCGTAGGCATTGCGCATGACCTTGGACACAGCCGCGGTCGAGACGCCGGCATGGCGGGCCACGTCGGTGATCGTCACCCGCTTGGGGTTCTTGGGCGAACTGCTCGCGGACAAGGGAACCGGATCTCCTCGACTCTAGTGCAACGTTCTACGGCAGCGACTCCAGAGACATGTCATCCGGTCGGCTGCGGCATGGCGATGTTACGCGTCTGTGTCTTGACGATGCCAGTGGGATGGGGTCAAGGTGTTGCCGAACCCGGATGGAGAACGTTCTACAACTCTCCGTCCCGTCGTGGCGCTTCGGCCACCCGGCGTCTGTCTCGTCGCCCTCTCTCTTCTCGCACCCTCTCTGGGAGTCACCCGTGCCCCACCGCATGAACCGCGCTCGCCGCGCGCGACTGACCCTCTTCTCGGCCGGTGTCACGTCCCTGGCCGTACTCGCCACCGCCTGCGGCGGCAGCGGCGGTGGCGCTTCCGCTGCGCCGAAGAACTTCAAGTACCTCAGCGTGACGGAGAACACCACCACCCGTGCGGCACTGACCACTCTCTCCAAGGGAGCCTGCAAGGCGGAGAACGACGCTCTGCCGCTCAAGGTCGAGACCGTCCCGCAGTCGCAGCTCGACCAGAAGCTGCAGCTGCTTGCCGGCCAGAAAGCCCTGCCCAGCCAGTTCGCCGCCGGCAACGCCCCTGCGCTGACCAAGCAACTCGCCAAGTCGGGCCAGGTCGCCGACCTCGATGTCGAACTGGAGCGCCTCGGCGTGGCCGACCAGCTCGAGCCGGCCGCTGTTTCGACGATCAAGGCGCTGTACGGCGGCAAGCTGCAGGTGCTGCCGTACGAGTACAACATCGAGGGAATCTTCTACAACAAGAAGATCTTCAAGGAGAACGGCATAGCGGTCCCCGGCACATGGGACGAGCTGGTGGCCGCGTCGGGCAAGCTGAACTCCAAGGGCATCCAGCCGTTCTCCGCCTCCGGCGCCCAGGGCTGGCCGCTCACCCGCCTCATCAGCGGCTACCTGTACCGCAGCCTCGGCCCCGAGGCGCTCGACGCCGTCGACCTCGGCAACGCCCAGCTGACCGATCCCGAGTACGTGAAGGCGGCCGAAGAGATCGCCGCCCTCGGGAAGAAGGGGTACTTCGGCAAGGGCGTCGGCTCCATCGACTACGACACCGCGATGAACCAGTTCCTCACCGGCAAGTCCGCCATGTTCTACATGGGCAGCTGGGCCCTGGCCAACATCTCCGACCCGAAGCAGAACAAGGTCGGCGCCGAGAACGTCGGGTTCATGCCTTTCCCGGCTGTCAAGGGCGGAGCCGGGTCCGTCGACCAGTACCCGTCCAACGTGGGCCTGGCCATCGCGCTCAACTCCAAGCACTTCGACAAGCAGACAGACGCCTGGGTCAGCTGCATCACCAAGAACTACGGCAGCACCGCGCTGAAGGACAACGGCTCGATCTCGGGCTTCAAGGTCAACACCCCGGTCAAGGACGCCAACGCTGTCACCAGCACCGTCCGCAAGACGATCAGCTCGTCCAAGCAGAACGTCCTGTGGTTCGAGGCGCTCTTCAGCACCAAGGCGACCACCGTCAGCCAGACCAACGCCGCGGGTCTCGTCAACGGAAGCATGAGCCCCAAGCAGTTCATGGAGACCGTCCAGGCCGCTCTCAGCAGTAAGTGACCTGCAACCGGCGGCCTGCCGCATACGGCGGGCCGCCGGCCGCTACTGGCCGGCCCTCCACCAGAAACGAAGTGGACACCACTCATGCACCGCGTACTCGGTGACCGCAGAGCAATCATGATCCTGCTCGGTCCCGCACTCCTCGTCTACACACTCATCATGCTCGTCCCGATGGCGTGGTCGCTCGGGTACTCCTTCACCAAGGGCAACTCCATCGACGGCTTCACCGGCAACGGTCTGGCCAACTTCACCCGGCTCCTCGACGACCAAGCTGTCCACGACGCCCTGTGGTTCACCCTGAAGTACGCGGTCGTCGTCACCGCCGGCCAGATCATCGCCGGCTACCTCCTCGCACTTCTGTACGTCTTCTTCCTCAAGAAAGCCTCCGCGCTCATCCGGACCCTGGCCTTCTTCCCCGTCGTACTGCCCACCGTCGCCGTCGGCCTGCTGTTCCAGAAGTTCTTCCAGGTCGCCCCCCAGACTGGCCCGGTCAACTCGCTGCTCAACGCCGTGGGAATCGACTCCATCGACTTCTTCGGCAGCGCCGGAAGCGCCTTCTGGGTCCTGATCATCATGGACATCTGGCGCTCCATGGGCTTCTACGCCGTGCTCCTCTTCGCCGGTCTCGTCGACATCCCGGACGAGGTCCTCGAATCAGCTCGCCTCGACGGCGCCTCCGGCCTCCGCCTCATCCGCCACATCGTCCTGCCGCTGTCCCTGCCCGTCCTCATGTCATCACTCATATTCAGCATCAACGGCACCCTCAAGGTCTTCGACTCCGTCGTCGCCCTCACCAACGGCGGCCCCGGCAGCGGCACCACCCCGCTGACCCTCTACATGTTCCAGACATCGTTCACCTACAGCGACTACGGATACGGCAGCACCATCGCGCTGCTCCTCACCGTGGTCTGCCTTCTCGTGAGCCTGGCGGTCTACCGCGTCTCGCGACGCGACATCACGGAGGTCTGAACAACATGACCGTCGACACCCCGCTGAAGACCACCAGGGCCGGACACCGGCGTACTGGAGCACGTGTGCTCCCCGGGCGCAGGGCAGGCAGCCGTCTGTGGATCCGCCTCGCCGTGACGCTCCTGCTGGTCATTGAGATCTACCCGCTGCTCTGGATGTTCCTGACCTCACTGAAGTCCAACAGCGACTACCTCAACAACTCCACCTGGAGCCTCCCCACCACCTGGGAATGGGGCAACTACACAGAAGCCTGGACCACCGGGAACATCGGCCTCTACATCAAGAACAGCGTCCTGGCCGTCGTACCCGCCCTGCTCCTCATCCTGCTCCTCGGCACCGCAGCCGGCTTCGCCCTGCAGATCATGGTCTGGAAGGGCCGCAGCCTGACCCTCCTCGTCTTTCTCGCCGGCATGATGGTCCCGCCGCAGATGATCCTGCTGCCCCTATTCACCGTCTACTTCCAGACCGGCCTTTCGAGCACCCTGTGGCCGCTTATCCTCACCTATACCGGGACCGGACTGCCCCTGACCGTCTTCATGATGGCCACCTACTACAGAACCGTTCCCCGCGAGCTCTTTGAGGCGGCCACCATCGACGGCGCCGGCATCCTGCGCGCCTTCTGGACGATCAGTGTGCCCGTGGTCCGCAACGCGCTCCTGACCGTCGGCCTGGTGCAGTTCTTCTTCATCTGGAACGACCTGCTCATCGCCCTGACCTTCACCAACAGCCAGGACCTGCGCACCATTCAGGTCGGTCTCCTCAACTTCACCGGCGAATTCGGTGCCACCCAGTACGGGCCGCTCTTCGCCGCCATCTGCATCAACGTCTTCGGCACACTCGTGATCTACCTCTTCCTCAATCAGAAGGTCATGAAGGGCCTCACCTCCGGAGCGGTCAAGGGCTGACTCGCCCGCACGCACGCCCCGAGCACATGAAAGGCCCCCATGCACCCCCTCCAGCCCTCTCCCGTGCGTTTCGAGCACCTCGCCGACGGTCTGGGAATGGGAACCGGCACTCCCCGCCTCTCCTGGACCCCGGCCGCCGAAAGCGGCAATCAGCAGGCGTACGAACTCGAGATCCGCCGCAACGGACTCACGCATCGGTCAGGCCGCCTCACCGGCCCCGATCACGTCCTCGTCCCCTGGCCGGGCGAACCGCTCACTTCGCGCGAGCAGGCCGCCGTACGCGTACGGACATGGGCCACGGCCCACAGCGAGCCCTCCCCGTGGAGCGCGCCCCGCACCGTCGAGGCAGGTCTCCTCGAACCCGGTGACTGGACTGCCGTCCCCGTCGGCGCGGGCTGGGAAGAGGACCCGGCAGCCGAACGCCGCCCGGCCCGCGTCCGCCGGGACTTCCTGACCGACGCCAAGCCGATCGCACACGCACGGCTCTACATCACCGCCCACGGTCTGTACGAAGCTGAACTCAACGGCCACCGGGTCGGAGACGAAGCCCTGGCCCCCGGCTGGACCGTCTACCACCATCGCCTGCGCTACCGCACTCACGACGTCACCTCACTCCTCACCCCCGGAGCCAACACCATCGGCGCCTGGCTGGCAGACGGCTGGTACCGCGGCAAGTACGGATTCGACGGCGGCACCCGCAACATCTACGGCACCGACCAGTCCCTCATCGCCCAGCTCGAGATCACCTACACCGACGGCACCGTCACCGTGATCGCGACCGACCCCACCTGGAAAGCATCAGTCGGCCCCATCCTCAGCAGCGGACTGTACGAGGGCGAGAACTTCGACGCCCGCCTCGACAATCCGCACTGGGCCACCCCGGCCGCCCCGCTGGACGGCTGGACGCCTGTACGCACCGGAAGCCGAAACACCGGCACCCTCGTCGCTCCCGAAGGCCCACCCGTCCGGTGCACCGAAGAGATCACCCCTGTATCCATCACCCGCACCCCCGACGGCCGCCACCTGCTCGACTTCGGCCAGAACCTCGTGGGCCGCCTCCGCGTCACCGCCGACGGACCCGCCGGCACCACCCTCACCCTCCGGCACGCCGAAGTCCTCCAGAACGGAGAGCTCGCCACCCGCCCCCTGCGCGAAGCGCACTCCACGGACACACTGGTGCTGCCCGGCAACGGCCCCTACACCTGGGAACCGCGCTTCACCCTCCACGGCTTCCGATACGCCGAAATAAGTGGCTGGCCCGGACAACTCGCCCCCCACGCCGTGACCGCACGCGTCTACCACACGGACATGCGCCGCACCGGCTGGTTCGAATGCAGCAACCCGATGATCAACCGCCTCCACGAAAACGTCCTGTGGAGCATGCGAGGCAACTTCGTCGACATCCCCACCGACTGCCCGCAGCGCGACGAACGCCTCGGCTGGACCGGAGACCTCCAAGTCTTCGCCCCCACAGCCGGCTTCCTCTACGACTGCGCCGGCATGCTCAACTCCTGGCTCACCGACGTCGGCCTCGAACAACTCCCCGACGGCACCATCCCCTGGTACGTCCCCGTCATCCCCGGCGAACCCATGTGGACACCCATCCAGCCAGGCGCCGCCTGGGGAGACGTCGCCACACTCACCCCCTGGGTCCTCTACCACCGATTCGGCGACCTGGACCTCCTACGCCGCCACTACCCCATGGCCCAGGCGTGGGTCGACCTCGTCGAAAAGCTCGCCGGACCGGACCGCCTGTGGGACACAGGCTTCCAACTCGGCGACTGGCTCGACCCCGCCGCCCCGCCCGACGACCCCGCAGCCGGCCGCACCGACCGCTACCTCGTCGCCACCGCCTACTTCGCCCACTCCGCCCGGCACCTCAGCCACGCCGCGTGCGAACTCGGTCACAGCAGCGACGCCACCCGCTACGGCACACTCGCCGACGAAATCACCGCAGCGTTCCGGGCGCGCTACGTCCACAAGGACGGCCGCATGGTCAGCGACAGCCCCACGGCCTACTGCCTCGCCATCGCCTTCGACCTCCTAGACCCTTCCCTACGCCAGGCCGCCGGCGACCGCCTCGCCGAACTCGTCCACCAGGACGAAGCGCGTATCGCCACCGGTTTCGTCGGCACCCCCCTCATCTGTGACGCCCTCACCGACACGGGGCACCTGGACACCGCGTACCGCCTGCTGCTGCAGACGGACTGCCCCTCATGGCTCTACCCCCTCACCAAGGGCGCCACGACCATCTGGGAACGGTGGGACAGCCTGCGCCCCGACGGAAACCTCAACCCCGGCGGCATGACCTCGTTCAACCACTACGCCCTAGGCGCCGTAGCCGACTGGCTCCACCGAGTCGTCGGAGGCATAGAAGTCACAGCCCCGGGCGCCACCGCCCTCACCTTCCGGCCCCGTCCCGGAGGCGGCATCACCTGGGCACGAACCCGCCACGAAACCCCCCACGGAACAGCTGCCCTGTTCTGGAAGAGCGGCCCCAACGGCATGGAAGCGCACATCACCGTGCCCCCGAACTGCACCGCCAACGTCGACCTGCCCGGCACCAGCCCGGTAACGGTCGACGCCGGAACACACGTTCTCAATACGGCGAACGGTAGCCGAATAAAGCCCTGAAATATCAAAAAACGCGACCCTGCGAATGTCCGGCACGAATGCGAAGCGCAACGTGCCGGGCATCCGCATGCTTAAAAGGTGCACGCAGTGCTATCCGTGCGATGGATGACGGTCATCGAAATTCCGTATGCGAGCTCCGGGGCAACCCCCGAGTCTCACGGAAAAGGCGCTCTCACCAGGCCCGATCGATCAGCGGTGGAGCGGGTGCGAGGGGCTGGATCCTGAATGGTGAGTCGCAGGGGTTGACCGGAGTAATGCGAAGCCATAACTTCCCAATTCACGCAAGGCGCTTCACTGAGCATCGTCTGAAAAACCCTGGGCGGGACGCCGCAGGCAACTAAATCCCCCAGACGGAAACGCTCACGGAATTGAGCTCCGAGTACTCGCCTCGGATGCTCAGCATCTGACTCCGGCGGGCACCACCCGCCGCCCCACCGTTCGGAGAGCCGCTGTGAACCGACGAACCTTCCTGTCCTCCGCCATAGCCACAGCTGTCGCTGTCAGCATCGCCCCGGCCAACGCCCGCCAAGCCACAGCTGCGACAGACCCCCGCACGCTCGCACGAGTCGACGAGTTGCTCGCCCGCATGACAGCCGCCGAAAAGGAAGCGCTGATCCGCTGCGACTTCGCGACCATCGCCCATCTCGGAATCCCCGCACTGACCATGGTCGACGCCTCCGCCGGACTGCGCGGCGAGGAGAACGTGACCGCCTTCCCCGTCCCCCTCGCACAGTCCGCCACCTTCGACGAAGACCTCGCCCGGCGCATCGGCGCCGCCATCGGAACCGAAGGACGAGCCAAGGGCTACAACACCCTTCTCGGCCCCACCGTTGATCTCACCCGCACCTGGCACTTTGGCCGCCAGGCCGAAAGCCTCGGAGAAGACCCCCTCCTCGCCGGCCGCCTGGGCACCGCCCTCACTACCGGCATCCAAAGCCGCCAGGTCACCGCCACCGTCAAGCACTTCACCGCCTACACCCAGGAAGCCAACCGCTTCTTCATCAACACCCTCATCCCCGAACGCGCGAAGCACGAGATCTACCAGGCACCATTCCGACGGGTCATCGCCGCCGCACCCACCACCTCCGTCATGATGGCCTACCCGAAGATCAACGGAACCTTCGCCACCCAGAGTCCCGCTCTCTTCGACGACGTGAAGAAGCGCCTCGGACTCCAGGGATACACCGTCCCCGACTTCTGGGCCGGGGATGACCAAGTCGCCGCCGCCAAGGCAGGCATGGACCTCGCGGGACTCGGCACCGGCGGAGTCAAGCTCGCTCCCGGCGCACTCACCGGCGGCGCCGTACCCACAGCGCGCCTCGACGACGCCGCCCGTCGCATTCTGCTCACCATGTTCGCCAACGGCCTCGTCGACAACCCGCTTCCGACCCCGGCCCAGAACGTCAGTACCACGGCGCACAAGAGCCTCGCGCAGGAAGCCGCTCTCGCGTCAACCGTCCTGCTCACCAACCGGTCAACGACCCTGCCGCTGCCCGCCTCACTCACATCCCTCGCCGTCATCGGCCCCGCGGGAACCGACGCCCTCACCGGCGTCGCCGGCTCGACCTACGTCGACCCCGGTGACTGGACCACCCCCCTACAGGCCATCAAGACCCGCGCCGGCCGCGGCATCACGGTCACCCACTCCCAGGGAACCGTCGGCGACATCCCGCTCACACCCGTCCCCACCACCGCGCTGCGCACACCCGCCGGAGCCCCCGGTCTGACCGGCCGCTATTACGCGAATCCCGCGCCGACTGGGACGCCGGCTGCCACCCGCACCGACAGCGTCGTCGACTTCACCACCGCCCCGGTCGACACGCTCCCGCAGGTGTGGTCCGCAACCTGGTCGGGCAGCCTCACGCCGACCCACTCGGGCCTGCACCGCTTCTCGCTCCTGCCCGCCGGAACCGCAACGCTCAAGGTCAACGGCACCACCGTCGTCTCAGGATCCCGTGGCACCAGGCGCTTCTTCCTCGGCACCTACGACTACCCCCTCCAAGGCGCCATCGAGCTGACCGCCGGCAAGCCCGTGCCCATCGAACTGACCTACAGCAACGCCACCGCCGATTCGGGAACCTGCGGCCTCACCCTCGGCTGGCAGCCCGTCTCCCTCATCCCGGCCGCCGTGAAAGCCGCCGCCGACGCCGACGCCGCGGTCGTCTTCGTCAACCGCATAGCCGGCGAAGCCATGGACCACGAACAGCTCGCTCTCCCCGCCGACCAGAACCAGCTCATCACCGAGGTTGCTGCGGCCAACTCGCGCACGATCGTCGTCCTGAACACCGACGGCCCCGTGGCCATGCCCTGGCTCGACGACGTCGAAGCGGTCATCCAAGCCTGGTACGGAGGCCAGGGCATGGGCACAGCACTCGCCGCCGTCCTCTTCGGCGACGAAGACCCCTCCGGGCGCCTGCCCGTCACCTTCCCCGCCACCCCCTCCCAGGGGCCGGGCACCACGACTGCGACCTACCCGGGCAAGGACGGCACCGTCTCGTACGACGAGGGAACCGCGATCGGGTACCGCTATTACGACACCAACGAGCAGCAGCCGCTGTTTCCTTTCGGCCACGGCCTGTCGTACACCACCTTCGCCCACGGCTCCGTCGAGGCGGCCTACAACCCGACCGCCAAGACCGTCACCCTGTCTGTGACCGTCGCCAACAAGGGCAAACGCCAGGGCACTGAGACCGTGCAGGTCTACGCCACACTCCCTGCCGCGGCGGCCGCCGAGCGCCGCAGGCTCGTCGACTTCCGCAAGCTCACCCTCGCCCCCGCTGCCAGCCAGCGCATCACCTTCACCATCCCGGCCGACGACCTGACCATATGGAACTCCGGAACCTGGAAGCTCGTGCCCGGCCTCTACACCCTCGCCACCGCACACGACTCCCGCACCATGACAGCGCAAAGGGCTCTCTCCATCAACTGATCCCTGCGCGCCGATGACCCGCGCGGACAGGTGCACATAGTGTTGGCCATCAGCGATCGTGCTCGTGGCCACGTCTGGCTGTACCAGGCAGCAGCTGCTCTCGGCGTCGTTCGGCCCGTTCGGAGCGACTGCCGACCGGTGGTTCCCGGAGTCGTCGAAGGCCAGGGCGTGGGCCAAGCTCCACCGCCTGACCCTCGACGAACCCGGGGCCGCAGCGAGTTGGACTGGTCGCTGTGCGCGGGTCGACTCGGCGAACATGCGGGCCCTGAAGATGGGGGGGCCTGGCGGGTCCGAATCCTGTCGACCGGGCATGTACGGCTCGAAGGTCCACCTGTTCACGGAACGGTCGGTCCGCGTCTCGGAGATAGCCGGAAGGCAGCCCAGATTTCTCGAAGGAGTAGCGCCCATCCATGTCGCAGTGTGCGTACTTGTACGGGTTGAGGACAGCGGCGACCTTGCTGGCCCCCGGCCGATCACCGCGATCCCGCTCCTTGACGAACTGGTCAATCTGACGGTGCTGTAGAGGGCGATCACGTTTTCGATCACTTGGAGTGCGCCGAGTTTGACCACCTGGAACTGGAGATGCTCAGCGACGTCGCGCAGGCGGATGGCGTGCTGCAGCTCGGTCGGCTGGCCGAGGTTCGCCCAGGAGTCGGCCGCCGCGCCGAGAATCTCCACCACACGCCGGAGCACGCCGTCGACCGGGTCGGTCACCTCGCTCAGGGACGCGAGGACCGCACGCGGGTCCGCCGCCGCCCCGATGGACTCGGCCAGTTCACCGAGCCGGTCGCCGAGGCAGGGTTCGTCCGTCCAGGCCGTCTCGGGTGACCGGAGCAGCGAGTCGTCGTACGACGTCGGGACGTACACCTCGTCCAGCCGGTCAAGGGCCCACGCCACCGCCCGCCGCTCCTCGACCGCATCGAGGGTTGAAGGCAGTCGGTAGTGCTGTTCGCCGTCGTGGACTTCACCAGGGAGAAACCCTGCCTGCTGAAGGAACGTGTGGGCGGCGCGCTGCTTGGACAGCCGCTCCTGTTCGAGGCTCGGTGGCGCCCCGGCGAGGTCCAGACGCTCGTTGATGAAGGCGAGGAGCTTGGGAACGGATCCGCCGTTGTGAGCGTGCGGGCCGTCGGGACCGGAGTCGTAGATGACTTTCGGGTGGGAGTTCGCGGGGCTGTGCAGCACGGTCCAGCTGTCGGGCTGGCCCGGTGGGTGATCGGTGGAAGGTTCCTGAGGCGGCGAGATGATCAGTTCGCCACCTTCCGGGAGGTCGGCGTGGACGTAGTAGTCGCTGAGGCCGAACTCGGCGGTGCACTCGACCCAACGCCCCCTCAAGGAGGCGGTGATCGGCGAGAGGCCGTGCTCCAGCCGCGGGTCGGGAGAAGCGACAGGCTCCGGCGCGGACCAGTCCAGGCGTGCTTTCACGCGCAAGCCTTCGCGGTGGATGGTGACCAGGGGGTTATCGACGTGCATACGGGGCTCCGGTGTACGGCGCCCAGGCTCCGGGCCTGGGCGGGTGTGGCGCTCGCTGGACCAGCGGCGTGTCACGAGGATCCGGCGCTCGCCCGCTTTGGACGTGCCGCCAGTCGGTGGTAGGGACCGAGGGTCAGCGTCCCCGCCGCGGTGCTGGTGGTGACGTCGGCGGCACCGCCGGGGAGGCGGTTGGGACTGTGTATGCGTCGGGCGCTGATCGATGCAGGGCTGCGGCCTGGCGCAGGTTCTCGGCCCGGTGCTCGGCGTCGGCCCGGTCTGCGAAATGGCCGGCGACCCGGACGAGCGCCGGACCCTGCTCGCGAAGTTCGTCGGCGTAGTGCCAGCCCTCCGAGTTGCGGACCTCCAGAGCCTCGTCCTCGTACAGGGCGCGGGAGCCGGGCAGCGAGCCGTCCATGAGGGATATGACCTGTTCCCACTCGGTCTGGATGCGCTGCGCCTCCTCCAGAGTCGTGTCGATCATTCCTATCCGGCGCAGGTCCGTGCTGACGGGACCGCACTCGAAGTCGCGTTGCGTCACGGTCGACCGGATGTGGGCAAGGACATGGGGGCCGTGGGCGAGGAAGGTCTCGACGTGCGTCCAGGCGGCGGTGTCGCGGGCGACCTTTCCGTCGGCGTAGACCGTGTCATCGATGGGCCATCCCGCGGCGTCGCACAGGGTGCCGGAGATGTCGTCCCAGTCAGCCGTAACTCGGGCGAGCCCGGCTGCCGCTTTCCCCAGGGCCTGAATCTGGATGCGCCGCAGTGACCTCTCGTAGTCGGGGAGGTACTTCTCCTTGACGTCTGCCACGGCGCGTACGGGGTCGGGGTCGAGGCCCTTAAGAGTGGGCGCGGTGAGATGGGTGATGTCGAGCGTCTCGGTCGGGTCCGGCGGCCGGAGGGCCCCAAGGAGCAAGGCGGCGTCCCCGGGGACGGCTATGAAGCGGTCGTGGTCGGGCCCGGTGAGAACGACGATGTCGGTGACGGCGCTGTCCTTGAGGAGGCCGTCGAGTACGAGCTGGTCCCAGAGCTGTGCTCGGAAGGCGTTCGGCTTGGTGAGCGTGTGGACTTGGGCGCTCCATCCGGGCATCTGGCCGGGTACGGCCTGGGCGAACGCGATGAGGTCCGAGGAGAGGTTCTTCGGCATCGGCTACGCCCCCATTCGGGCGTCGGTGTCGAACAGGTCGCGCTCGGTAGGGTGGAGGAGGTGTTGCGTGATGAAGCTGCGGCCCGCGACCTTCCACAGCCCTCGTCCCTTGGTGAGGGCGGAGACGGCCTGGGTCTCGACGCCCGTCAGCCCGAGCAGGGAAGCGGCGTCGGCGAGCTGGTCGGGTTCCTGGCGGTAGATGATGCGGGTGGAGCAGTCGGCGAGGAGGCCCTCGGCCAGGACTCGGCCGCGCGAGCCGGCGTCCCCGGCGCTGAGGAGGTCGCTGAGGCGGTGGATGATCATGAGGTTGGCGATGCCGAGTCCGCGCGAGAGTTTCCACTGGGACTGCATGCGCTCCAGCAGGCCGATGTGCCGCATGACGCGCCAGGCTTCGTCGTAGATGACCCAGCGCCGCCCGCCGTCCGGGTCGGCGAGCGCGGCCTCCATCCAGGCGCTCGCGCAGGTCATGGCGAGGACCAGGGCGATGTCGTCGCCGCTGCTGCCCAGGCGTGAGAGGTCGATGGTCAGCATCGGAGTGGCCGGGTCGAAGTGCACGGTGGTGGGGGCGTCGACCATGTCGCTGAGGTCACCGTGGACGAGCCGGCGCAGGGCGTGGGCGAGGTCCTGAGCAGCTGTGCCCATGCGTCCGCTCTCGTCGCCGAGGGCCCGTTCGAGGCGCTCGGGCGAGCTGAGCGTGTGCGCGATGCCGCCGAGCAGCGGCACCGTCCCGGTGGCGGCGGCCTCGGCGACGACGAGGTCGAGCGCGTCCAGGGCGGTGTGTTCCATGGGCAGGAGGTCGCGGTTGAGTACGGTGCGCGCGAGGGCGGCCAGGAGCAGGAGCCGGCGCTTGCGTACCTCGGTCGCCCAGTCGTCCTCGCTCACGGAAGCAGGCCGGGCCGGTGCATCAAGGGGGTTGAGGCGTCCGGGGAGTCCGGGGCCGAGCGCGATGGTGGTGCCGCCGAGCGCCTTCGCGACGGCCGTCCACTCGCCCTTGGGGTCGCTGGGGACGTAGATGCGGTAGCCGTGGGCTATGGCGCGGGTGGCGATCGACTTGGCCAGCGCGGACTTGCCCATCCCGATGATCCCGGCCAGGACCGCGTTCGGGTTGGTGAAGCCTTCGACCCGGCCGTTGCTGTACAGCGAGAAGGGGTCGTAGCAGAAGGCGGCCTCGGCGTGGACGTCGCGGCCGATGAAGATGCCCTCGGCTCCGAGGCCGCCTTCGGCGAGGAAGGGGTAGGCGCCGGAGACGGTGGCGGTGGTCATGCGGTGGGCGGGGAGGCGGAGCTTGCCGCCCCGGGCGGAGGCGGGGCCGGGGCGGCCGGCGGGCGGGTAGACCGGCCGCGCCTGCGGATCGAGCGCTTCCTCGGCGCGGACCGTGGGCGTGGCGTTGGCGTTGCGGGCCTTGCGGCGGGCTTCGGCGAACCCGGCGCGGGCGGCGCGCTGCTGGGAGCGGGAGGACTTGCGCGGGACGAAGAGGTGGGAGGCGCTGGCGCGCGTGCGCATGAACGTTTCTCCAGACGAGGCGGCGGGTCAGTGGCGGGTGAGGCCGGTGAACGGGGTGTGCAGGTCTGCGGGGGTGGTGCGGCGCCGGACCAGGTGTGCGGCGCGCTGATGGCGCTGGCAGATGGTCAGCGCCGGAGCACCCTCGGGCAGGCCGGCCCGGCAGGACTCCGGCTCGGGCACCTCACCGGTGTCCGGCCTGGGGGAGGCGTGGTAGGCGTGGTGAAGGTGCTCGGCGGTCTGCCAGATCCGGGTCCGGGCGGCGTGCAGGTGATCGCCCTCGACCGCGATGAGCGGGCCGGTGCGGTGGGCGTGGGCGTCGAGGAGCCCGTGCAGGGAGATGAGGTGCTCGTGCAAGGTGTCCAGCTCGGCCCGGCTGGCGACGAGGGGGCCCGCGGGGATGTTGATCGAGCGGTGGAAGTCGAGCGCGGCGGTGGCGAAGGGCACGAAGTCCTGCGCGGTACGAGGGGTGCGGGACATGAAGGTGCTCTCTCGGACAAGGATGGATGCCAGGGTCAGACGGCGAGGGCGAGCGGCATCGAGGCAGCAGTGAACGCCTCGGCCTGCTGCCAGGTCAGCAGCCGCAAGTCGAGCTGGGCGCCGACCGCCGCGGTCTCCACGACCGCGCACGCCGAGCGCAACTCCTCCTCGGAGTCGGCCGAGACAGTCAGCAGACCGGTCAGGGCCACATCCGCGTGCCCGGCGATGAGCTGCCGCTCACGGGCCTTGATGTCCTGGTACTCGATCGAGTCCGCCTCGGACTCGACCCGGCCCCGCCGGGCGCGCTCGGCAGAGTCGGCGATCACGCTGGCCTTCTTGCGCTGAACGTCCCGCAAAGCGGCATCCAGCCCCTTCGGCTCGTACGACAGCGAAAGCGTCCGCCGTACCCCGGCGGTGAACAGGACCTGGTGCATGAAACCGGCGCTGGTCTCGACGCGGGGCCAGTTCTCGACCCAGTACGTAGCGTGGACGGCCGAGTCCGTCGCGATGTGGTCCGCCTTCTCCACCACCACGACCGGCCCGCCCGCAGAGGGATCGGCCTCCGGCCGAGAGCCGCCGGACCAACGGTCGAGCGCGGTCAGGGCCTTGGGGTCGTAGGCGGTGCGTACGACGGCGGCGATCTCCCCGGCGGTGAGCCAGCCGCTCGGATTGAGCCCGGCACCACGGGCGGCCTGGTCGAACGTCGAGACGAGCTGCGACAGGACACTGAAGGACCCGGCCAGCCCACCGCCGGCCTGATTGACCAGGCGCCGCGTGGCCTTGGCGTCCAGCGACAGGGCGACATACGCCTCGTGCGGAGCTGCCGCAGGACCGGCGCTCTGGATCAGTTCGCTGTAGATCGTCCCGGCGAGGGGAGCGTCGGGGTGGCCGTGCTGCTCCCAGTAGCGGCGAAGGGCGTCTCCGGAGTCGGGGACGGTGCGCTCGATCACCTGGATCCGGGCGACGTGTCCCGTACGCGCGAGGGCGGCGAGGGCACGTCCCCAGCCGTTGACGTTGGCGTTCTGGGTGCCCGGGTCGAGGAGCGCGTAGGCGCGGGAGGTGACCTTGACGACGGCGGTCAGGTTGCCGGTGTGGGGGTTGTGGACAGCGGCGTACCGGCCGTCGGGGGCGGTGACGACCCGCAGGCTGGCGGCGGTACCGGGCAGGTGAAGGAGCCCTTCGCGCACCGGGCGCCGGGAGGGGCGGGTGAGCCAGACCAGTTGTCCCCGCAGGCGCCGGGTCAGGTAGCGGGTGAGGATCGGCGTCCAGTCGGCCAGGGTGCGGCCTCGGTGGCGGACGAAGACCAGGAGGGCGATGACGGCCCACAGGGGGATGAGTTCGAGGGCGCCGACCACGCCGCGGGCGAGGATCACGGCGAGCAGGAGAAGACCGGCGAGGCCGGCGGTGATCAGCTGCGGGGCGGTCAGGCCGAGCAGGACCCCGCGCCTGCTGCGGTGCGGGAACTTCACGGTGGGCGTAGCGACCTGTGGGGTGCGAGACATGCTGGTTCCAGACGGTGAGAGCGGGCGGAAAGCGAGAAGGTCAGGGCTCTTCTGGAAGTCACGACAGGTCTCCGATCGAAGGAACGTGGTGGGGGTGGGGCGGGGCGCGGGGGGGGCCCCCCCCCCCCCCTGATAGGGCACGCGCCCCCGGGGGGGCCGCCCCGGCCCCACCAAAAACACCGGGCGGGGGAACACGCAGCCCAAAGC